>NZ_CP017448.1:2669182-3016408 GCF_001753165.1 Acidihalobacter aeolianus
AAAATCATCCCGCTCGAGCATCCGCGCGACGGTATGCTTGGCCGCTAGGGCAACAAGATCGGCTGCGCTCATCTCTCCCATCCATGACGAATTGAACATCACGGTTGTTCTGGATGGGTCGAGTATTTTGTAGATCTGTTCTTCGTAGGTTCGGGCATTGGCCGCGACCTGATCGCGCGTCAATGGAGGGCGGGTCGCGCTCTTGCCAGTAGGGTCACCGATCATCCCCGTGAAGTCGCCAATCAGAAACAGGACCTCGTGCCCGAGTTCCTGAAATTGGCGAAGCTTGTTAAGCAGCACCACGTGCCCCAGGTGTAGGTCAGGTGCCGTGGGGTCAAACCCAGCCTTTATCCTGAGTGGCCGATCTTCTTTCAACAGATTGACCAGATCCTCGCCCGGCAGAATCTCTTCTACCCCCCGGCTCAACTCGGCCAAAGCCTTTTCCACCGAGACCTTCTTCATAAACCACTCCAATCATATGGCCATCATTGACCCGCCGCCACCACCCGTTTATGTTGCTTCCAACCCCATGCTGCATGGAGATACCAGACGGTGCGCGGGCAGGACTTCAAATACCTTGTCGATCGGCGCAAGCCTCGCCGCCGCCGATATCTGCGCTACACGCTGCTCGTGGCAACGATCTGCATGGTAGCGATCGCAATCGCCACAGCCACACATTCAGACGCAAGCATCGGCAACAAACTGACACACTCCAACAAAGCCGTCGATCATATCGAAAAACCCAAGGCAACCGCACGCCACTACATTCCACTGGCGCTCCCACCAAATTCTGATACCCAAAAACCTGCGCAACCCCGGGCCCACACGGAGGGCAAACTCAAAACCATCGCCCTGGATGTGCGCCGCGGAGACACTCTCACTTCCCTATTGGCCCAGGTGGGCATGGGTGATGCCACCTCTCTGCTCATAAAGGCCGATACAGCAGATGAACGACTTAGCCGGCTAAGGCCCGGGCAGAAAATTGAAATCGCCATCAAGCATGGAACGCTACAACGCCTGGACATGCCCAGTGGAGACACGACGTTCACCCGTTTCCTTCGCAATGGCAATGCCTATCGCCCCTACACCATAGAACGGCATTACGAACACCGACTGACCCAAGTACACGGGGTCATCAGAGAGTCCTTGTTCATTGACGGACAAAAAGCCGGTCTATCCAACGCCCAAATCATGGAAATGGCTGAGATCTTTGGGTGGGACATCGATTTTGCGCAGGATCTACGGCCGGGCGACCGTTTCACTGTGGTACTGGAAGCACTCTACAACGCGAGTGGCGAAAAGGCGGGCGAAGGGCACATTCAGGCTGCGGAATTCACCACACAAGGGCGACGCCATGTGGCGATCCGTTATAGACGGAACGGCCATGCCGACTATTACTCTCCGGACGGACACAACAACCTCCGCAAAGCGTTCCTACGCACCCCAGTGGCGTTTACCCGAATCAGCTCACGCTTCGGCATGCGCAAACACCCGATCTTGAACCGAATACGCGCTCACAAGGGGGTGGATTATGCTGCCCCCATCGGCACACCCGTGCGTGCTTCCGGAGATGGGAAGGCCGTCTTCATCGGGTGGAAGGGTGGCTACGGCCGTGTCGTCGTACTACGCCACGGCCAGCATTACAGCACGGTCTACGGGCATCTATCGCGTTTTGCACATGGGCTCAAAGCCGGCACTCATGTACGGCAAGGGCAGGTCATCGCCTATGTCGGCCGCTCGGGGCTAGCCACTGGACCACATCTACACTATGAGTTTCGCGTTGACGGCGTGCACCGCAATCCTCTGACCGTCGTGCTGCCTGCAGCCCAACCGTTGCCTACCAGCGACTTAAGCGACTTCCAGGCTCGAGCGCAGCCATTGGTCGCCATGCTGACGACATATCGCAATACCGCAATCGCCATGAACGGGCCGACTCCGTAGATGCAACGGTTTTATATCGGCCTGATGTCAGGCACCAGTCTGGACGGCGTTGACGCCGTACTCGTCTCAATAGACGACGACTTGATACAACACATATCGGCAACAACCAGGCCCATGCCGGGCGAGTTGCGTCGTGAAATCCTGGAGATGATCGCCTCGCCGCAAACCATCGACCTGGATCGCCTGGGTATGCTGGATTCCCGCCTGGGCAAGCTTTTCGGACAGACGGCGCTCGACCTGCTGACGGGAACTCACACAAAGCCCGATGAGATTCACGCAATCGGCAGTCACGGTCAGACCCTATGGCACCGTCCAGCTCTGCCCACGTCGTTTACGATGCAACTGGGTGATCCCAACGTGATCGCCGAAGTCACCGGAATTACGACGGTAGCAGACTTCCGTCGACGCGACATGGCGGCCGGCGGGCAAGGCGCCCCACTCGTACCGGCATTCCATCGGGCATACCTTCGCCAGGCGCATGAAGCCAGGGTCGTTCTCAACCTTGGTGGCATGGCCAATATCTCCCTGCTCCCGAGCGACGCGGATCACGACGTAACAGGCTTCGATACAGGCCCAGGCAATGTGCTACTCGACCTGCATGCCCTTCGGCATCTTGATCGACCCTGCGATCATGCGGGGGAGTGGGGAGCCAGTGGACACATCGATCAAAACTTGCTCGACAGGATGCTTACCGATCCATATTTCATGGCACAGCCGCCAAAGAGCACTGGACGCGAGTACTTCAACGAGGCTTGGCTCCAGAGGCAGCTGGCCGCAGGGCCCGAACTTGCTCCAGCCGACATTCAGGCCACGCTAACCGAACTCACGGCCCGCAGCGTTACCGACGCCATCCACGCGCACAGTTCAAAATGCGACCGCATGCTGGTGTGTGGCGGCGGGGTTCACAACAAACATCTGATGCGACGCTTGTCGGCATTATTGGCACCCGCCACCGTGGAGTCGACGGAAACGTACGGCATTGCACCGGACTGGGTGGAAGCAACGGCCTTCGCCTGGCTGGCAGACCGCACACTGAAAGGATTCCCGGGTAACCTGCCCTCAGTGACCGGGGCAAGACACCCCGTGATTCTTGGTGCCATCTACCCAGGCGCAAGCTATTCCGCCTAATGAAGACACAGCGAAGCCCACGAAAAAAACGAATCGCCTCGCCGTGTCCTGAATAGCGTCTACTGGACTACCTTAAACCGAGAAGGACGAACCACAACCGCAGGTGGTCGTGGCATTGGGGTTGCGAATGACAAACTGAGCCCCCTCCAACCCCTCGGTATAATCGATCTCGGCACCCACCAGATACTGATAACTCATGGGATCGATCAACAAGGTCACACCGGCATTCTCAACGGTGGTGTCGCCATCACCGATGTTTTCGTCGAATGTGAATCCGTATTGGAAACCGGAGCACCCCCCGCCGGTTACAAACACCCGTAATTTGAGATTCGGGTTGTTTTCCTCATCGATGAGTTCCTTGACCTTGCGAGCCGCAGAATCGGTAAACAAGAGCGGATCGGGCATCGTGGTTTCGGCAGTTTCGATACTCATGAACGCTTCCCTCCATCGCAGCGTTTCCCATCACGGGAAACAACGCTATCTTAAGTTGACTAATTTAGTCAAGAATCCACTGTATTCTCAGGCTGCTCAGTAGCCTCTCGACGATCCTCGAGCTGAGGCTTTCCGCCCTTCCGATGCACCAAGTTACCGTTGACTTCGGCACCCACAGCCATCTCAAGGAGATTGTAGTAAACATCCCCCCTGATCTTCGCATTCGCCGCCAGTTCCAGATGCTCTGACGAATGGACGTCGCCGTCAACCGAACCGTTGAGCACGATGTTCGGGGCATGCACCTCACCTTCGATAGCACCGTTGCCGCTGAGCACCAACATCGTCCCACTGGTATCGCCCGCTGTTACGTTGCCCTGGACGCGTCCATCAATATGCAATCCGCCCACGAAGCTGACTCCACCCGTAATGACGGTACCTTTGCCAATCAAGGTATCCACCTTCACGGCTTGCAACTTCTTTTTGCCTCCCAACATGAGCTAACCCTCCATGCTCGTAGCCTGCTTCCAGGATACTTTCTGCTCGACGCCGGCCACATGCCGGGTAAACGGCGTCACCCGAATATCGATTTGCTCAGGTGTGAACCCGGCCGGCAAGGCGAACCCTCCGCTGAAGGCATGAAAGTAACGGAACGAAAAATCCATAGTCCCTGCGCCCATCTGGTTCAGATCCAGTGTCTTTGCCTTGCCACCCATCTGCCCCAGTATCTGCACCGCGATCTTACCCTTGACCACCCGGTGCTTGTCCTGAACCTGAGTCAGCACCAAACGGTACCGGTATTGCTTGCTCTGTCCACCCGTTATCTGGAAATGCTGTAGGTGTAATCCGGGCTTGAGTTTATGCGGCGAGACGATACTACGGTAAAATGAAACCTCTTCCGTCAGGTCGGCCAACTTCCCCTGCATCTGATTGAGCATTGCTTGTACGCGTCGCATCGCTTCGCGATCGATCTCGCCGGCGCGTCCCAGCTGGGCACTCTTGTCGAGCAATGCGCTGTTGCGCTTCTGCAAATAAGAAACCTGTGTCCGAAGCTGCGAAAGTTCGCTGCGCATGTGCCCCGCCACCATGCCAGAAGCCCTATATCCAGCCAGGTACAAGCCTACACCTGCTATCACCAACGCCACGGCCGCAAGCGCAAACCCCAGACGCTTACGTACGGGGTGGTGCACGCGTAGTTCATAACCTTTGCTCACCGGACGGCGCATTCTGCTCAAGGCACCACCGGTGCATATCGGAGACCGGTATCCTCGGGCAGCCCAAACATCAGATTCATATTCTGCACGGCTTGACCGGCGGCCCCTTTAACTAAGTTATCGATGACGGAAAGCACGATCACATGACCAGACTCACTTTGCCGATGCAACGCAATGCGGCAAAGATTAACACCGCGCACGCTCGCCGTTTCTGGATGTGATCCTTGAGGAAGAACATCGACGAAAGGCTCCCTCTGATAAGTTTCTTCATATAAGGCCTGCACGTCGATATCAGGCGCGACCTGAGCGTAGCAGGTCGCGTGAATACCTCGAATCATCGGCACAACATGCGGAACGAAAAGCAACTCGCGCGTCTGGCCGGCCACTGCATCGAGAGCCTGCTTTATCTCGGGCAGATGGCGATGCCCTGAAACTCCGTACGCTTTGAAGTTTTCACTTAGCTCCGCCAGCAAATTACCCACGACGGCTCGCCGGCCGGCACCACTGACGCCGGATTTGGCATCTGCAATGAGCGCACCCAACGGGGCCGCTCCACTACGCAGCAACGGCAGAAACGCCAGGATCACCGCAGTTGGGTAGCAACCTGGGTTCGCAACCAGACGGGCATCGCGCAGCGCATCGCGATTTAACTCCGGCAAACCGTAGACCACATCCTGCAACAGCTCGGGACAGGCATGTGGTTCACCGTACCAACGTGCCCACAGATCCGGGTCGCGCAACCTGAAGTCAGCGGCCAAATCGATAACCCGGACACCGTTCTCCAACAGCACGGGCACTTGCCGCATGGCGACCCCGTTAGGGGTAGCGAAAAAAACCAGGTCGCAGGATGTCAGGTCTGCCGTCTCCTCAGCCTCGAACATCAGGTCAGTATGTCCGCGCAGATGTGGGAACACAGCATCGACCCGGCGACCGGCTTCACTTCGCGATACCAAGCAATGCAGCATTGCCTGCGGGTGCGAGAGCAACAAACGCATGAGCTCAATGCCACCGTACCCGGTGCCGCCAACAATGCCGACGCGTATCCGTTCCATATCTTCCTGCTGTGCTTCATGAATGATGGTGCGACATCTTATAAGCACACTGGGTATGGACGCCACCGGGTGCGCTTGCCTTGCGTTCGGGAGGCGCATACACAACAATAAGCGACTTTTCGCGGCCACTGCTGTCTGGGGGCCGCATTCATCCGCACCGTTTCCATCCATAGGCTCCATGTTCAGACGGCTCGTGCAATCGACCCTTGGCCGCCTCGCCCCTGACGGCTGGCGTATTCGGCTGATTTTTTGGGTCGGTGCGGTGCTGGTCGGCGTGGTTGCAAGCTTCTTCGCCAGCGCGGCTGATTATGCCAACGCGCTCTTTCGACATCTGGTGGCCATCTCGCCCTTCTTGCCGCTGGTCGTCACGCCCGGGTTGATCATGTTGGCCGCCTGGATCACCCAGCGCTGGTTTCAGGGAGCGGAAGGCAGCGGTATCCCACAATGTATCGCCGCGCTCGATATCCACGAAGAATCCGTGCGTGCACGCATGCTGTCTTGGCGTATCGCCTTCGGCAAGATCATCCTGACTCTGCTCGGCCTGTTAAGCGGTGCCTCGATCGGACGTGAAGGACCAACCGTGCACATCGGCGCTGCCGTGCTCTTCAGCCTGGGGCGCCTAGGAAGGTTTCCGTTTCACTATATGGATCGCGGGATGATACTGGCCGGCGGCGCTGCCGGTATTGCTGCTGCGTTCAACACCCCGCTGGCCGGAATACTTTTCGCGATCGAGGAAATGAGTCGCTCTTTCGAGGAAAGAACCAGCGGAACGCTAATTACCGCAGTGTTGTTGGCTGGTATCACCTCAATCGCCCTACTCGGTAACTACACCTATCTTGGTGTCGTGCCCGCCAATGTTTCAGTCAGAACCGGATTGCTCCCAGTCTTGGTATGCGGGGTCGCCGGAGGACTGCTCGGCGGGCTGTTCAGCACACTATTGATCCGCGGACAACGTTGGCTGAGGCCCATCTACAAACGCCACACACTCATCGTCGCCGGCATTTGCGGCCTCGGCATCGCGTTCATCGGACTAGCATCGGGTGGTCTGACATACGGCTCTGGCTATGAGGCCGCGAAGGGACTGGTGCAGCATACCGAAGCCGTCAATGACACATTCCCATACCTCAAGCTGCTGGCGACCGCTATCTCCTACTGGAGCGGCATACCCGGCGGCATCTTCGCCCCCTCCTTAGCCACTGGTGCCGGACTTGGCGCACACCTTGCGCATTGGTTCCCACATACCGAACTCGCGGCCATGGTTTTGCTCGGCACAGTGGCCTATTTTGCTGGCGTAGTACAAACCCCCATTACCGCGTTCGTCATCGTGATGGAGATGACGCACAATAACGACCTGCTCATTCCTTTGATGGCTACGGCCTTCATTGCCTACGGCACCTCGCGTCTAGTCTGCCCGAAACCCATTTATCGCGCGCTTGCGGAGGATTTCCTGGCAACCGCCCCGCGCCCGGAGCCCGTTGCTGCGGCAGAAACAGTCGCGCCAGACGCAAAAGCCCCATAGCCGCATGCTGTCGGTCATCGTTCCCACCTACAACGAGCGCGACAACGCCGCAGCCCTGCTCCAACGCACACTCGATGCATTCGGGCAAATCCCCGAACCGGCGGAGCTGCTGATCGTCGACGACGACTCCCCCGACGGCACCGCTGCTGCAATGGAGGCGGAGGCCACAGCACGCCGGGCCGGCGACCGAGTACGCGTGATCACGCGTACCACCGACAAGGGTCTCGCCAAGGCCGTTTCCGCCGGTTTCGCAGCTGCCAGCGGGGATGTAGTAGCTGTCATGGACGCCGACCTTTCACATCCCCCCGAACTTTTGCCTGAATTGCTGGCCGCAGTCCGCAAAGGTGCGGATGTCGCGATCGCCAGCCGCTACGTCAGCGGCGGCGGCACGGAAGGCTGGCCACTCAAGCGCCGTATCATTTCGCGGGGTGCCTGCTGGATGGCCCGCCCACTGACCCCGATCCGAGACTCCACATCGGGGTTCTTCGCCTTACGCAAGGAAGTGCTCGAGGGTATGGAGTTCGTCCCTCGCGGTTACAAGATCGGGCTAGAACTGTTCGCACGCCTGCCCCAAGCGCGTGTGACTGAGGTACCTTTCGTCTTTCGCGACCGCACACACGGCGTCAGCAAGCTCGGTAGTGCCGTCATTCTCGCCTACCTAGTCCAACTCGCCACACTTTACCGTAATCGCTTTCCGCGCTTGGTCGGCTATCTGCAGTTCGGCCTTATCGGCCTGCTCGGCATGGCCGTCGACTCGGCCATGTTCGCACTTGGCTATTGGTACATCGGGCTCAAGACACTCGGTCCGACACTGGGAGGATTCTTCGCGCAGACACTGTCCTTCGTCATCGCTGCACGTTTCAACTTCGCACTCAATCGATTATGGACCTTCCGCGAACGACGCCGGCACGCACGCATGAGTGTATTCCTCGCAGTCAGCATGATCGGTTTCGTATTGCGCAGCCTGCTGTTCGAATTCATCGTCAGTCTGCCACCGCCTACCAACGGCGGCTGGTGGGCTGCGCTCGTCCACGCGGTTACTATCGAGCAGATAGCGCTGGTCCTGGGCGTGGTGACCGCGAGCTTGTGGAATTTCTACGGCAGCCGGCGCTGGGCGTTCCCAGCCGGTGACGAGGAGCTGCCTGCGGGACTACCAAGACCGGCCGAGCTAATTGCGCAAAGCTGGGTGGTCATCCTGCTGGTTAGCGCCGGCATACTCAGCGTGTTGTTCGCCTCGCAGACACCGCTTACCTTCGACGAGGCTTACTACTGGCAGTGGTCGCGCCATCTCGCCTGGGGGTACTTCGACCACCCGCCTATGATCGCGTACCTCATCTATGCCGGCACTAGATTGGTAGGCACCAACCCATTGGGCGTACGCCTGATGCCGGGCATCCTGGCCGTCACCCTGGCCTGGATGATCTACCTGTTGGGCAAGGCGTACTGGCGCAATTCCCGGGCCGGTTTATGGGCACTCGTACTAACGGTCACCACGCCACTGTTTGCGGTTGGCGACATGATCAGCACCCCTGACACCCCGCTACTGTTCTTCTGGGCCTCTACCATCCTGCTGACACTACGTGCGCTCGAATACGGCCGTCTCGTAGATTGGCTGGCGGTCGGCGTCAGTGCCGGGCTTGGGATGCTCAGTAAATTCCCCATGATCGTGCTCTATCTCGCGCTCCTGCTCGCCCTGCTCGCTACTGCACGCGGACGACGTAGTTTGAAGTCGGCAAAACCCTGGCTGGCACTTGTTATTTCAGTGGTAGTTTCACTTCCCATGATCCTGTGGGAATACCGCAATAACCTCGATTCCATCATCTTTCACCTAAAGCAGGGTTTCGGCCCCGCAGCTGGCGCCCATGATCACGCAACCGGCATCGCCACCTTTGGGCAATACCTTTTGGGACAGGCGGGTGTATTAACCCCACTCGTGTTCATACTCGTGGCGGTTGCCATCGGCTACGCTTGGCTGCGCCGACCACCTGGAGGAGATGAAAGCAACCGTTTGGCACCAGCCGAAATTCGTCCGTTTCTGCTATTCCCCGCCTTATTGACCTTTGGGCTGTTCGGTGCTGCCAGCTTCCTGCAGAGTAGCGGCCCCAATTGGAGCGCCCCCGCGTATGTAACAGGCCTCCCGCTAGCAGGTGGCTTACTGGCTGGGATGATTCATCACCGGCTGCGTTTATTGCGCTGGCTTGCCGTCATCACTGTCGGTTTCGCTGCAGTTGTCTCGCTGTACGCACATATAGAAGTCGCGCACCCGCTCATCCCGTATCCAAATTACCCCCTGACCTTCCCCCTTGACCGACGTCCGCTGGCACATTGGGTTGACGAGTTGCGGCACAAGGAAACGCAGGATGGACGTGCCCCCTGGATCGTCGGTTCAGATTACAAGATTGCGAGCGTACTCGCCTTCTACATGAAGGGCCGGCCGGCGACCTATGATCCCTTCGAGGTCGGTTCGGGCAGTGCTTATCTCGCCTGGCAGCGCCTACCGACAACGAGTACGGTCGGGATCTACATCGGACATGACCCACGCCCAGGGGAACTGAGCCGTCTATTCGTGAGCTACCGCCCCTTGGGCAGCTTCGAACTCAAGCGACTCGGCGTAACTCTGCGCCGCTACTACGCCTTCGCCGGACCTCTCAAGCCGCAGGCATTTTCACGACACTAGGCCTAATCAGCCGCAGGCATGTACGTGGCCAGCATGTTCCGGGTCGTCGTCCGGACATGCTCCGGACTCGATCTGCACAGCCGAATGGGTGATGCCATAACGTTGCGCGAGCAGACGCTTGACGGCAGCCAACATTCGTTCCGAATCGCAGTCTGGAGAGGTGCGTAGGTGCAAGGTCAACAACGGTCGTTCCGGCGTCAACGACCAGACATGCACGTGATGCACGTCGAGCACGCCCGGAACCTCGTGCTGCAGCACCGAGCTCAGTTCCGCCACGTCCATGTCAGACGGTGCCGCCTCGAGCAACACCTGCCCGCTCTCGCGAATCACTGCCCATGTGCTCCTGAGGATCAGCAAACCGATCAACAGTGACAACAATGGGTCGATGGGCATCCAGCCGGTAGCGAGAATCACCAGGGCAGCAATGATCGCAGCGACGGAACCCAGCAGGTCGCCCGCCACGTGCAACAGCGCCGCACGGCGATTGAGATTGGCGTGCTCGTGTTCGTGCTGGCCACCATGCAGCAGCGCGAAGGACGCGATATTGGCCAGCAGACCGATGAAGGCAATGACCAGCATCTCGCCGGCCGCTACCGGTTCCGGACGAAACAGGCGGAGCGCCGCCTCATAATAGATGCCCCCCACGACCACCAGCAACACCAGCCCATTGACGAAGGCCGCCAGCACCTCGAAGCGGTGATAGCCGTAAGTCCGATCACGATCCGGCGGGCGGCGCGCCACGCCTACGGCCATCCATGCCAGGCCCAGGGCAAAGGTATCCGTCAGCATGTGCCCCGCATCCGCCAAGAGGGCCAGCGAACCCGACCACCAACCGCCAGCTGCCTCGACCACCATGAAACCACCGGTCAGCAACAGGGCAGCCAGCAGGCGCTTGCGATCGGAAGGCACGTGGTGACGATGGTGGTGCCCGCTACCGCCATGATCATGCTCATGATCATGTTCGCAATCGCCATGGGAATCGTGCGTGTGCGGCATGGTGGATTGTGCCTCGGACGGTGGGTAATACTTCACTGTATGACAGGCGGTGCGTCGCTGCCAAGCCACATGTGGATCCTCAATCAGCGGGTAGTCACTCCACGCAGCAACAACACCGCGATGTGCCCATTCTCCGTCTGCCGATAGACCACCCGTGACTCCAGGCCACCTCCGGCCAACCAGGGTGTTGTCGTCACGGCCGCCTCCCCGTAACGCGGCAACAGCAACAGCCCCAAGGGGGCGAGCAGGCGGCGCTTGCGCAGACTGCCGATCCACACGGGACGGCCATCGGCAAGCCGCACTCCGCTCGGCCACAAACGCAGTACCAGTTCACTATTACCACCGGCACCGGATTCCAGCGCGTGTATGCGTACCAGCGCAGGTCTCCGCCCATCGTTCAGGCGGGGCAGCAATGGCAAATTTCGCTGTGTCCCCGGCAGCAGCCAGTTCAACGCATCGCCCAGCCGAAGCGGCGGGGGCGGTTGCCAACCGGCAGCAACCAGCAAACTCATGATCTGCCCGAGACTCCCCGCCCACTGGATATTCAGCGGTTCTCCACGATCATCGTCCAGGCGGACACGATACGCCGGCAGGCGGTGCCACCCTGCCTGCCACCAATCCGTTTCCACCTGCTCCGGCCTGGGATGTTTGGGTATGACCGGTGGCGAGTGGGGCAATTGTGGGTGAAAACCAAGCACCAGTCCGAGCAAAGCTGCGCCGATGGCTCCCGGCAGCAAACCACGGACCGGGCGCTCCGGCCCGACATGGGTCAGACAGGCAACCCCGACCAGGGTCACCCAGATAACACCCAGCAATGCGCCGCCAAGCCAAGCCGAAAAACCTTCGCTGCCCAGATACACACGTGCCAACCCGCTTGCCGCCAAGATCAATCCGGCCAACGAATAGGGTAGCCAGCGCAAGTCCCCTCGCATTCGCCGTGCCGCAAGCATGGCGAGCAGACCGTATAGAGAAACCTGCCAGGCAGCGCCGGCGCTGAGCCGCACCGTCAAGACCGACATCAGCCCGGTCTCCAATGTCTGCAGGACCACGCCTACCAAGGCAGCAGCCAGCCAGTAGAAAAGCAGGCGCCGCCGCCGACCCAGGGCCAACCACAAGCCACCCCAAAGCGTTACCGCCGCCAGGGAAGCAGAGGTACCCAACCCGCCCAGCCACTGCATGACATGGTCGCCCCACGGCGAGCGAACCTTGGCCAGATACCCGTAGATGGCCTGATCGGCCTGGGACCAGACACGGTCTCCGGCCAGTTCATGCAAGCCCCAGGCAGCTCCGGCAACCACGACCAATGCCGCTGCGAGGGCGCCGAGATCGGGCGACCTCGGATCAATCAACAAGCCGGCAAAACGTCCCAACCAGGGACGCTGCTCACGCTGCGCCACGAGCAGCGCCAGCGTCGCGTTAGCACGCGGCACCAGCCAGCCATGCATCCGATGGATGGCCCATCCGGTGAGCCACATCAAGCCCACCAGCAAGCCGAACAACAGCGCCAGACGCAATGTGATCCTGCTGAACAGATCAAAGGCCACACCGAAGCCGATGCCGGGGGCCATGTAGGCCGGCGCCCAGAGCAGCGCCGACAGCAGGTTGGCCCATAAGAAGCGGCGCGGCGACATACGCATCATCCCGGCCACCACCGGGACGATGGGCCTCACCGGCCCAACGAAGCGACCGAACAAAACGCTCTTGCCACCGTGCCGCTGAATGAAGCGTTCGCCGGTCTGCAACCATTGCGGGTGTTTACGAAACGGCCACATGTCGCGAACATGGTCGCAATAGTGATAACCCAGCCAGTAGCTCAGACTGTCCCCGACCACCGCACCCACAGCCGCCGCCGCAAGCGTGGTCCAAAGATTCAATGCCCCAGCTGCGACGAGTGCGCCGATGGCGAACATGATGGCACTACCCGGTATCAACAGGCCGACCACGGCAAGTGACTCCCCCAGGGCGATCAGGAATACCACCCCCCAGGCGAGTTCAGGGTGATCCGCCACCCAGGCAACGATAATCTGCAGCCAGGCGTGCACCTTCGTTCAACCCCTGCGCAATACAGACAGCATGCCCAAAGCAGCAATCCCCGTAAGTACCGCCGCCAGATGGAAGGCGGCCATCTCGCCGAATCCCTGCCAGACCGCACCGAAAAGCACCGCGCCAGGCAACGCCAGCGCCCCGGTCAGCAGATGGTACAAACCGAAGGCGGTGCCCTTGAGGCGTGCCGGTGCATGGTCGCCGATCAGCGCGCGCTCGGCTCCCTCGGTCAGCGCCAGAGCCCCGGCGTACCCTAGAAACAACGCCCAGATCACGCCGGTCTGTTCGCCGGCATGCGCCAACAGGACGAGCAGGATAACCCGCAGCGTCCAGCCCGTAAGCACGACGGGCACCCGGCCGACGCGATCGGACAGCGCACCCGCGGGCCAGGACAGCAGGCTCTTCACTAGACTTGCAGCCGCCCAGATCAGCGGCACCCACACCACGTGCAGACCGCGCGACTGCGCCCATAGAACCAAAAACACCTCCGGCACGGCGGCAAGCGCAAGACCGCCTGCAGCCAGCAGCAGTCCCTTAAGGCGGCTGTCGAGATCCCGCCAATGCAGGCTGGGCGGTGGTGTGGCAGCCGCGGGCGCCAAGGTGGTTTCATGCCCACGGAGTCCGAACACCAGCAGACCGATAACCAGCAGACCGGGCACGACCGAAGCTAGGAAAACATGTCCCAGGGGAACTTGCAGACCGAGCAGCGCAAAGGCCAACAAGGGGCCGACGACCGCTCCGGCGTTATCCATCGCTCGATGGAACCCAAAGGCGTGGCCTCGTCGGTCGTCGCCGCTCGCGGCAGCGATCACGGCATCCCGCGGCGAAGTGCGTATGCCCTTGCCGACACGATCGAAAAAACGCAGGGCCAAAACCCAGGTCCAACCGAAGGCCAACCCGATCAAGGGTCTGGCTGCGTTGGAAATGCCATAACCGCCGAGCAGCAATCGTTTGGGGGGAATCCCACGATCCGCTAGCCGGCCGGAAACCAGCTTGAGCAGGCTGGCGGTAGCCTCGGCCACGCCTTCGATAAGCCCCACAACCACCGGCCCGGCCCCCAGTGTCATGGTCAGGAACAGCGGCAACAGTGGCGTGATCATTTCCGATGCCGCATCGTTCAGGAAGGAAACGGCACCCAGCACCACCACGCTGCGCGGCAACCCAAGCCGCGTGCCGGAACCTCCTCCAGAACTCACGGATGCGGCGGTGTAGGTACGGGCGCGGCAACGGGCGCAGAAGCTGTTTGAACCGTGGATGTCTGCGCGCCTGTGAGATAGGCATCACCTTTGGCCATCGCCTCTTCAGTCTGCTTGTTCAGCACGATGATACTGATGCGCCGATTCACGGCCGCGAGCGGATTTTTCTTGTCGAACAATACCGTATCGCCCAAGCCGACGATGCGCGCCACCTTGCCCTTGTCCATACCACCGGCAATCAATGCACGACGCGCCGCATTCGCACGCTCGGTGGACAGTTCCCAGTTGCTCATATTCGCATTGAGGAACTGATGCGCGTCGGTATGGCCGGTAATGCTGATCTTATTCGGCACGTGATTGAGAAAATCTCCGATCCTCTCCAGGATCGCGCGTGCATACGGCATCAATACATCACTGCCCAGGTCGAACATTGGCCGGTTCTCTTTATCCACGATCTGGATACGCAGACCCTCAGGAGTGATGTCGATCAGCAACTGATCCTTGAACGGGCGCAACGCCTGACTGCGATTGATCGCCTTGCGCAACTCAACCTCCAGCGTCTGCATCCGCTGGCGCTCCTTTTCCTCGGCTGCTCGCCGGATTTCCTCCTGAGTCGGTGCCCGCGAACCGCCGATACTATGCATCTGGGTAGGCCCCGTAGGCATATCCTTGGTACCGCCCAGCTTGATCATGCTGGTACTGGCACCACCAGGTCCCTGGATAGCGCTGGGGTGCTTGAAAAAATTCGAGATACCTTGCTGCTGCGACTTGGACGTAGACCCAAGCAACCACATCAAGAGGAAAAAGGCCATCATCGCCGTCACGAAATCGGCATAGGCCACCTTCCAGGCTCCGCCATGGTGGCCGTGGCCCTTGAAGACTTTCTTGATGACGATTGGCTGTTTTTTGTCGTCCATAGGGCGGAAACCTAGTTTCTGCTTCCCTTGAGATGTTCCTCAAGCTCCTGAAAGCTCGGGCGGACCGCTGCATACATCGCCTTACGCCCAAACTCGACAGCGATCTGAGGACTGTAGCCCTGCACCTGCGCAAGAATGCAGGTCTTGATGCATTCGAAAAAGTTGGCTTCCTCCTGCGCGCGGTGTTCGAGGGCTATTGCGAGAGGGCCAACAAAGCCATAAGCCAAAAGGATGCCCAGAAACGTTCCCACGAGCGCTGCAGCCACGTGTTCACCGATAACCTGGGGAGGCTTGTCCAGGCTGCCCATGGTAATGACTACGCCCATGACCGCAGCCACGATACCGAATCCGGGTAGGCCATCAGCAACCCGTGTCAGCGCATTGGGTGTCTGATGCGACTCCTGATGATGTGTCTCCAGTTCCAGACTCATCAGGTTATCCAGCTCAAATGGATTCATGCCACCGGAAACGATGAGGCGCATATAGTCCACAATGAATTCAAGTGCGTGATGATTTTTTGTGATTTTGGGATATTTTGTAAAAATTTCGCTGTTCTCGGGCTCCTCGATATCCGATTCCACAGCCATCAGCCCTTCCTTGCGCGCCTTGGTAAAAAGGTCATACATCAGGGTCAGCAGGTCGAGGTAGATCGCCTTGCCATATTTCGACCCGCCCAACAGGCTGGGAACGCCTTTGATGGTCTTCATCACCAGGCTCATCGGGTTGGAAATCATGAACGCCCCGAAGGCGGCACCGGCAATGATGAGCAACTCGTAAGGCTGAAATAGTGCGGCAAGATGGCCGTGCGACAGGATATAGCCGCCGATCACACAGCCGATGACGATAATGGAACCGATGATGGTATTCACACAAAAACCCCTGGTGACGCCCCAATGCCGATTGATTATTGTTCCGAGCCGAAAAGGTTAAGGTATCAGTCCTGCATCATAGCGAAACCCGGACCCGTGATGTAGGCTTTTGCTTGAGGTGCCGCTTAGAAGCCATGGAGAAATAAGGACAATAAGCCCATGCAGAAACCCGAATTCCCGTGCCTGGCCGACACCGTCGATCGCTTGCAAATCCTGGGCGCCGACGAAAACCTGTCGTCCAAACAGCTTGGGCGTGCGATCGCCACCGACCCTGCCCTCGCGGCTGCAGTGATCTACCACGCCACGCACATCCGGCATCGCCACCTGGACAACCCGATCAACAATCTCCGCCAGGCCGCCATGATGCTTGGCGTCACGACGGTCCAGGATCTGGCCAAGAGCCTGCCCATAGCGGACAAACATTTCAGCGATGGGCCGCGCGAACATTATCACGCGCTCATGGGGCACGCCGCTCTCGGTGGCATGCTCGGAC
This sequence comes from Acidihalobacter aeolianus, assembly GCF_001753165.1. Taxonomy (GTDB): domain Bacteria; phylum Pseudomonadota; class Gammaproteobacteria; order DSM-5130; family Acidihalobacteraceae; genus Acidihalobacter; species Acidihalobacter aeolianus. Next base: position 2,685,657 of record NZ_CP017448.1, read on the forward strand.
TAGCCGTCGCACGCGAACGTCGCGACCTGGAACCCGGCGAAGTGGCTCTGGCCTCTCTGCTGTTCCCATTGGGCATGCTCGCGCTCTGGGCGGTCAGTCCCACCGAAATGGAAACACTGAGCAACCTGCTAGGGCAGCCAGGCGTCCAAGCTCAGGAAGCAGAATACATCGTGTTCGGCACGGGTATCGAGGATGCCGGACGCACGCTGGCAGAAGCCTGGAAGATGCCCGAACTGCTCTGCCGCGCCCTGGAACCCACGAATGCACTGGAACCACGCGCACTAGGCGTCATGCTGGCGGGCAAGGTCGCCTGGCACGCCGTCTCACGTTGGAATAACGAGGGGCTCATTAGCGATCTGCGGCTCATGGCGAGCTATCTCGGCCTGAATCAGAGCGGCCTCGCGGATCTTGTGGACGAGTGCATCGAGGAGTTCAACGAACACTGCGACACCTACGGCCTGGCGCCACTCCCGCTGCTCAAGCACGTACCTTTCCAGGAAATCCGTCCCCGCCCACCAGCGTTTTGCCTGGCGCCCCAATCAGACGTCTGCGCGCGGGTAGAACGACGCCTTGAGGCATTCAATCGAAACGATGCCCCCGCCATTTTGGAATCCTGCATTTATGTCCTGCACCGCGGTCTTGGCCTCAATCGGGTCATTTTCGCCCGTATGGAGCAGCAGGGCGAACCTGTCCCTTCGCTGATCGCGGACAGCGTCATCGGCACCGACTACGAACCGGACTTCAACCGATTCAGACTGCGCCTCGAAGGTGGGCATCTATTCTGCCGGTTGATGGCAAAGCCCACCGCTTTCTGGCTCAAGGGCCGCGAGCAAAAGGCGGCCTGGGACCTGCTACCGTCGGAAGTTGCCAGCCTGATTGGCACCGAACAGTTTCTAGCTTGTTCCCTGTTCGTCAACGGTACCGCAAAGGGCATGATTTATGCCGATCGGAGGCATCCGGCCTGTGGGATTGACGAAGCAACTTTCCGAAACTTCAAACGCATCTGCCAGCAAACGGTCAAAGCGCTTTCGCGCGACCCACCCCTTCCGAATCCCGACGCCCAGACTGCGCGGACTTGACGCCACCACTGCCTGACGGTCGCTCTAGACCAGCGACCCGTGGGGCGCCAGGGTTCGAAAAAATTCAATGACTGAGAGAAATATGCGCCCAAAAACACACCGATGGGCATCTACATTCCTGGCACCGCTCGCCTTGACGGCTGGCGCAGCCGGTGCCGATCCGACCTATCATGCCAGCCTGCTCTGGAACAACGAGGCGGTCGACACGCCTGACGGCACACTGCGCAGTGGCGCCACTTACGACAGTATGTTGCTTGCGGCCCTGGATGCGCGCATCGGTGACGACACCGCACCCGCCAACGGCAAACTTCACATTTCCTTCCTGGGCGTGCGCAGTGGCCTACCCAGCACGAATTACATAGGCGATTTCCAGACAGCCTCGAATATCGAGGCCCCCGATGCCACCCGAATTTACAGCGCCTGGTACCGACAAACCTGGGCACATGCCAACAGCATCCAGGCCGGGCTGATCGACCTCAATACCTTGTTCGATGTCACCGACGCGGCTGGCCTTCTGCTGAATGCCTCTTTTGGTCTGGATCCCACCCTGAGCGGCAACCTGCCCGTCTCGACTTATCCAGAACCGGGATACGGCATCGTTTTCGGGCGTACCCAAGGCACCTTCGCCCTGAATGTGGGGCTGTTTCAGGCCGACCCAACGCAGCGCATGGGACCGATCGGCCAGGGAGCACTCGCTATCGCCGAACTCGATTACGGTTATGCAAACAATCTACCGACCCAGATCGGCATCGGTTTATGGCGCTATCGACAACCTAACCCCATCATTGCCGCCACTTCACTCACAGGCGGCTACATCAACCTATCGCAATCGCTCAACGGTAGCGGTGTCCGGCATACGCGTGCCTTCCTTCGTCTGGGTATGGCACCCGGCAGCGACAGCCCCGTACCTCGGCACTTGAGCGTAGGCTTCGACATGTCCTCCCCGATCGCCACACGCCCAGACGATCACTTGAGCATCGGCATGACCAGCGCTGCGCTGCGCGGACAAAATACGGAAACAACCTATGAGGCGACCTATCAGATCGCTTTGAACGAGCAGTTTGCGCTGCAACCGGATTTTCAGTACATCACCCACGTATCCGGTACGGATCGCAACGCATCTGTATTTATACTGCGCCTACAACTTGCTCTGGATTGAACTAGGGCCTCTTCACTCTATGGAGCGGCATGCTGGTTGTGACTGAAGCAGCGCAGAGTGGCGATTTTACAGCCCCCCGTAAGGTCTGTTTTTGCGTCTCGCAGCGCCTGGCAAGCCGCGAAAAGCAGTTCCGGAAGCAGTCTACCGATAGTGTGGACAGAGGGCTGATTAGTCCTGCTGGTGGCGGCATATCATCCGGCGATACATAATCCACCATTAAAGATACTTTATAGCCCGCCGATAAATTGATCGAGCAGGCTTTCCCGACCTCAGCTCCTCCAGAAAGGGGTGCCGTCGTTCTTCGGCGAGTCGGAGTCGAAAAACATAATTCCAAGATAACTATAAGGAATCATTATGCCAATTATGGTTCGTACGATTACGGCACGCATCATGGCCAGCGTGGCCGCGGCGGCAATACTGGCCATCGCCGCCGTGTTGACCCCGGTCTGGTTCAGCACCGTCATCCGCACCGACACCCTGCGTAGCGACCACGAAGCCGCACTGCTCAACTCGCTACAACGAATGGGCGGTGCAACCCTGCGCGCCGGGCTCGCCATTCGCGACAACGTGCTCAACATGAATCTCACCCGCATTGGCGGTGTGAATCCGCAACTCACGCAGGCGTTGATGGAAAAAAGCCTCAAAGGGGTGTACGCAGAGGCCGCGCTCAAACATGTAGCGGAAGCGGATGCGGCCTATAAGCGTGCCACTTCGCTCGCTGCGGACACGCCTGAATTCAAGGACAAACTCGCCCACATCGGCAAGTTGTGGGAGAAGAGCAAGGCTGACTATGAGCTAACCATTTCGCGCCTCAAGACGATGGAGTATGCGTCAGCCGAAAACGAGCTCGTTACTGCGGCTTACCCCCTGTCCGAACAGATCGATGCCGAGCTGATCACGCTCACAGAAATGGTTCATGCCCGTGCGCTCAAAGATAAACAGCAAGTGATCAAGGACCTCCGGCTGTCCAACATCTATAGCCTGAGTCTGCTGGCCTTGGCCTTGGTGCTGGGCGCCACGCTTATCGGTATCGCCGTACTGAGTATGCGCAACCGCCTACATCTTACGGTAGACACCATGCGCGACATTGCACAGGGCGAAGGCGACCTGACTCGACGCATGACCACACGCGGGCAGGACGAACTCGACCAGCTCGCCGTTGCCTTCAACCAGTTCGTCGAACGCATCCAGAACGTCGTCAGTCAGGTGGCCGGTTCGACCGCACAGCTTGCAGCCGCCGCGGAAGAACTGTCCGCCACCAGTGAGGAAACCAGCCGCCACGTCGGCAACCAGCAAAACGAAACCGACCAGGTCGCCGCGGCCATGAACGAAATGTCCTCCACCGTGCTGGAAGTGGCCAAGAACGCCAACGATGCTGCGCACGCGGCCCAGGATGCACACGGTGCCACGGTGCAGGGTCAGAAGGTCGTGGGCAACACCATCTCCGCCATCAGCCAACTGGCCGACGAGGTGGAACGTACCGCACAGGTCATTCATGCACTGGAAAGCGACAGTGCGCAGATCGGCCGTGTACTCGAAGTCATCAACGGTATCTCTGAACAGACCAACTTGCTGGCCCTGAATGCGGCAATCGAGGCTGCCCGCGCCGGCGAACAGGGACGCGGATTCGCTGTGGTGGCCGACGAGGTTCGTACCCTAGCCATGCGGACCCAGGACTCGACCGAAGAAATTCGCGGCATGATCGAGCGCCTCCAAGATGGCTCGAAGAGCGCCGTCAGTGCCATGACCACGGGCCGAGAGAAGGCTCAGGCTAGCGTCACCCAGGCTCGCGACGCTGGCGTCTCACTCGACACGATCAGTCAGTCCGTCACCCGAATCAACGACATGAACGCGTTGATCGCAAGCGCAGCGGAGGAACAGTCCTCGGTAGCCGAGGAAATCAACCGTAACATCAGCAATATCAGCCACGCTACCGACCAGACGGCAACCGGAGCACAGCAGACCGCCACGGCTAGCGAGGAACTGGCCAGATTGTCGGCAGAGCTGCAGTCGCTGGTGAACCAATTCAAGATTTAAGCAGGATCAACACGCACGCGAGCCGGCAGCTGCCGGCCTGCGCGCGAAACAGGACGGAACCTTTCGCCGTTTACGCTCGTGTTTTCAGGTGAGCGCGGGACAAACCGCAGCTCCGGACAAAACTTAAGAAACGGATCAGGAGACCGACCTCATGTACCAGAATCCCCACACCCGTCGTCTGCTCGTCGCACTTATCGCCGCCTTCGGTATCAACCTCGCCACCTTCGGCGCGGCAGTCGCGGCGGTGGACAACACCCCTGATGTAACCACCCCGTCCAGCCTCGGCAGCACCACCCCAGACACCCCGGACGGTGACTCGATCCAACCCGACAACAACGGCGCCAGCGTCGACCTCCCCGATGTCGAGACTCCGGAAGTGGAGAAGCCTGAGGTGGAGAAACCGGAAATCGATCATCCGGATATACAGACACCTGACATCTCGGCGCCGGATATCCAGCGCCCCGACGTACAAAAGCCCGAAGTCGATCACTAAGCCACACGTCCCCCGATACGGCCGCTTCTTAACCGACGCATCGGGGGCACGCATAACAACAACATCTGGTCTCAGGGAGAGGCAATCATGCAAGCGACCTATCGAGCGACGATCGCGTGCGCCGTGGCAATGCTGTGCGCATCACCGCTGGCACAAGCCGGGCAAGCACGCATCACCGTGGGTAGCGTACCGGCCTATTTCAGCGGCACCTACGGCACTGCCAACAACATCGATATCTTCTACGTTCCGATCTACGCCCAGTACCGCAAGGGTCGTCTACGGGTCAAAATGACTTTGGCCTACGAGTCTGTCAGCGGGCTCCCGCAGGGAGCCACCCTCGCCGGCAGCAACCTGTCCAGCCGCGGCGGCACGCAGACGCAGACCCGCTCGGCCTCCGGCATGGGCGATACATGGTTCACCGTGCGCTATTCGGCCACCCACGCACGCGACGGCCGCATCGGCATCCATCCCTATGCCAAGGTCAAGATCGCCACCGCCTCGCATTCCGCCGGACTCGGCACCGGGCAGAACGACTACGAGGCCGGCCTGGGTTTCGACGCCCGCGCGGGGTATTACACCTTCCCGTTCGCCCACATCGGCTATCGCCTGGTCGGCAAGCCGGCGAACTCGAACCTGCAGAACATCGCCACCTACGACTTCGGAGCGAGCTATGTATTGCCGCGTTCGCAGGCGAACATCATCACCGCGATGTTCTCCGGTTCGCAGTCGGAGCAGAAGGGTTACGCCGGACCGGCGGACCTGATCGTCGCCTGGAACCACAACATCAACCCACAGGGCAGCGGTTTCCAGCTCTACTTCGACAAGGGCCTGAGCAACGGCAGCGCCAGCTATGGCATCGGTCTCGGGGGACAGATCGTCTTCTGATGTATTGGCGCTTCTGACCCACGCGGCCTTTCAACCCGGCGACGGGTCAGAAGGCCGCGTAGTTGATGCGCCCAGTGAAATCCAGGCAGGCGGTAACGCGCTCGCGTTGCACCGGACGCAGGGCTTCGAGCGGAAAATATCCCCATTCGGAATGTTCCTCGCTGAGCATGATTTGCGCCGGCTCCACCAGTGAAGCCCGGTAGATCGCCGAGTGCGAATTGAGCGCGCCGTGATAGTAGATCCCGCTGAGGTAGGTCACCTCGACCTCGCATCCAAGTTCCTCACGGCATTCGCGCACCACAGTTTCTAGCAGGGTTTCCCCCGGATCGACGGCTCCGCCTGGCAGACCCCAGCGTCGCTCCGCGTAGTTCGCCTTGAGCATCAGTACCCGCCCCTCGGCGTCGGTAATGACCGCGTGCGCGGAGAGTCGGTAAAAATCGTCGAAGGCCATGGCTACATCCTCGTCGCAGGATGCCTCAAGCTTACCTGCCACAGATGACACGCTCCACACTCCGGCGCGTACCGCCCCAGGCACTGCTAGAATCGCCCGCTCATCAACGGACCCGCCTGTATGCTCGAAGGCTACACCAATGGATTGCTCATGGGCCTGAGCCTGATCGTCGCGATCGGCGCACAGAACGCCTATGTACTGCGTCAGGCGATCCGCCGCGAGCACCATTGGCTGATCGCCGCGATCTGCAGCCTGAGCGATCTCGGACTGATCCTGCTGGGCGTGATGGGACTCGGCGCCCTGGTCGAGGCCAGTCCGCGCGTCGAAACCGCATTTTATTTCTTCGGCGCGCTGTTCCTCGCGCAGCATGCCTATCGTGCCGGGCGCGATGCCCTGCTCGCCAATCAGGCGCTGACGATCGATACGGGCTCACAGACCGCGCCGCGCCGCGGCATCGTGCTCAACACCTTGGCGCTAAGCTGGCTCAACCCGCATGCCTGGCTGGACACTGCCGTACTTCTCGGCACGTTTGCGCTACATTATGCGGGGCCTGCCCGCATCGCCTTTACCGGCGGTGCCGTAACCGCTTCCGTCAGCTGGTTCTTCGGCGTCACGCTGCTCACCGCCCTGCTTTCGCGCTGGCTCACCCGCCCCCGGGTATGGCGCATGATCAACCTCGGCATCGCCGCGGTCATGCTCTACGTCACCTGGATTTTCCTCGATGCGGGCATGGCCCTGCTGCGGGGCTAGCGCCCGCTTCAGCGACGCCCGCGGCGGGCCAGCTCGTCGATCATCTCCATCTGGATTTCCTGCACCTCCAGCAATCGGGTGAGCTGGTGGTGGATCAACTGGTCGAGCTTTTCGTTGATTAATCGGATTTCGAGTTCGGCCTTGAGATTGACCTTATAGTCGCTTTGCGCACGCAGGCGGTCGCGCGCCTCCTGCCGATTCTGGCTCATCATGATCACCGGAGCCTGAAAGGCCGCAAGCATGGACAGCACCAGGTTGAGCAGAATGAAGGGATAGGGATCGAAAGGCCGCCAGATGAGCAGCACGGTGTTGAGCAGTACCCAGACGAAGATGAAGGCGATGAAGCTCAGAATAAAGCTCCAACTGCCACCGAATTCCGCCACCTTGTCGGCGATCCGCTGGCCGATGCTCAACCGCTCGTCGAAGGCCTCGTTGATGTTTTCGGCGAGCAGCTCGTGCTCGGAAAGGCTCTTGGCGACGGCCCGTTCGAGTTCGTCGAGCTCGCCGAATTCACGCTCCATCAGGCGCTCGACATACTCACTACGCAAGCGGTTGAGACAGCCCAGGCAGACGTACCCCGATTCGTCCCAATCGGGATGCGACTCGCGGATCAGATCGACCACGCCACGGCGTATCAAGCTGCCGGGGAGCAGTTGGTGACGCGGAAACACGTTTCCGCAGACCTGGCATACCGACCTAGGCTCGTGCTTGCCGGTGCTCATTCAGCTCCTCCACTGCTGCATACACGAGATGGAGAGACTCAGCGCCGATGCAACACGAACACGCGCTCGCGCAACCGCGTCAACCCCGCCTGACGAAAGCGTGCGTTTTCAGCCAATGCGTCGAGGTCGGCAAGCTTGCGGATGGCAAACGTATCGTCGTAGAGCCCATGTACTTCATCCTCGCTCACCGCGAAGGGCGGACCAGACATCTCGTCCTGCGAATAATCGAAGGTGACCAGCAGGATCTGTACGTCTGGCGGCAGCAAATGCGCCATGTGCGCGGCATAACGCTGGCGCATGTCCGGCGGCAACGCGACCAGCGAGGCCCGATCGTAGACCGCGGTCACGCCCGCCAGATCCTCTGCCGAAAGCGCGAAAAAGTCACCGCAGAAAATCTCGATCTCACCTGCGCTGCAGACTTCAAATATCCCTTGGTGTCGCCGCGTCGGCGCGAGGTCGCTCTCGGCGAAGAAGGCCTCCACCGCGAGCGGACTGAGCTCGATGCCGGTCACCCGATAACCCTGTGCGGCCAACCAGAGCATGTCGCGGCTCTTGCCGCACAGCGGGACGAACACGCGGGTGCCTGCCTTGGCGTCCAGTGCCGGCCAGTGTGCCTCAAGGTGCGGGTTGATGCGTTCCTGATGAAATCCGATCTGCTGGTTGCGCCAGCGTTCGAGCCAGAACTCCGATTGCATATCGCCTCCTCCCGCTGCGCGGGCTGTTGGGCCGGGCGGGATCAGATGTAACGCGCCTCGTGTACCACCGGCTTGCCGGCCTGCGTCCAACCGCCAAACCCACCGGCCAGACTGTACACTTCTCCGAACCCCATCATCTGCAGCACTGCGGCAGCCATGGCCGAGCGGCCGCCGGCGGCGCAGTAGGTGACTATAGGACGGTTGCGGGCCGCCACCAGAATCTCGTCGTGATTCGGAAAGGCAGGATCTGCAGCCGCCTCGATGATGCCCCGCGGGACCAGATGAGCGCCTTCGATGTGCCCCTGCTCATGCTCGGAGGACTCCCGCACATCCAGAATCAGCAGATCGGGCTTCTCCGCCTTCATGCGCTGTAGCTCGTCCGCGTCGATCTCGTGCACGCAGGATTTGGCGGCCTTGACGAAATCCATCAGGCTTGCAGGTTGTTCGGGTTTGAACAGATCGTACATATCGGATGCCTCGGGTCGTTCGTGATGGGTTCAGCGAGTCTGCGCCCGCATATTCGACAAGCTGTCGTTCGGTGCCATGGCCACGATCTCCGCATGCCGGAAACAGCCGATCAGGTGATCGTTGACCATCCCCGCCGCCTGCATCAGGGCATAGCAGATCGTCGGTCCGACGAAGCGGAAGCCGAGCCGCTTGAGTTCTCGGCTCATGGCCGCCGAAGTCGCCGTCGAGGCCGGCACCTCGCCGGGCTCGCGCCAGTGATTATGCACAGGCTGGCCGTCGACGAAACCCCACAGGCAGTCGGCAAGGCTATCCCCGCGCTCGCGCAGCTTCAGCAGGGCGCGTGCATTCGCGATGGCCGCATCGATCTTCAGGCGGTTGCGCACGATGCCCGCGTCGGCCAGCAGTGCCGCCCGCTGCCGCTCGTCGAAACGCGCGATGCGTTCAGGATCGAAGCCAACGAAGGCGCGCCGGTAGCCTTCGCGTTTGTCGAGTACGGTGCGCCACGACAACCCGGCCTGCGCAGCTTCGAGGATCAACCGCTCGAACAGCCCGCGCTCGCTACGGCAGGGCACGCCCCACTCGTCGTCGTGATAGGCGATCTCGCACGCCGACGATTCATAGGCCCAGGCACAGCGGCCGCGGCCCACGGCCTCAGTTCTCCGGATCGTAGCCCAGCACCGGGGCCAGCCAGCGTTCTGCGGTGGCGAGGTCCCAACCCTTGCGCCGCGCATAGTCCTCGACCTGGTCGCGGCCGATCTTGCCGACGCCGAAGTAGCGCGCCTCGGGGTGGGTGAAATACCAGCCGGAAACCGCCGCCGCCGGCCACATGGCGTAGCTTTCGGTCAGTTCGATGTGCGCGTTGGCCTGGGGATCGAGCAGCTGCCACATCGTGCCCTTCTCGGTGTGTTCCGGGCAGGCCGGATAGCCGGGCGCGGGACGGATACCGGTGTAGGCCTCCTTCACCAGGGCCTCGTTGTCGAGCGCCTCGTCGGGCGCATAGCCCCAGAACGCCTTGCGCACGCGCTCGTGCATCAGTTCGGCGAAGGCCTCGGCGAAGCGGTCGGCCAGGGCCTTGGCCATGATCGCGCGGTAGTCGTCGTGCTCGGCCTCAAAGCGCGCGACGTGTTCGTCCAGGCCTTCGCCGGCCTGCACGGCGAAGGCGCCCAGGTAGTCGGCCAGGCCACTGTCGGCGGGCGCGACGAAGTCGGCCAGACAGCGGTTGGGGCGCCCCGCCGGACGCTCGGTCTGCTGGCGCAGGTGGTGCAGCACGGTGCGCACCTCGGTGCGCGTGTCGTCCGCGTAGAGGGCGATGTCGTCGTCGCCGACGCGGTTGGCCGGGAAGAAGCCGATCACCCCCCGCGCGCGCAGCCACTTCTCCGCGATGATCTGCTTGAGCATGACCTGGGCGTCGGCGAACAGCTTGCGCGCCTCCTCGCCGACGACTTCGTCCTTCAGGATGCGCGGGTAGCTGGCGTGCAGCTCCCAGGCGTGGAAGAAGGGCGTCCAGTCGATGTAGCGCGCGATCTCCTCCAGCGGATAGTCGTCGAACGCCCGGATGCCGAGGAAGCTCGGCTTGGGCGGCACGTAGCCGGACCAGTCGACCGGCATGCGGTTGGCACGTGCCGTGGCGAGCGGGATCAGCTTGTCGCGCCCCTTGCGTGCGGCGAGCTGCTCGCGTACCTCGGCGTATTCGGCGCGGATCTTCTCCGCGTAGGGGCCGCGCAGCTCGGGGCTGATCAGGTTCTGCACCACACCCACGGAGCGGGAGGCGTCCTTCACCCACACGGTCGGCGCGCGGGTGTAGCCCGGCTCGATGCGCGAGGCGGTATGCGCGCGCGAGGTGGTGGCGCCGCCGATGAGCAGGGGCTTGTCGAAGCCCTGGCGCTCCAGCTCTTTGGCCAGATGCGCCATCTCGTCCAGCGAAGGGGTGATCAGGCCGGACAGGCCGATGATGTCCACGTCCCGCTCGCGCGCGGTGTCGAGAATCTTCTGTGCCGGCACCATCACGCCGAGGTCGATGACCTCGAAGTTGTTGCATTGCAGCACCACGCCGACGATGTTCTTGCCGATGTCGTGCACGTCGCCTTTGACGGTGGCCATGAGGATACGGCCCTGGGCGCGCGCGCCTTCCTCTTTTTCGGCTTCGATGTAGGGGATGAGGTGCGCCACGGCTTTTTTCATGACGCGCGCGCTCTTGACCACTTGCGGCAGGAACATCTTGCCGTCGCCGAACAGGTCGCCGACGACGTTCATGCCGTCCATCAATGGGCCTTCGATGACGTGAATCGGACGTTCGGCTTCCAGGCGCGCGGCCTCGGTGTCCTCGATCACCCAGGTGTCGACGCCCTTGACCAGGGCGTGCTCCAGGCGCTTGCCCACCGGCCACTCGCGCCAGGACAGGTCCTCGGTCTTGGCGACGGTGCCGCCTTCGCCGCGGTACTGCTCGGCGACCTCCAGCAGGCGCTCGGTGGCGTCCTCGCGGCGGTTGAGCACCACGTCCTCGACGCGCTCGCGCAGCTCGGCGGGCAGGTCGTCGTAGACCGCGAGCTGGCCGGCGTTGACGATGCCCATGTCCATCCCCGCCTTGATCGCGTGGTACAGGAACACGGCGTGGATCGCCTCGCGCACCGGGTTGTTGCCGCGGAACGAGAACGACACGTTGGACACGCCGCCGGAGATCATCGCGTGCGGCAGGCGTCGCTTGATCTCGCGCGTCGCCTCGATGAAGTCCACCGCGTAGTTGTTGTGTTCCTCGATGCCGGTGGCGATGGCGAAGATGTTGGGGTCGAAGATGATGTCCTCGGGCGGAAACCCGACCCGCTCGGTGAGGAGCTTGTAGGAGCGCGCGCAGATCTCGATCTTGCGTTCGCGCGTGTCCGCCTGACCGGTCTCGTCGAAGGCCATGACGATCACCGCCGCGCCGTACTGGCGCACCAGCCGCGCCTGTTCCAGGAACTTGTCCTCGCCTTCCTTGAGCGAGATCGAGTTGACGATGCCCTTGCCCTGCAGGCACTTGAGGCCGGCCTCGATGATCGGCCACTTGGAGGAGTCGAGCATTACCGGCACGCGCGAAATCTCGGGCTCGGCAGCGATCAGGTTAAGGAAGCGGCGCATCGCGGCCTCGCCGTCGAGCATCGCCTCGTCCATGTTGATGTCGATGACCTGAGCGCCGTTTTCGACCTGTTCCTGGGCCACGGCCAGCGCCTCGTCGTAACGCTCGTCGAGGATCAGGCGCTTGAACTTGGCCGAGCCGGTGACGTTGGTGCGCTCGCCGATGTTGACGAACAGCGAGTCGGCGCCGATGTTGAGCGGCTCAAGGCCGGACAGGCGGCAGGCGACCGGCGTCTCGGGGCGCCGTCGCGGCGGCTTGCCGGCCACCGCCTCGGCAATGGCGCGGATATGCGTGGGCGTGGTGCCGCAGCAGCCGCCGACGATGTTGAGAAAGCCCGCATCCGCCCATTCGGCGATTTCCTGCGCCATCTCCGCGGCCTGCAGGTCGTAGCCGCCCATCTCGTTGGGCAGGCCGGCGTTGGGGTGCGCCGAGACGAGGTATTCGGAGACGCGCGACATCTCCTCGACGTACTGGCGCAGCTCGTAGGGGCCGAGCGCGCAGTTCAGGCCGATCGACAGCGGCTCGGCATGGCGCAGCGAGTTGTAGAAGGCCTCGGTGGTCTGGCCGGTGAGCGTGCGCCCCGAGGCGTCCGTGATCGTGCCGGAGATCATGATCGGCAGCTCGATGCCGAGCTTGTCGAAGGTCGATTTGATGGCGAACGCCGCCGCCTTGGCGTTCAGCGTGTCGAAAATGGTCTCGATCATCAGCAGATCGACGCCGCCTTCGATCAGCGCCTCGGCGGCCTCGGCGTAGGCGGCCGCCAGGGTGTCGAAGTCGATGTTGCGAAAGCCCGGGTCGTTGACGTCGGGCGACAGCGAGGCGGTGCGATTGGTCGGCCCCAGCACGCCGGCGACGAACCGTGGCCGGTCGGGCGTCTTCGCGCTGTAGGCGTCGGCCGCTTCGCGTGCCAGCCGCGCCGCAGCCAGGTTGATCTCGCCGCTCAGCGCCTCCATGCCGTAGTCCGCCATGGACACCCGGTTGGCGTTGAAGGTGTTGGTCTCGAGGATGTCGGCGCCGGCGTCCAGATAGGCCTCGTGGATGGCGCGGATCACCTCGGGGCGAGTGATCGCCAGCAGGTCGTTGTTGCCCTTGAGGTCGCTCGGCCAGTCGGCGAAGCGCTCGCCGCGGTAGTCGGCCTCGCCCAGCTTGTAGGACTGGATCATGGTGCCCATGGCACCATCGAGGATCAGGATGCGTTCCTGCAGGGCGGCGTGTAGCCGCGTGGCGCGATCGTTCATCGGAAGGGCTGCGTCGCTGTGTGAAAACGAACGCGGGATTCTAGCATGCCGACGCCGCCGGGCCGGCGGCGTCGGCTGGGGCGATCAGCTGCCGGCCTTGAGGCGCTTGGCAATACCGGTCACATGTTCGCCCTGGAAACGGGCGATGGCGAGTTCGTTCTCGTTCGGCTGACGCGAACCGTCGCTCGCCGCCAGGGTGCCGGCACCGTAGGGCGAACCGCCGCTGATCTCTTCCATGGTCAGCAGGCGCTGCTCGCTGTAGGGCACGCCGACGATGATCATGCCCTGATGCAACAGGGTCGTATGGAAGCTGGTGATGGTGGTTTCCTGGCCGCCGTGCTGGGTGCCGGTGGAGGTGAACACGCTGCCGATCTTGCCGATCAGCTTGCCCTGCATCCACAGCCCGCCGGTCTGGTCGAGGAAATTTCGCATCTGCGCGGTCATCATGCCGAAGCGGGTCGGCGTGCCGAAAATGATCGCATCGGCTTCCGCCAGCAGATCGGGCTGGATGACGGGCACATGCGAATAGACCGTCTGCGCCTGCTTGGCGCCGTACTTTTCGAGCACCTCGTCGGGCACCAGTTCGGCCACGCGGTACACATCCACATCGGCGCCTGCCGCACGCGCACCCTCGGCAACCGCCTCGGCCATTTTGTAAATGTGGCCGTACATGCTGTAGAAAACGACCTGTACTTTGACGGACATGTGCAACACCTCCACGATGGATGCCAAATCTGCGGACATAGACTACGGCGCGGAAGCGGGGTATTCAGTGATGATTTCGCAACGATTCGCTCAAAATTTCTGATTGAATCGCCACTGGAACGGTGGCGACTTACGGAACCGTGCTGTCGCAACTATGCTCTGACATAAAGGGAGGGAGATTTCCCGATGCGGGTGAATCACGGCGGCAAGATCGCCAAACCGGTGCCGATTACATGAAGCGCCTGAGATTTTACGCAACGGTTCCACACCCCTGTCCATACCTGCCTGATCGCAGCGCGGTGGACGTGGTGACCGACCCCGGCATGCCCATCGACCAGCGAACCCTGAGCGATCTTTTCCGGCTCGGCTTTCGACGCAGTGGCATCTTCGTCTATCGCCCCGAGTGTCCGGGCTGCCATGCCTGCATCGCGGTGCGCATCCCGGTACGCGACTTCCGCCCAAACCGCTCGCAGCGGCGCTGCCGCGCGCGCAATCGCGATCTCACGCTGGAGTTCCAGCCACCGCATTACACGGAGGAACTGTTCAAGCTCTACCGTGCCTACCTCAAGGAACGCCACACCGGTGGCGGGATGGACAAACCCACGCCGGACTCCTTCCGTGAATTCCTCTGCACGCCGGGCGTCGAGAGCGAATTTCTGCTGTTCAGACGGGACGAACGTCTGATGGCCGTGGCAGTCACCGACCAGCTCAGCGACGGACTCTCGGCCAACTACACCTTCTTTGCCCCGCACGAAACGGAACGCTCGCTCGGCACCTATGCGATCCTCATCCAGATCGCCGAGGCGCGCGCCCGCGGTCTCGACTACGTCTATCTCGGCTACTGGATCGCCGAATCCCCCAAGATGCGCTACAAGAATCGCTTCCGCCCGCTGGAGTTCTACGGCGACGAATATTGGCATCGCTGCGAAAGGCCGGCTGTCGACAACTGAAACACGGCGAACCCGAAGGCCGTCGTACCTGTCCAAATGCATGTCCCCGGCCGATCAGCGTGCTGCCGCCATGAATGCCGAACCTACCCAACAGCTCGACCTGATCGTCGTCCGCCACGGCGCCACGCCCTGGAGCGTCAGCGGACGGCATACCTCGCATACCGACCTCGGTCTGACCCCGGCCGGACGCAACGAAGCCGAGCGCCTGCGCCCCTGGCTCGCTGCCTGGTCGCCCGTCGCGGTGTGGACCAGCCCGCTGCGCCGCGCACGCGAAACCGCGGAGGCCTGCGGTTATGCGGGTGCCCAGGTCGTGCCGGAACTACGCGAATGGGATTACGGCGACTACGAAGGCCTGACCACGCCGGAGATCCAGCATGATTCTCCCGGATGGTCGGTGTTCGTGGGTGGCGGTGCAGGTTCTCAGGGAGAGAGTCCGGAGGAGGTGGCCGCACGGGTGGATGGCTTGATCGCACGCATTCGGGGGCTCGGAGGCCGACCGGTACTTGCCTTCGCGCACGGTCACGTACTGCGGGCGCTGGCGGCCCGCTGGCTGGGGCAAAATATCCGTCTCGGCGCCCGTCTGGGCCTGGATTCGGGTTCGCTCGGGCTGCTGGGACGCCTGCACGGAGAGCCGTCACTGCTGGCCTGGAATATCCACCCGCCGCAGGCAGACGGCCGGGCAGGCGACCTCGGGCGAGGAACCTGACCTTGCGACACCCCCTGGGAGGAGGACCAAGGCGCCGCGGGCCCTTCGTCCGAGTCCGCCTGCCCGGCCACCCGGCTGTCGCACCGGGTGAATCGACCGGACAGGGTCAGACTAGGCCCTCGGCGGCGGCGCGCCAAGTGACATATTGCCGCAGCGCTAGCCGCGCAGGGTCTCGAGCGCGCGGGTATGCAGTGCCGGCGTGCCGGCGGCAAGCACGCTGCCGATCTCGAGATCGATCGGGCTACCGTCGAGCGCGGTGAACACGCCGCCTGCCTCCTCCACGATCACCGACAGCGCAGCGACGTCGAGCACGTTCAGGTCGGATTCGACGACGAGGTCCAGTTGGCCGGCCGCGAGCATGTGGTAATGGCAGAAGTCGCCATAGCCGCGGGTGCGATTGACCTGCGCCACGATGCGTCCCAGGCCAGCCCAGCCGGCACCCTGCGCCAGGGTCTTGATGTTGCCCAGCGAGATGGCCGCGTCGGCAAGCTCGGTCACCTCGCCGCAGCGGATCTCGCGGCCGTTGAGCCAGGCGCCGCCGCCACGCTCGGCCCAGGCCATCTCCCCGTAGAGCGGCGCATTCGACACGCCGAGCAGCAGGCGCCCGGCCTGCATCAGCGCAATCTGGGTGGAGAAGAACGGCGTCCGCCGGATGAAGCTCTTGGTGCCGTCTATGGGGTCGATCAACCAGGTGAATTCGGCCTCCTCACGCGTCCGCCCGGTCTCCTCGCCGTAGAAGCCGTGTTCCGGGAAGGCGCTCAGGATCACTTCGCGAATCGCCTGTTCGGCCGCCACATCGGCCTCGGTGACCGGGCTCGCGTCGGCCTTGAGGCGGACCTCCACACCTTCCTCCCAGTAGCGGCGAATCACGTCCTCGGCGGCGCGTGCCGCAGTCAGCGCGGTCTGCAGATATGGACTCTGTTTCATGGGTGGTCCCGACAAAAATGAGCGCGTATTGTAGCAGCGCCGCGGGCTTGAGCCCCCGCGCCTGCGTGTCTAAACTGCGCGTCCACTTCCCGCAAGCGGTATGCCTGCATGTCAAGCTTCGAAGACAACCTCAAATCGCTGAAACAGCCGTACGAACACATCGCCGTGCTGGAAGGCTACGCCGACGGCTACGAACCCGCCTTCGCGATCGAGAACCGGCCTGGCAGCCAGGGCGCGCTGGCCGTGTATTACGAAGTCGCGGTCAAACACGGTGGGCTGACGCCCAAGGCGGCGGAGGAAGCGCTTGCGCTGTTCGCGGAGCATACCGATGACGCGCGCAAACATCCCGGCGCGCATCCCAACATCGACCGCCTGTTCGCGATCATCGAACAGGAGCTGTACTACTCGGTGAAGGCCGTCCCCAAGCCTGATGCATAAGCATTACTGATCCGCATCATGGCGCGCGCCGCCGCCCGCGGCTAGGCTAGAACGGTCAGCCGCCGCAGGGAGACGCCATGCGCCTGTTCCGCCCCCGTTACCTAGTCCCGTTACTGCTCGTGGCGGCCGCCGTCGCCGCCTTCATCTGGCTGTCGCGCCCGCATCCGGTGCTGGTGACAGTCAAGGCGCTGGGAAAGGGCACCGTCGAGGCCACCGTCAGCAACACGCGCGCTGGCACCGTGAAGGCCTGCCGCCGCGCCGAGCTTTCCCCGGGCATCGGCGGCCAGATCGCCACCCTGGACGTACACGAAGGCGAGACGGTAGCCAAGGGCCAACTCCTGCTCAACCTGTGGAACGCGGACTTAAAGGCGCAGTTGGCGCTGGCCCGCGACGATGCGCGCGTCGCCGCGGCCCAGGCACGCTCGGCCTGTCTGCAGGCGGCCGCGGCGCAACGCGAGGCAGACCGCCAGACGGCTCTGCGACGGCGCGGCATGACCTCGGCCGAGCAGGCGGACAAGGCGCAAAGCGCGGCCAGCGCGCGCGCCGCCGACTGCACCGCCGCCCGCGCCGCCAGCGATGCTGCCGGCGCACGCATCGATCTCGCGCAGGCGAACCTGGAACGCACCGAACTGACCGCGCCCTTCGCCGGCGTGGTCGCGCAGATCAACGGCGAGGTCAACGAATACGTCACGCCCTCGCCGCCCGGGATTGCCACGCCGCCGGTGATCGACCTGATCGACAACGCCTGCTTCTACGTGCAGGCGCCGATCGACGAAGTGGACGCCTCGCGCCTCGCCGTCGGGCTGCCGGTACGCATTTCGCTCGACGCCTTCGGCAAGCAGCAGTTCCCCGGCCGGGTAACGCGCATCGGCGCCTACGTGGTCGACCTCGAAAAGCAGGCGCGTACGGTGAACGTGGACGTGCGCTTCGACCGCGCCGACGACATCAAGCGCCTGCTCGCCGGCTACAGCGCGGACGTCGAGATCATCACCCAGTCGCGCAAGGACGTGCTGCGCGTGCCCACCGAGGCGGTGGTGAACAACGACCAGGTCTACGTCTACCAGCCCGAGTCCGGCACGCTGCGGCTCACCACCTTCAAGTCGGGCATTTCCAACTGGGCCTGGACCCAGGTCGAGTCGGGGCTCAAGGCGGGCGAGCAGGTCGTCACCAGCGTCGACCGCAAGGGCGTGGCCGACGGCGCGCAGGCGGAGGTCGAGCATGCCGGAGGCGGATAAGCCCGGCGCGCACGGCGACACGCCCCTGATCGCGCTGCAACGCATCAGCCGCAGTTTCCAGGTGGGCGACGAGACGGTCTACGCGCTGCGCGACGTCGACCTCAAAATCGCACGCGGCGAATACATCGCCGTCATGGGCCCCTCGGGCTCGGGCAAGTCCACCCTGCTCAACATCCTCGGCCTGCTCGATCGCCCCACCGCCGGGCACTACCTGCTCGACGGCACCGAGACCACGGCGCTGTCCGACGCGCGCCAGGCGCAGGTGCGCCACCGCAAGATCGGCTTCGTGTTCCAGTTCTTCCATCTCATCCCGCGCCTGACCGCGTTCGAGAACGTCGAGCTGCCGCTGACCCTCGCCGGCGTCGAGGCGGGCGAGCGCCGCCCGCAGGTGGAGCGCGTGCTGGAGGAACTCGGTCTCGCCGACCGCGCCCACCACCGCCCCGATCAGCTCTCCGGCGGCCAGCGCCAGCGCGTGGCCATCGCCCGCGCGACCATCATGCAACCCGAGGTGCTGCTGGCAGACGAACCCACCGGCAATCTCGACAGCGCATCCGGGATGGACGTGGTCGGCATCCTCGAGGCCCTCAACAGGCGCGGCATCACCCTGATCGTGGTCACCCACGACGCCGACCTCGGCGCGCGCGCCAGGCGCATGGTGCGCTTCGTGGACGGGCGTATCGTCAGCGACGAGACGCAGCCCGGATGAGCGTCGTCGCGCGCGGCGGGATGGTTTTCGAGGACGCCGTGCGTTTCGCGGTGCGCGCCGTCGGCGCGGCGCGCGGGCGCACCGGCCTGATGACCCTGGCGATGGCCATCGGCGTGGCCGCGGTGGTCGTGCTGACCGCGCTCGGCGAGGGTGCGCGCAACTACGTGCTGGGCGAATTCGCCAGTCTGGGCAGCAACATCGTGACCGTCGTCCCCGGACGTTCGGAAACCACCGGCGGCCTGCCGCCGCTGCTCGGCATCACCCCGCGCGACCTCACCCTGAGCGACGCCCTCGCGTTGCGCCGCAGCAGCCTGGTGCAGGGCGTGGCCCCCATCGTTGTCGGCGCCGCACCGGTTTCCCGCGGCGCCCGTTCGCGCGAGATCAACATCATCGGCTCGACCGCCGAGATCAAGCCGATCCGCCACCTGGAAATGCAGCAAGGGCAGTTCCTGCCGGCGGGCGACCCCTCGCCGCGAGCGCCGTGTGCGTGCTCGGCGAGAGCCTGCGCGCCGAACTCTTCGGCAACGCACCCGCCATCGGCGAAACCGTGCGCATTGGCGACCGACGTTTCCGTGTCATCGGCATCCTCGCCCCCAAGGGGCAGTCGCTGGGCATGGACATGGGCGACGTCGCGATCATCCCGGTCGCCGCCGCCCAAGCCCTGTTCGACACCCACACGATGTTCCGCGTCCTGGTCGAGGTGCGCGGGCGCGAATCCATCCCCGCGGCCAAGCGCTTCATCGATGCCACCATCAGCGCGCGTCACGAAGGCGAAAACGACGTCACCGTGATCAGCATGGACGCGATCCTCTCGACCTTCGACCGCATCTTCGCCGCCCTGACCCTGACCGTCGCCGGCATCGCGGCCATCAGCCTCGCGGTGGCCGGTATCCTGATCATGAACGTGATGCTGGTGGCCGTCTCCCAGCGCACCACCGAGATCGGCCTGCTCAAGGCGCTGGGCGCTCCGCCGCGCCAGATCGCCCGCCTGTTCCTGGTCGAATCGGCGGTGCTTTCCCTGCTCGGCGCGGCGGCCGGCGTGGCGGTCGGCTATCTCGGGGTGTTCGCCCTGGGCCGTCTGTTCCCGAGCTTCCCGCTTGCGGCGCCCCCCTGGGCTGTGCTCGCCGGAGTCGGTGTGGCCCTGTTCAGCGGGCTGGTGTTCGGCGTGCTGCCGGCGCGGCGCGCCGCGCGTCTGGACCCGGTCCAGGCCCTGACCCGGCACTGAGTGCGGCATGCTGAGCGCCGACTTCGTCCGCCTCACCCTGGGGGCCGTGATCGGCCAGCGCATGCGCAGCTTCCTCACCGCGCTGGGCATCGCGGTCGGCATCGCCGCCGTGGTGCTGCTCACCTCCATCGGCGAGGGCGTGCATCGGTTCATGCTGCACGAATTCACCCAGTTCGGCACCAACCTGATCGCGATCAATCCCGGGCGCACCACCACGCTCGGCATGCCCGGCGGAGTGATCGCCAACGTGCGACCGCTCACCCTCGCCGACGCCGACGCCATCGCGCGCCTGCCGATGATCGACGCCATGGTGCCGGTGGTGCAGGGCAACGCGCTCGCTGCGGCAAACGGCCGGACGCGACGCACCACCGTGTTCGGCACCGGTCCCGATCAGCCAGAGGTCTGGCAGGTACCGCTGGCCATCGGCCGCTTTCTGCCGCGCGACGACGCGCGTACCGCGCGAGCCTTCGCCGTGCTCGGCGCCAAGCTGCGCGAGGAACTGTTCGGGGAAAGCAATCCGCTGGGCCAGCGCATCCGCATCGGCGGCGAAACCTTCCGCGTGATCGGCGTGCTGGCGCCGAAGGGACAGATCCTCGGCATCGACCTGGACGACGCCGTCTACATCCCCGCGGGCCGCGCGCTGGCGATGTTCAATCGCGACAGCCTGATGGAAATCGACGTGACCTACCCCCCCGACCTGCCGGCCAAGGTCGTGGCCGGACGGATCCGGGCCCTGCTGAAACAGCGCCACGGCAGCGAGGACTTCACCATCACCACCCAGGAAGACATGCTCGCCACGCTGAACGACATCCTCGGCGTACTCACCCTCGCGGTAGGCGCGCTGGGCGGCATTTCCCTGCTGGTAGGCGCGGTCGGCATCTTCACCATCATGACCATCGCGGTGAACGAGCGTACCGGAGAGATTGGGTTGCTGCGCGCACTGGGTGCGCGTCGCGCCCAGGTGCTGGGCCTGTTTCTCGGCGAGGCGGTGCTGCTCGCCAGTCTCGGCGGGTTTGCCGGTCTCGTGGTCGGCATCGGCGGCGCCCATCTCCTGCACCTGGCCGTGCCGGCACTGCCCACCCACACCGCCTGGGGCTACGTCGTCCTCGCCGAACTCACCGCCGCACTCATCGGTCTCGTCGCCGGCGTGCTCCCGGCCCGCAGGGCCGCGCATCTGGACCCGGTGGAGGCGCTACGCACCGAGTAGACGCCTCAGGCGGACCGCCACGTCTCCGGCAACTGCCATTCGGCTGACCAAGCCGACAAGCTTGCCAACGGCAGCGGCGGTGCAATGGCGTAGCCCTGTAGTGAGTGCACCCCCAATTCACGCAACAGCTCGCCCAAAGCGACGTTCGCAACCCCCTCGGCGACAAGCCCGATCTCCAGACCCTCGGCCAGATGCACCACCGCGCGCACGATGGCCTGGTCGCGAGGGCTGTCGATGAGGTCGTAGACGAAGGACTGGTCGAGCTTGATCTTGCGGATGGCAAGATGCTGCAGGTAGTCCATCGAGGTGAAGCCGCTGCCGAAATCGTCCAGCGCCACCGACAATCCCTGTTCGCGCAGCCAGGAAACCGTTTCCGTGGCCCGGCTCAGGTCGCCCAGATGCGCGGTCTCGGTGATCTCGCACTCGAGCACGCTGCGCAGGCCGGGGTAGCGCCCGAGCAGGTCGATGACGTCGCGTTTGAAACCCGGCGCCAGCAGGTGGCGCGCGCCGATATTGACCGCCACCGGCACACCCAGGCCTGCCTCGGCGAGACCTGGCAGGTCGGCCGCCACCGCCTCGATCATGGTCAACCCGAGCCGACGCACCAGACCGCGGTCGCCCTCCACCTCCTCGATGAAGTCACCGGGTTCGAGCAGCTTGCCGTCACGCCCACCCAGGCGTGCCAAGGCTTCCAGGCCGCTCACGCGGCCACTGCACAGATCGATCTGCGGCTGGTAGTGCGGGATCACCTCGCCGCTGTCCAGGGCGTAATCGATCTGCTGACGTATCTGATGCCGATATTCGAGCCGACGCTCCAACGCTGGCGAGTAAGCCACCCGCGACCCCGGCCCGGCACGCTTGGCGAGCTGCAGAGCCATGCTCGCGCGGCGCATCAGCGCCTCCGGGTGCGTGCCGTCCTCCGGGAAGCGCGCCGTGCCCTGTTCCGTCTTGAGCATCAAGGGTTCGCTGAGTCCCACGTCGAAGGGATGTTCAAGCTCGACATCGATGGCACGCAGCGCCCGCGCGAGACTTGTTTCGCTGCCGTCACCGGACTCCGTCAGCAGCACAGCGAACTCATCCGAGCCGAGACGCCCCACGAGCGGGCTGTCACCCGCTGCGGCAAGCAGACGTCGGCCAAGGGCGCGTAACAAGGTGTCTCCGACCTCATGGCCGAGTAGATCGTTGTGAAACTTGAAATCGGCGATGTCGATCAGGAGCAGCTGTGCGCGACGCACAGAATCCATGCCAGTAAGCCACCGCGCCGCCATATCCATGAAATTCACCCGGTTGGGCAGGTCGGTCAACGGGTCGATCAGGGCAAGGTAACGAATGCGGTCGCGCTGCTCATAGGTGCGGATGGCGAAGCCCACATCGCTAGCCAATTCCTGCAGCAGCCGTACGAGTTCCGGGGTAAAGAAGTTGACTTCTGTCGAATACACCGAGAGTACGGCCTCCACGCGATCACCTACCATGACCGGGATCGCGGCAGTCGAACGCCCGTTGTAACGCTTGAACAACGTGTGCCACGGGGCCATCTCGGGAGTGGCCAACACGTCATTGACCACCACGGTTTCATGGCTGCGCACCGCTCGCCCCACTGTGCCGCGGCCATAGGGGCTGGATTCATCCAGCTCCAACCTTACGCGGGCAAGATCGGGGAAATCGGCGATCCGACACGCCTGCTGGGTGTAATTCAGCAAACGGGCTTCATGGTCGATGGTCGCGATCGCGGCAATCAGTACCGGCGTGTGGCTGACCACAATGCGACAGATGTTGCGGAACAGATCCTCGCGATCACTGTAGAGTTCACGCACGATGCCCTGATTGATCTCTGAAAGCGCATCGTAAAAGTCGCGCAGACGCTCGCCCTCGCTGCGCGCCGCTTCGAGTTCGGTTGTCTCGATCGCCATTGAGACAATGCCAAGCGCTGTGCCGCCATCCACGCGCAATGCATATTTATAGACTCGGAAACTGCGCCCGAAGTAGGTTTCCTTGCGCTGAATCAAGCCCCGTGATTCAAGGGCCGCCAGATCGCTCTGCTGGCCGCTGGCAGCGTCAAGGGGGGGCATCAGACTGGCGTGAGTTCTGCCCCGATAGTGATATCTGTGCAGACCAAAGAGCCTCCGCGCGGCTGGATTGGCGTAGCGCCAACGCAAGGAAGCGTCTTTGACGAAAACGGGCATGGGCAATACCTGCGCCACGCGCAGCATGCCCCTCAACAGACCGAATGCACTGGCGCCCGACTCAGCCGGCGCGGTGACCGGCCTGCGTTCGTTCACTCCGGTGGTCCTCCCCAGCAATCACGCCAATCCTGCGTCTCACACAAATTTCGCATGGCCGATCGCGTGCTCCTGAGTTTCTTTAGTCATGGCATCACCGGTAACAATGGCACAGGTCCCGGCGGCTTGCCCGGTGCAAGTCCGGGCCCCTAAGATACCCGCTTGCCACGGGAAAAACGACATGAACGACCCCATCGTGATCATCGGTATCGGCGAAATCGGCGGCGTGCTGGCGCGCGGATTCCTGCGTACCGGCCACCCGGTCTACCCGGTCACCCGGGACATGGATCTCGCCCTGCAGGCGCAGCAGACCCCCGAACCCGCAATGGTGGTGGTCGCCGTCGGCGAACAGGCGCTGTCCCCACTCCTAGAGGTACTGCCGCCACCCTGGCGCGAGCGCTGTGTGCTGCTGCAGAACGAACTGCTGCCTGCTGACTGGACACGCCATCACCTGCCGTCGCCGACGGTCATGTCGGTCTGGTTCGAGAAGAAACCCGGGCAGGACGTCAAACAGGTGGTACCTACGCCCGTTTATGGCCCACATGCTGCGGCTGTGCTCAAAGCGCTGGGCGCGGTCGGCATCGACGGCGTGCAACTCGACGACCCCGACGCACTGCTGTTCGAACTGGTGCGCAAGAACCTCTACATCCTGACCACCAATCTGTGCGGACTCGAGGTAGGCGGCGACGTAGCGGCGCTCGCCAACGAGCATGCTGACCTGCTCGTCACGATTTCCGGCGAGGTGCTCGACCTTCAGGAGGCCCTGACCGGGCAGAAGCTGGACCGCGGCGCCCTGGTCGAAGCCATGCACGTCGCCTTCGCCGGCGACCCGGCGCACCGATGCCAGGGACGTAGCGCCCCAGCCCGGCTGCAGCGGGCCGTGGCGCAGGGTGAGCGATTGGGCCTGAAGCTGCCAGCCCTGCACGAACTCGGCGCACGCCACCTGGGTTGACGAGGTTCTAGGACGCTTCCGATTCCGACAGGGACGCCTCCAACGCATCCAGACAGCGCACGTCGAGCGCGCTACCGACTTGGCTTCGCATCATGCGCAAGGCCTCCGGCACCGGAATCGCATCCCGGTAGGGGCGTGCCGCAGTGATCGCGTCGAAGATGTCCGCGGTGGTGATGATGCGCGTCTCCAGGGCGATCTCGTCGGCCATCAGCCCATAGGGATAGCCCTTGCCGTCGAGCCGTTCGTGGTGCGCACCGGCCACCTTGGCCAGTTCGCCGAACAGCCCGATGCGTTCGAGAATTTCCTCGGTGTAGCGGGCATGCGCTCGCATCAGCCGCCACTCGTCCGCATCCAGTGCACCGGGCTTGTCGAGCAGCCCGTTGCTGACGCCGAGCTTGCCGATATCGTGCAGCAATGCGCCGCGCCGCAGCCAGCGCAAGCGCTGAGGCGGCACTTCCAAACGGCGACCGATCCGCTCCGCGAAATCCGCCACGCGCGCACTGTGCCCGTAGGTGTAGGGGCTCTTTGCGTCGACCACCTGACCGAAGGCGGCCGCGATGCCGTCCAGACGATCCTCGTCTACCAGAATCACGGATTCCGCAGGTTCGAGATCGGCGACGCGCTGGGCGACACCCTCCTCCGCCAGCCCCTCCCAGAACCCGGGAAGACAGGAAACCCGCTCCAGGGCCTCGACCAAGCCTGGATCGAACCAGCGTTCGGCGCGACCGCGCACCTCGGCCAACGCGGCCTCTGCCCCACCGGCGAGATGGAACACGTCGACTACCTGGGCGAGCAAGGCAATGCGCGCCTGCAGAGGGATGGCCTCTCCGGCGAGACCGTACGGGCGCCCCTGTCCGTTCCAGTGTTCGTCCAACGCGCGGATGCCATCGGCAACCGCGGGGGAGAACCCCAGCTGCAGCGCGATGTCGGCACCGCGTTCGCAGCGCGTGGCGACGAGCTCTGTGCTCAGCTCATCGCCGTGCCGCACCAGATCCAGCACGCGGTGAAAGCGCTCACGTAGAGCCTCGCCCGGCGCCGTGTGGGTCAGCACGAAACGCCCCAGCTGGAGCAGGCTTTGCGAATCGACGCGCTTGTAGTCCTGCTTGATCAGACGATCATCGCCACCGTAAAGCTCCCACAGGCGGGCCGCGTTGCTGCTACAGCCGGCATCTTTGAGCAACAGGGTGTAGTAAAGGTCGGTGCGCGCGGCGGTGGGCAGGCCCAGCTCGGCGCCGAGGTGCATGCCGATCCAGCAGCAGCGCAGGCAATGGCCGGGCGCCTGCCCCTCGGTCATGTCGAGCGCATGGCTCAGCGCGCCGATGACCTCCGACAGACGCAGCCCCGCGTCCGCCGCTGCCGCCTTTTGGTCCATCCGCACGGAACCGGTCAGCTAGCCGCGTGCGAACGCAGGTGCCAGCCGCGTGTATCGTGGGTCAGCCGGCTCAGACAGGCATACGGCACCTTGGTGCGCATCATCGCCGCGAGCGACCCATCGAGGGCGTGCGCCAGCGCCACCCGGGCGACCCCGGCATGCGCAACCACCAGCACCGGTCCGGGTCCCTCAAGCGCATCCAGCGCCGCCGCCACGCGGGTACGGAAATTCGCCAACGGCTCGGCTCCCGGCGGCATGCACGCGACCGGGTCGGCGTAGTAGGCGGCATAGCCGTCGGGGTCCGCGGCGGCGATCTCGTCGGGCGCGCGCCCCTCCCAGCTGCCCATGCCGATCTCGCGCAGGTCGTCCTCCACGCGCCACGGCAGTCCGTTTCGCGTAGCGAAGGCTTCGGCGAAATCGCGCGCGCGGCGCAACGGCGAGGTGACCACGCTGCCCCAGACGCCGGTCTGGGACATGCTCGCGTTCATCTGCCGCCAGCCCGTCGCGCTCAGGGGATCGTCCGCCCCGCTGCCGCGAAAGCGTCGACCGCCCACAGGTTCTCCGTGGCGCAGGATTGCAATGTCGAGCTGCGGCTGGAAGGTGCTCAAGTCGCCCACCCGCCGAGCGTCAGCAGGGCGAGCGCAGCCATCCACACGATCAGGTTGCGCTGGATGTGATTGGTCACGGTGGCGAATACCGCGCTCAAGGTTGCCGCATCCGCCTCGTCGTCGAGCAGATCGTCCAGACGCACGGCACCCGCTCCGCTTTCGCTGAGCAGCAACCGGCTGCCCCGGCGTAGGCCGTCCTCGCTGCTCCAGAAGTGCTCGCGCAGTCCGACGAGGGCATGATCGAAGCTGCCCGTGATTGCATAGCCCAAGGCCGCGAGGCGCGCCGGCGCCCACTCCATCAGGCCCGCCAGACCGGCCGCGACCCTCGCCAGCCCCTCGTTGACCTCTCCGGATTCGGCGTCTTCCCCGACCTCTGCTTCGTCAGCCGGCGGGACGGCGTCGTGGGCGCGGGCGATGCTGTGCACCAGGCGATACAGCACGGCCGCCGCCGGCCCCATCAGGGCAAACCAGAAGATCACCGTGAACAGGCGGTCGTTGGATTCGGCAAACCCCGCAAGCGCGACCCGGCGTGCGCGCACGCCCGCATCGTCCGGCGGAACGTCGCCGAGCAGGCGCGCCGCCACCCGCCGTTGACGCGCCTCGTCGCCCACCGCGACCGCCTCGATGTAGTTGTTGATCTCCTCCTCCAAATCTTCGGGGCCAAGGCAATAGAGCAGGATCGCGACGCCGAAGATGATCCCCGGCAGACCGAGCAGCACCGCGGACAACCAGCCGCCGAGCCAGCCGACCACCAGCACCGGGGGCAGTGCTAGCACCAGCAGTCGGAAACCGGGGTGGGTGAGCCCGATGCGGTCGAGCAACGCGCCGAAACGTCCGACGTAGGCGTCGAGCCGGCGCGGATTGCGGAAATCGCTCATGTAGCCGAGAAAGCGCTCCAGCACCAGGGCAAGGAGCAGGGTGATCAGCGTCATGGGGTCCCCTTTTCTGAGTGTTGCGCCACGGGCACGCGCAGTGTTACGGGATTAACCGGCGCTTGCAAGCCGCTTGTCCAGCTCGCCGCGCAGCCGGGACCAGTCGAAGCTGGCGCCGGGATCGGTCTTGCGGCCCGGCGCGATGTCCGCGTGTCCCGTCAGCCGCTCGGCGGAAAGCGTGGGATAGGCCGCGAACAGCGCGGCCAGCAGTTCGGCGAGCCTTTGGTACTGCACCGCCTCGTAGGGCAGGTCGTCGGTGCCCTCGAGTTCGATGCCGACCGAATAGTCGTTGCAGCGCTCGCGACCGTTCCAGCACGACTGCCCGGCATGCCAGGCACGGCGATGCCAGGGCACGTACTGGATCACCTGCCCGTCGCGCCGGATCAGGGCATGTGCCGAGACGCGCAGATCGGCGATCACGGCGAAATAGGGATGATGGCGCGCGGGCAGCCGATTGGTGAACAGGGCATCGATCCAGGGCCCGCCGAATTCGCCGGGAGGCAGGCTGATGTTGTGGATCACCACCAGTTCCGGCTGCGCCCCCTCGGGGCGTTCGTCCGCGTTCGGCGACGGATGTTGATCCGCGCCTTCGGTCCATCCGCTGACGGCATCGATTCTCATGGCGCCTCCTCCGGCGGCTGCGCGGCCAGCGCCGCGACCGCGCCTTCCACGCGCGCGGGCAACGGCTCGGCCTGCACCGCTGCGTGATAACGTCCGCCGCGGTACAGAAACAGCCCCGGCAGGTGGAACACCTCGAATTCGCGCGTCAACGCCAGATCCTCGCCCGCGTCCACCTCGAAGAAATGCCACTCCGGATGCCTCGGCCGCAATGTCGCGAGCGCCGCGCGCATGCTCCGGCAGGCACCGCAGCCGGAAGTGCTGAACAGCACCAGCGCCGTTCCGGGCGTATCGGCCAAACGATGATGAAAGTCGAACTGGGTCAGGCGCGTGAAATCCATGCGCCATAGTATATAAGTTCCGTCTTGTATACGCTGCGGACATGTAGCGACTTGCCTGGCAACCAGGGCCACCGCAGAATCTCACGCTTCCGCGAAAGCCTCGATCGCCCCATCCCTGGAATACCGCACGTATGTTCTACAACCTGGCCGGCCTGCTCAATGCCGCGATGGTGCTGCTCAGCCTGTTCGGCATCGCCGCGCAGATCCGCACCATCTGGCGGCGCAAGGCGGACCCCGCGCTTGGCGCACCGACCTCGCGCCTGTCGCTGAATCAGTTCGCATCGAGCTATCTGTCCTATTTCGCGGTCTTCGTCTACGGCTATTCGATCACCCCCTTCAATCCGTATCTCGTATGGTCGCGTCTCACTGCCCTGTGCCTGGTGCTGCTGATCCTCTACGAAATCTGGCACGACCGGCGCAGCCGCCCGGCCGCCGCAGTGCTGTGGATTGCCCTCGGCGGGCTCGCCCTGGGACTGCTCGGGCTGCTCTGTGGCGGCCGGCTAAGTGATGCCGGACGCCACATCTCCACCGCGCTGATTCTGGCCAACGCCGTGATCCTGGCCCAGGGCGGCATCCACCAGATCCGCGTGATCCTGCAGGCGGGCGACGCCGGCGCGGTCAACCTGCGCATGAACCAGCTCGTCCTCGGCATGCACCTCTCCACCCTGCTGTTCGTGTTCGCCATGGGCCTGGGCACCGGCTGGCCGCTGATGATCCTGGCGCTCTCCGGCGGCTCGGTGAAGCTCGTGGTGCTGTACCTGTTCCGCTGGATCCGCGTCAGCGAGACCGCACGCAACCGTCGCCTCGCCGCCGCACCTCGCGCTACACTCAATCCATGAACGCTCAGGAAAAACCCACCGTCGACCCGCTGCGCGACGCCCTCTACCGCGACGCGCACGCACAATTCCTCGCCCACCAGCGCCAGCCCGGCATCGCGCTGATGCTGAGTCTGGTCGCCACCGGCGCCGGGCAGTTCTACAACGGCGAACGTCTGCGCGGCCTCCTGCTCGCCGCCCTCTACCTGGTCGGAGCCGTCGCGACCGTGCAGTACGGCTGGCCGCTGTTTCTGTGGATTCCCTTCTGGATCTGGGGCATGGAGGACGCGCGCCGCGGGGCCCGCCGCGGCAACCGCGCCCTGCTCGACCGCCTCGCCGCCGACGTGGCCACGCACCAGCCCCACGCCTGATCGCCGAATGCGCCCGCATGGCCGCAGAGCTTGACCCTGTAGCTTACTTTAAGGTGTAAAGTCTCTAACGTACCCGGATACGGAGAGACGCCATGCGCGAGGACATCACCATCGGCACCCTGGCGAGTCGCGTCGGTCTGACCGCGGAGACCCTGCGCTACTACGAACGCCTGGGTCTCATCGAACCGAGCCGACGTACCGCCGCCAACTATCGCCTCTACGGAGAGGATGCGGCGCGGCGCCTACGCTTCATCCGCCGCGCGCAGACCCTCGGCTTTTCGCTGGGCGAAATCGCACAGCTGCTGTCGCTGTACGCCTATCCCGAATCGGACATGGCCGAGGTCAAGCAGCTGGCGGAAACCAAGATCCGCGAGATCCAGACCCGCATCGACGACCTCGAGCGCATGAAACAGGGCCTGGAGGCCCTCTCGCAGCAATGCCCGGGGCACGGCTCCACCGCCGAATGCCCGATCCTGGCCGCCCTGACCGGGACGGAGGCCTGATCCCATGAACGCCGTTACCGCCCAGAACAACCACCGCACGCTGGAAATCGACGTCGGCGGCATGACCTGTGCCTCCTGCAGTGCCCGCGTGGAACCGCGGGCTGCGCAAGCTGCCCGGCATCGACACCGCCACCGTCAATCTCGCCACCGAACGCGCCGAGGTCGCATACGATCCGCAGCAGCTCAGCCCGGAACGCATCGCCCAGGCGATCACCGACATCAGCTATACCCCGCTCTTCGACGAGGCCGAACTCGCGGTCGAGGGCATGACCTGCGCCTCCTGTGTGGGCCGCGTCGAGCGTGCACTGCGCCGCGCGCCCGGCGTGCTGGAGGCGACCGTGAACCTCGCCACCGAACAGGCCCACGTACGTTTCCTGCCGGCGATGACCGATGCCGTCACGCTGGCCGCGGCAGTGGATTCGGCCGGCTATGCAGCCCACCCGCTGACGCCGGGCGCCGCCCCCGACGAGGATGCGCATCAACAGGCGGTCCATGCCATGCGTCGGGACGTGATCGTGGCCGCGGTGCTGGCGCTTGCCGTGATGCTCCTCGCCATGGGTGCCGATCTGATGCCCTCGGTCCGCCATCTTCTCGCTGCGGCCAGCCCGTTCCCCGGTTTCTGGGTGTGGGTGCAGTTCGCGCTCGCCAGCGCGGTACTGTTCGGCCCCGGACGCCGCTTCTTCCGCCCCGGACTGATCGCCTACCGGCATCTTTCTCCGGACATGAATTCGCTGGTCGCCACCGGCACCGGCGCGGCCTGGCTGTACAGTGCCCTGGTGCTGCTGCTCCCCGGCCTGTTCCCGGTCGATGCACGCCACGTCTACTTCGATTCCGCCGCCGTGGTGATCGCCGCCGTACTGCTCGGCAAGTATCTCGAAACCCTCGCCAAGGGCCGCACCTCGGCAGCCATCCGCAAGCTGGCCGGCCTGCAGGTGAAGACCGTGCGAAGACTGGACGCGGACGGCCGCGCCGAGGACGTGCCGATCGCCCTGCTGCGCGTCGGCGACCGCCTTGAGGTACGCCCCGGCGAGCGCCTGCCGGTCGACGGCCGCGTCGCCGAGGGACGGGCCCACGTCGACGAATCCATGCTCACCGGCGAATCCCTGCCCACAACCAAGGGAACCGGCGACGAGGTGGTCGGCGGTACCGTCGACCTCTACGGGCGCCTGGTGGTGGAGGCGACCTCGGTCGGCCGCGACACCGTGCTGTCGCAGATCATCTCGCTGGTCGAACGCGCGCAGACCGGCAAGCTGCCGATCCAGGGCGTGGCCGATCGCGTGGTACGCATCTTCAGCCCGGCGGTGATCGCGATTGCCGTCCTCGCCTTCGCCGCCTGGATGCTGTTCGTCGGCAATCTCAGCCTCGCCCTGGTGGCTGCCGTGGCGGTGCTGGTGGTCGCCTGCCCCTGCGCCATGGGACTCGCCACGCCGGCCGCCATCGTGGTCGGCACCGGCCGCGCCGCGGAGATGGGCGTGCTGTTCCGCAAGGGCGAGGCGCTGGAAGCGCTGTCCGGCGTGGACACCGTGCTGTTCGACAAGACCGGCACGCTCACCGCCGGCCGGCCGGGCGTGACCGAGATCGCCGCCGCCGACGAGGACGACCTGCTGCGTCTCGCCGCCGCCGTGGAAGGCGCCTCGGAGCACCCGCTCGGGCGCGCCGTCGTCGAGGCGGCCAAGGCCCGCGGCCTCGATCTGCCGACGACCGAGGGCTTCGAGGCGGTGGCCGGACATGGCGTGCTCGCGCACATCGAAGATCAGACGGTACGCATCGGCGCAGCCCGCTTCATGCGCGAGGCCGGTAGCGCGATCGACGCAGCCCTGGGCGAACGCGCCGCCGCGCTGGAGGCCGCGGGCCGCAGCGTGGTTTTCGTCGCCCGCGAACAGCAACTGCTCGGCCTCATCGCCATCTCCGACCCGATCAAGGACGAGTCCGCCGCCGTGGTCGAAGCCCTCCGCCGGCACGGGCTACGCGTCGCGATGGTCACCGGCGATGCGCAACGCAGCGCGCAGGCGGTGGCCGCGCGGCTCGGCATCGAAGAGGTCCACGCCGAGGTGCTGCCGCAGGACAAGGCCGCCGTCGTGACCGCGCTGCAGCAATCCGGACACCGCGTCGCCTTCGTCGGCGACGGGATCAACGACGCCCCGGCGCTGGCCCAGGCCGACGTCGGCATCGCGCTGGCCTCGGGCACCGACATCGCCATGGAGGCGGCCGACGTCACCCTCACCCGCGGACATCTCGGCGGCGTGGTGACGGCCGTGCTCGCCGCCCGGCGCACCCTGGGCACCATTCGCGGCAACCTGTTCTGGGCCTTCGTCTACAACATCCTGCTGATCCCGGTCGCCGCCGGCGTAGCGGCGCCGCTCGGCATCCACCTCAACCCGATGCTCGCCGGCGTGGCCATGGGGCTGTCGTCGGTGTTCGTGCTCGGCAACAGCCTGCGGCTCAAGCGCCTGCGGGGATTCGAAGACGCCGCGCCGACCGGCGCGGATTCCGCCCCCGCAACGGCACGGCCCGCACACCCCTGAAGTCCCATCGATCCCACAAGGAGACCTGACATGAACGACATCAAGCTCAAGATCACCGGCATGACCTGCAACCACTGCGTGCGTGCCGCCACCCAGGCGCTGGAATCCGTGCCCGGCGTCACCAAGGCCGAGGTCACCCTCGAACCCGGCGAAGCGCTGGTGCATGGCGAAGCGCCGCTGGACGCCCTGATCGCGACCGTGGCCGAGGAAGGCTACACCGCCGAAAAGCTGTAAGACCCATGGAATCCGGCGTGCTGCTCTATACCAGCCCCGGCTGCCCGGACTGCGCCGCCGTGCGGCGCTATCTGCAGGCGCATGGCGTCGCGTTCGAGGAACGCGACGTCACCGCCCCGGGTATCGCGGACGAAGCCAAACAGCGCTACGGCGTACGCATCGCGCCGATCACGGTCATCGGTGGCAAGGCGCTTTACGGCACCTTCGCCGCCCAGAAGCCCGTGCTTGATCGTCATTTCCAGAACTAGACAGCTTTATCGAGTTTATCGAGAAAATAAGGGATTCGAGGACTTTTATCGGGAATGTGGTCTGCTGCACATTTACGTTCATTTCTAAGACGTCTTCCTTATCATTCATGCGCTAAACTGATTAGCGATGATTGAGACCCATGACGCCATGTCCTCGAACAATCCACAGACACCGTCAGATACGCACCTCGCCTATCTTGCGCGCCAGCCTATCCTGAACACCCAGCTGCAAATCGTTGCATTCGAACTCCTGTATCGCAGCGGCACCCAGAATATTGGCCCAGGGCCATCCGTCCAGAATGCAACTGCAACCGTCATGCTGCATGCATTGGGTGTCATCGGGCTTTCGTCCATTGCCTCCGGCCGGCCTGTGTACATCAATTTTGACGACGCAAACCTATTGGCAGATCTGCCAGAGCTGCTTCCGCCAGATAAGGTCGTGCTAGAGATACTGGAAACTGCGAAACCCACCACACAACTGCTGGAACGATGCAAGGAGTGGCTCGGTATCGGTTATCGTTTGGCACTGGATGACTTCATCTACCGGCCTGAATGGGAGCCATTCCTCAAGATCGTTCAGATCGTCAAGCTCGATGTACGCGCTCTGGGGCTCGATACCTTTGCTGCGCATGTGAAGATGATGAAGTCGCATGGACTGAGCGTCCTGGCCGAGAAGGTCGAAAGCCAAGAGGAATACGAGACCTGCCTGAAGCTCGGCTGCGATTTGTTTCAGGGTTATTTTTTCGCGCGTCCGGAAATTATTTCCGAAACCAAGCTGCCCGTCGTAACCACGACCTTGCTGGAAGCGCTGCGCCGCATTCGGCAAGACAGCGACACCCGGGAACTGGAACACACGATCAGCCGGGATGCAGCGGTTCTATACCGCATTCTGCGCTATGCAGCATCCATAGGCTTTGGCGCAGGAAAGGCCCCTCAAACGCTCACCGCCGCCATCATGCGCTTGGGTCGACGCAATCTACAGCGCTGGCTCACCTTGGAACTCTACGCCAGTGCGCACGATATCAATATTGCTGCCGGCTCATTGCTCGACCTCGCTAATTATCGGGCTGAACTGATGTCCATTCTGGCTAGTGAGGTCGGCTTGCATCACGAGGATATTGACGAGGCAGGCGCAGTCGGATGCCTATCCCTGCTGGATGCATTATTCAAGCGCCCAATGGATAAAGTCATTGACGGCCTGGCCTTGCCGAGCATGATCACGGATGCCTTGATTCACGAAACTGGACCGCTGGGACAGATACTTTCTCTCACCCGCGCGCTCGAACAAGAAGAAAGTCATACTATTGCCAGGCTTTGCGTCCAAATCGGCATCAGCGAAACATCGCTACCCGAGCTACAAGCCAAAGCCCTGGAAAATCAGGCCAAGTTTTCGGAAAACTACTAGGGCCTACTCACACTATGCGGTGGGGCGCTGTTGTGACTGGAAAACCGCCCATCAAGGCGCGAGAAGCGCAGTTTGGTGATTCCAAATCAGCGACGAGCAACGCCGAGTGGCGGTTTCTCAGCCGCAACCCGTAGGACCGGCCGCTTTCCGTGTCTCGAGGTGTTGCCGCTCGCTCATGTGGCCGACCACACCGCGCTCGCGGCGCCTGCTGAGCCGCGGAAAATAGCTCCGGCAGCACCCCACCGCATAGTGAGTGCGAACAGGCCTGGTGATTTCGCCCAACCGACACCGGGCGAACGTATTCAGATTATCGCCGTAATATTATTCGACACAGCGGGTTGCAATGATTCAGTGGCGTACAAAATAAATGGGCGAAATCGCACCGACTGAATTAGCCAGCGCAAGCTCGTGCCGCACGACTTAATCGACCCGCACAAGTTCACCTCAGAGGCTTACGTAGGGTCAAGGACACTGGACCTAGGTTTGTCATTCAAGAATATTCGTAGCGACGCTGCCAATGCTCAAGCCATTCACCAGCGATATCGAGTACCGCATCGGCAGGAACCGCCGGAGAAATACGAAATCCCTGGGCAGCAAAACAACCGAGCTCCGACAGCACCAGCATTTGATCGTCGGTTTCAGCACCCTCGGCGATACAGGCAAGACCCAGCATGCGGCAGGTGCCGATAACCCCGCCCACAATAGCGCGATCGCGGTAATCTTCGGTAATACTCGACACGAAACTACGGTCGATTTTCACATAATCGATGGGTAACCGTTGCAGATGGTGCAGCGATGCCTGCCCCGTGCCGAAATCGTCCAATGCAAGACGCAGCCCCTGGTTCCGCGTGAAATCGAAAGCCGCGTATGCGGTTTTTACGTCAAGCGGCGCTCGTTCGGTGATCTCAACGACCAGGCGGCTGCGGACCAGGGAATCGTGACGACCCAAAATTTCGTTCAGATCAGCGGCCCAGGCAGGATGCATGATGTGCCGCGCGCCAATGTTGACGCTGATGTAAAAGTCGCCGCCAACCTCGCGCCAAGCCATGAGCTGTTCGCATGCCTTACCCAGGACAATGCGACCGACTTCGCGAATGAGCACGGCATCGTCCTCCACGATCTCGAGCAATGGACCGGCAGAAATCACGCCCTGGGTGGGATGCACGATGCGCAGCAATGCCTCCACACCCACCAGCCGCCCATTCTCCAGATCGACGATCGGTTGGTAATGCAACACCAACAGTTCGTCGCGCATGGCGATACGCAGCATGTTGATGCGATCGGCACGCTCGTCAATACCGCGTGCCAGTTCCGCCGAAAACAACGCGTAGCGCGAGCGCCCCGACTGCTTCGCGTGATACATCGCCAGATCGGCGTGGTGCAGCAGAGTATCGGAGTCCGAATAATCGTCCGGGTAGATGGAAAGCCCGATGCTCGCCGACAGATGTACCGTCATGCCGTCGACGTTGAAGGGCTCGCACAATGCCTGATTGATCCGCGTGGCGAGTTCGGCCGACTTGAGCGCGGCGTCGCCGCGAATGTCGCCGACCAGAATCGCGAACTCGTCGCCGCCCATGCGCGCAAGCGTATCGCCGGCGCGCAGACAAGACTTGATCCGCTTGGTGGTTTCGCAGAGCACGAGATCGCCGGCAGAATGGCCGAGGCCGTCATTGATCTCCTTGAACAGATCCAGGTCGATCATCCCCACGATGAGTTTCGTCTGCTCTCGGTCCACGCGCGAACGCGCGACCGAAAGCCGATC
Organism: Acidihalobacter aeolianus; assembly: GCF_001753165.1. Classification (GTDB taxonomy): domain Bacteria; phylum Pseudomonadota; class Gammaproteobacteria; order DSM-5130; family Acidihalobacteraceae; genus Acidihalobacter; species Acidihalobacter aeolianus. Next base: position 2,721,810 of record NZ_CP017448.1, read on the forward strand.
CTTGTACAGCGTCCGGTTCGGCAATCCGGTCAGCGCATCGCGCAGGTTCTGCGCGCGCAGCGTCAGAACCAACGCGCCAATCCGCGCCATCGAGTCAAAGAAACCCAGGGCGAAGCGACTCAGATAACCTGGTTGGTTCAGGGCCGCCATCCCCACGCCCCGATAGACTCGCCCCATGCCTTCGAACGGGAAAATACCGATTTCACGCACACCGGGAAGATCGATGCCCATTCGTCCCAGATCGAGATGAGAAAGCACCTTGCGCCGCCGATTCTGTAGCGCGTCGACACACTCCCCGATCAGCAGATTCCAGGTGCGATTGTCCACAGAAGGCTGCGCCATGCCGTCGGCGGGGATGAATTCGTAGGACATCCGGCGGTCGGTCAACCCATACCAGGCCCACACGACGTGTCCGGTCCTTTTCGGCAGGGATTGCGCCAGACGACGCAGCAGCGCATCCGGCTTTTCGCCCGATTGGGCATGATTGAATGACTCGATCAGCAGGTCGAACAACACCCTGATTTCGTGGTCATCCTGGGCCCTTGCCTGGGCATAGCCCTCCAATTGAATCGCAAGATCGGCCAGCAGCAAGCTCACCACGGCACTGCGCAGTGCCGTACGCACCGAGCGGTTCTTGATCCGGAAAATCTGTTTCGACAGATGCCGATAGTAAAGCGAATACGCACCGGCAGCCCATGCAGGCTCGACGTTCCACAGATGATGCGCCCGCCCTATCCTGCGTGAGCTCTCCACATGTCCTTCGGAAAGACCGTCGGTAATCAGCGAAACCAAGTGTTTCATCTGATTTACGTGCAGACGCTCCAAGCTGGCGGGATTCATGTTTGCGAACACCGCCTGCATCTCGGAGAAATTCATCAAATAATCGTAAAACTCATCGGAAAACTTATCCGCCTCACGAGTCAACACGGCGGCATATTTCAACACGAGATTTTTGGCAGTTTCATCCAGGCCGATGAAATCCACCAGTCCAGCCGGGCCTCTGACGTTTACGGCCATCCCTGGTCCTTAGGTTTCGTATTCAAGAGGAATCGCTGAGAAACCAGCGGGTGGTCTCGATCGTGCGAGACAGGCCTGCAAACTACATAGGGTTTACGAAAATCTCTCATAAAAATCGAATTTACTTGACCTTCGTCAATCAGGTGCACGGCGAAGTAAAATTCCTTCCCCGTCATACCCTGAAAAAAACGAAATTACATACATAAGCAATTAACAAGCCATGCATAAACCATTGTCAGCGCTGAGGACTGACCCACGCTCGCGTAGCAAAGCATACAAAATGTCACGGCAGCGTCGACATCACGACAGTTTTTTTGCCCTCGTAGCGTGTGCAAACCTGACTTTATTGTCCTTTTACCTGGAAATCGGCCACTCGACAGGCTTGCGGCAGCGCTGGCTCAATTCCTGCTTTGTACATACGGGCAAATCCACGATACGGAAGCACACCGATGTTCGAATCGATACTCAACGAGCTCGCAGAAGGCATCCGCAAGGGCGAGGTCGTCCCCTACCTCGGTCCTGGCGCCTTGCGTGGCATCACCGACAAGGTCAGTGGCGAGCAGATACCGGCGACCAGTGACGAACTGATCCTGGCGCTCAACCAGGGCCAGCCCATGGCGCCGCGTCTGATGTACGAATTCCCGCGTGCCGCCATGCACGTGGAACTCAAGCGCGGGCGCAGCGCGGTCAACCGTTTCCTTACCGAGACCTACGGCGAGCGACAGTGGACGCGCTCACCGGTACATCAGGCGCTGGCGGAGATGCAGGCGCCCTATGTCATCGATATCAACCGCGACACCCAGCTGCAGGAACTCTATGCCGACCGCGCACACCTGCTGATCCTCGGCATGGCCCGCATCGGCGGCACGGACTACCGCTACAAGCTGTATCAGTACGACGGCAGCAGCTACAGCGAAATTGCGGCCGAAGACGCGGACACCAGCCTGCCCGTACTGTTCAAGCCGATGGGCTCGCCGGTGCCGGAACCGAGCTACATCGCCTCCGACGCGGACTATGTCGACTACATCACCGAGCTCATGGGTGGCTTCGCAGTACCCGCCTTCGTCAAGCGCCGGCGTGAGGGCGTGCGTTACCTGTTCATCGGCCTGCGCCTGCAGCGCGACACCGAACGCATGGTGATGAGCGACCTGATCTACGCCAATGCAGGTAGCCCGGCCGGATGGGCACTGATCCCGGATGCCACACCCAAGGAACGCCGCTTCTGCGCCCGTCAGGGCATCGAGGTGGTCGAGGCGGACATCTCGGATCTGATGTCCGGTTTGCAAGCTGCGTAAACCGACTGGCGGACACGCTGCTTAACAGCGCGCGTCCGCCAGTCCGATCAGTGCCTCCGCCTGCTGCTCGCAGGCACGCTTCACTTCGCGATCGAGCACGGCCAGCCAGCGCCGTGGAATTGCCTCCACGCCATACCAGGCCCCGGCCAGCATGCCGGTGATCGCGCCCGTGGTGTCGGCATCTCCACCACGGTTGACCACATCGACCACGCTTGCCTCGAATCCGCCGGCCTCGAACAGGGCCTGAAAAACCGCCTGCAGGGTCTCGACCACATAGGCACTTGGATTTTCCCGGCGCGTCCGCCTGAACTCAAATGCAGCGTGCCTTTCTACCAGAGCTCTCGCACGCGTGTGCAACACGGCAAGCGTCGCCGTGCCCGGCAGCGCCAGCTGCAACATCTCCACGAGACATACGCAGGCTACATCCGACAGCTCGTTGCGATGCGTCACCCAAGCCTGCGCCAGGGTAGCACTACGCACCGCTTCCGTCGGCCGCCCCAGCGTCGCCAGGGCCACGGGCAGACAGCGCATCGCAGCGCCGTTGCCGGCGGCATATTCGTCCGGAGCAACCGTGGGATTACCGCTACTGCGATAGTGCAACAAACCGCGGCGTACGGTGTTGCCGATATCGACCGGTTTGCCGCGCATCCAGGTATCGAAGGCACGCGCGGCACCCTCCGCATCGACCGTGTCGCCCTGCGCGGGCATCGCCTCACCGAGGGCGAGACTCATGGTGGTATCGTCGGTGACCTGACCGCGGGGTAGATGCAGCCAGCCCCCGCCGCGGATGCGGTCATGCACCCCATAGGTGGCACGGATCTCGCGCGGCGTCATGAACTCGAGCGTTGCGCCCAGCGCGTCGCCTACCGCAAGCCCTAGATAGGCGCCGCGTGCGCGAGAAAGCAGTGCCGAGCGGTCAGTCCTCGGGCCCGAAGCAGCGAGCATAATCGACGCAGACCTCGCACGAGGGCGCGCGACACACGTAGATCCCCTCGGCCTGACAGAGTTGCTTGTACAAAAAACGCTTCCACTTCATATCGCGATCGTTGCGTTCCGCCAGTGCCGGAAAATTCTCCGTCATCAATCTGCCAAGGTCCGTGCGCGACCAGAGACCCAGGTCCTGCCACAGGTGATCGCCACCCATGCAGGCAGCGGCGACGATGCCCGCCAGCCAGACCTCGCTCCCCGCACGGCCACTGCGGTGCGCCAGTAGCAGCACCTCGATGTCTTCCCGCTCGTTGCCGCGTTCGTGCCAGTCGTCGTCGCCGATGCCGGCATCGGGCAGCAGGGCGGCCGCCCGCGGGAAATGCGCCTGCAGCAACGCCGCGAAAGCCTCCGGATCCAGCCCCAGCCGCGCGGGAAGCGCGCCGATGCCGGCCTCGCGCGAGGCCAGGATTTTCGCCAGCAGACTGTCGTTGGGCTGGCCTGCGGCGTGCGCCATCCAGTAGCCGTAGCGTGCCTCGCGCGAGCGGAACGATGCCGGCGACAATGCCTCTGCGCTGGTGAGCCAGGTCATGCCGACCGAACGGCCGCAAGCGGCCGCCTCGCCTCGCCGCACCAGCGGCGCCATCCCGCCAGAACCGCAGCGCCGCGCTCGCCCCTGCCCAGGCGGCGCATCGGGACGCCGCGCGCGACCAGGTGTGCATGCAGATCGGGACGTCGCGCGTCCACCAGCACCAGATCACAATCCGACAGGCGCCGGGCGAGCACATCGGCCTCGCCGGTCGGGACGCCAACACGCCCGATCAATGAAAGTCCGCGCTGAGAGCAGTCGTACAACGCGAACGCCTCGCCGTCATCGACGGCGACCACTGCCCGATCACTCTCTCCGGGCAACGACCCGGACTCGCACAGAGTCCAGGCCGGTTCTCCGTAATGCGCATGCATAACGATCCCTCCGCAACGATCAATGACGCGGTAGACGTTTTGCCGCCGTGAGCAGTGCGCCGTGACGCGCCCAGACCCGCGGCGGGATCCGCTCGAAGCCAAGCCGGACCCGGGCGGTAGCCACCCGGCGGCTGGAGGCGCGATGCGCCAGCCAGCCACGGGTGGCGCTCTGCCACCACTCGCGCCAGACCCGGTTTCCCGGGGCGGGCGCCGCTTCCAACTGCAATCTCGATTCGAAGTCCATGCGCTTTCTCCCGGCGCGCCTCAGCGCGCCCTGATTTCGGCCTGGGCAGCAGCCACCATCTCCGGCGGGATGCCGGTGAGCGAACCGGGCGGGTTCATCGCCTCGCCGGCGGCATTCGTGATCGCCCCTTCGATGGGACAGATGCTCGCGCACTGCGGGACGTCGTAGCTGCCCTCGCACTCGGTGGACTTGCGATCGTTGATCACGAAATGCTTGGGTGCCTGCAAGATCGCGTCGCTGGGGCATACCGGTTGGCAGGCCCAGCAGTTGACGCAGGATGAAACGATCCTCAATGACATCGTCCGTTCCTCCTCTTAGGCAACGACCAGCTGTTCATCGACAGCCGACAGCGCACCGGCCTCCCACATCTCGCGGTAAACCGCGGCGACGGCGTCCTCGATCCGCTCCATCGCATGCTCGCCGTTGGGCTTGATCCCGGCTGCTTCGAGCATGTCCCAGGGCTCGTAACCGATCTTCGAGCAGAGCACGGCCTCGCAGCCCGACAGCGTGCCGATGGTCCGCGACAGCACACTCTCGCCGTCGCCGCAGGTGTCGCCACCCTCGCAGTAGTTGTCGGTCTTGCGATGGCTGATGAAGCGCACACCGGCCGGCGAGGCCTCGTAGATCAGGAACTCGTGCGCGTGGCCGAAGTGCTGGTTGATCACGCCGCCGCCCTGGCTGGCGATCGCCATCAGCACCGGACGCGCATCGGGGTCGATGTCCGTCGGCGCCGCCGGCTTGGCCTGGGCATGCTGGTTGAGCTCGGCCTCGATCGAACGATGCACCTCGGCCCGTCGAACCATAGCGGCTTCGTAGTCGATCTCCATGGCTTCGATCTTGTCCAGGGTGAACTCCTCGCCGCGATCCTCGCCGAGCAGGCCGACCGCATCGGCGCGGCACTGACGGCAGTGGCGCATCATGTTCATGTCGCCGGCACAGGCGTCCTGCAGGTTCTGCAGTTCCTCGGGCTCCGGACCGCGCTGCCCCATCAGACCGAAGAAGGTGCCGTGCTCGGCCTCGCTGATCAGCGGCATGACGTTGTGCAGGAAGGCGCCCTTGGACTTGACGATGCGGCTGACCTCCTTGAGGTGCTCGTCGTTCACGCCCGGGATCATCACCGAGTTGACCTTCACCAGGATGCCGCGCTCGGTGAGCATCTGCAGACCCTTCTGCTGCTGCTCGATCAGGATCGCCGCTGCCTCGCGGCCCTTGATGCGCTTGTTTTCCCAGAAGATCCAGGGATAGATCTTGGCGCCCACGTCGGGGTCCACGGCATTGATCGTGATGGTCACGTGGTCGATGTTGTGCTTGGCCAGTTCATCCACGCTCTCGGGCAGCGCCAGACCGTTGGTGGAAACGCACAGCTTGATGTCCGGGGCCTGCTCGCTGAGCATGCGGAAGGTCGCGAAGGTACGCTCCGGATTGGCCAGCGGATCGCCGGGGCCGGCGATGCCGAGCACCGTCATCTGCGGAATGTTGGCGGCCACCGCCAGGGTCTTCTTGACCGCCTGGTCCGGGGTCAGCAGCTCGGACACCACGCCCGGGCGCGACTCGTTGCTGCAGTCGTACTTGCGGTTGCAGTAGTGACACTGAATGTTGCACGCCGGCGCCACGGCCACATGCATGCGCGCGAAGTAATGGTGCGCCTGCTCGGAATAACACGGGTGGTTGTAGACCTTGTCGCGGATTTCGTCGGGCAGGTGAGCGAGTTGGTCGTCTGTGCTGCCGCATCCACTGGAAGAGCATCCCGACGCCTGCGTGTCGGTCGAATCAAGCACTGTCAGTTCCATCCGTCTGGCCTCGCAATTTGGTGGGTTCGTAGATCTCTATCTGGCAATCTCCGTGCCTACCCGAGACGAGATTTTAATTATATGTTTTTTAATGATTTTTTTTGATCACACCCCTGTCATCGTCGGATTTTGGAGGTGTAGACAAACGAACATCGACTGTGGCATGTGCGATATGCGACGCGCGCGCTGCGAAACATCGGAAACATCGTCGAACACGACCTTGGGCCGAACCCGGCCGCGGTCGGGAACACTGGGCAGATATCGGGGAAACTCAGATCTGACGAACGCGGATCTTGAGGGTCTGGATACGATAGGCGATCTGCCGTGGCGTCATGCCCAGCAGACGCGCTGCCTTGGCCTGCACCCAACCGGCCTGCTCCAGGGCAGCGACCACGCGTTCGCGTTCGCTGAGTTCGGGATCGTTGAGATTGGAGGGCACTGCCGCGGCGGATTCCTCCACCTGCGGCCGCGCACCCAGGCCGGAAGGCATGACCAGATCGCTGTCGATGCTGCCGTCTTCGCTCATTACCGCAGCACGTTCGAGACAGTTTTCCAGTTCGCGTACGTTGCCCGGCCAGTCGTGGTTGGCCAGCGCACGCAGCGCACCGCCAGTCAGCGCCAGCTGACGACCCTGGCGTTCGGCGATCTTGTCGAGCAGGAACTGGGCCAGTTCCGGCAGGTCGCCGACGCGATCGCGCAGCGGCGGCAGATAGATCGGCATGACGTTGAGCCGATAGTAGAGATCCTCGCGGAACTCGCCCTTGACCACGGCGTCCTCGAGGTTGCGATTGGTCGCCGCGATCACGCGCACGTCGACACGCAACGTCCGCGTACCGCCCAGGCGCTCGAATTCACCCTCCTGCAGCACGCGCAGCAGCTTGGCCTGGAAGGCCGGGGTGATTTCGCCGATCTCGTCCAGGAAGATGGTGCCGCCTGCGGCCTGCTCGAAGCGCCCGCGGCGGCTGGCCACCGCGCCCGTGAAGGCACCCTTCTCGTGACCGAACAGCTCGGACTCGAGCAGGTTGTCCGGCAGGGCCGCGCAGTTGAGCTTGATGAACGGCGCGTTGGCGCGCGGCGAGTTGTAGTGCACGGCATTGGCCACGAGTTCCTTGCCGGTACCGGACTCGCCGCGCACCAGCACGGTGGTATTCCACTTGGAAACCTGACGCACCTGCTCGAACACCTGACGCATCGCCGGGGCGTGGCCGACCAGGGTGTCGAAACCGTATTCGCCGCGCAGTTGCCGACGCAGCGAATCGCGTTCCTCCTGCAGGGCACGCTGGCCGTGCTCGACTTCCCAGGCGCGCCCCACGCTGCTGCCGACAAGATCCGCGATCATGCCGAGAAAACGCTCCTGAACGTGCAGGGCGGCGGCATTCGAGGGCTGCGCGGCAAGCACGCCTGAGACGTTCCCGGCAATCACGATCGGCACCGCCAGGAACGGCAGGTCACGGTCGTACACCCCCATGCGGTCAAGAAAGCGCGGTTCGTCGCCCAGGCGCTCCGCCACCACCGGCTGCCGATGGGCCAGCACCCAGCCGATCACACCCTCGCCGCTGCGGTAGCGCACCGCCTCGCGATCGGCACATTCGGCGTGCAGGGCGTGGACCGACAGGGCCGCGCCCTCGGGCTCGCGCAGGGCGACCATGCCGTGATGCAGGTCCGCCTGTTCGTGCAGGATGCCCAGCATCGACTCCAGCGTCGCATGCAGGGCCTCTGCGCGGCTGAGCACCAGACCGACGCGATAGAGCGTCCGCAGCTGGTTCTGCAGCATCGCCTGGCTGGCGGACTCCATGATCGCGTTGGCTGCGCTCATAGCTCTCCGGCCCGCCGCTGGGCACGCGACGACAAGGGGAAGGAGACGTGCACACTGGCGCCCGGCGTATGCTCGGAATCGATCCAGATCAAGGCGTCATGTGCATTGATCACGTTCTGCACGATGGCAAGGCCCATACCTGCCCGGCCGTTTGAGGTGCGTGTGGTGTAGAACGGCTCGAAGATCTTGAGCTGATGCTTCGGGTCGATGCCGGGGCCACTATCCTCGATCGCGATCTCGATCTCGCCGTTGTTGAGCTGGCTACGAATCGACAGTACCCGCGCGCTTGAAGACACTTCATCAAGCGCATCCAGGGCATTCTCGATCAGCTGCCGGAACATGTCCTGCAGCGCCACGGGATCGCCCAGATAAGTCGGCAGGGCGCGCGCTGGCTGCCAATCCACCACCACGCCGGCGGCGAGCATGCGCGGCGTGGCGAGGGCCAGCACGTCACGCAGCACCTCGTTCAAATTGACATTGGAGCGCCGTATGCGACGTTCCTGTGGTAACGCTCCGGAAAGCCGCTGCTTGGCCGCCTCGCCGGCCTCGCGCGCCAGCAACAGGCCTTCGAGCAGGCCGCTGTCTCCGGGGTGTTCGCGACATTCGATCAGCGAATGCAGGGCGCCGATCCTGCCGACCAGGCTGTCGAGCTGGAACACCGCGCCATTGACCGTCTCGCGCACGCCCTCGGTCAGCTCATGCTCGGTGAGCACCGCACGCAGGGCGCTGATGCGCAGTTCCTCGCGGCGTCGGCGCTGTGCGGTGACGTCGCTCACGGCAAGCAGCAGATAACCCTTGGCCTCGGGCTCGAAAAAGGCATCGGGGCGTGTCTCGACGCCGTCGACGCGTGTGGTCGAGCAGCTCAACCAGCGCGCGGGCCGCTCATCCTCGCCGCCGATGCCGACCTCGCGGTCCTTGAACTGCACCAGGGCACCGGCATCCTCCCAGGCGGCCAGCTTGAGGCCGAGCGAACCGAACACGAGACTGGCCGGATCGCCGCCCAGTTCGGTGCGCAGGCGCAGGTAGGCTGCATTCTCGCGGATACGCTCGCCGCCAGGACCGATCAGTACGATGGCCACGGGTGCGAGAGTGAACACCGACTCGACCAACGCCATGTGGTCGCGCAGTTCGCGTTCCAGGCGGTGCATCTCGGTGATGTCGCGATGCATGCCGATGTAGTGGGTGGCGCGATCTTCCGCATCCACCACCGGTGCGATGGTGACCTCGGCGAGATAGGGTTCGCCGTCGCGACTGCGATTGAGCAGCGTTCCGGTCCACGGCCGCCGCTCCGAAAGATGTCGCCAGAGGTCCTCGTACAGGGCCCGCGGCGTGACCTTGTGCGACAACACCGATTCGTTGCGGCCGATGATCTCGGCACGCGGATAACCGGTGACGCGGGTGAACGCCGCATTGGTGTAAAGGATGTTCGCGCGGCTGTCCGTGATCGAGATGGCGACGGGCGCCTGCTCGACCGCAGCCATGAACAGGCTGGGCAGCAGCGAAGTCACGGGTTTGGCGTCGACGTCGGCGGGTCCCTCCGCCGCGAGCACGCCATCATCCGGCGGGGCTTCGTCGATCTGTGGTGCGCGGTGCCCTCCGCTGTCTTTGATCATAGCCACCTCCGACATGGGTTCTGCAGCGCCGGGCGGCGCATCAGCCGAACTTGAACAAAATCCCATACCCTCCGCGCGGGTACCACCATTCCACGTTTTGGTGTTCCGCGCAAATGATCCGGCAGGTGCCGCATTCCAGGCAGCCGTCCACGCTCAGGGTGACCCCGCCGCTGGCGTCCGGGGCGTAGCAGCCGGCCGGACAACAGAAGGTGCAGGCCTTGTCCTGACAGGCGTCGCGGCACACGCTGGAGTCGCGCACGGAAATGTGCGGGTGTCCCTCGTCGACGCGATAGCGGTTCTGGAACAGTTTTTCCTCGATCTTGACCGGGGTTGCGGTATTCGTGCTCATCGTAACGCTCTCCACATTTTGTAGGCGTCAGTCAACATGCCCAGCATGCCCCGCTCCTCGCGGAATTCCTGCGAGATCTGGCGCTGCTTGGATTTCTTGTCCGCTCCGTCAACGTGCAGCATGTGCTTGGCTGCGCGGCTCATCAGCTCGGGATAAGTGGTGAACAGGTGCGGACTGGCGTGCAGCACGTCGGGAACGTGCTTGTACTTCTTCAGATCGGACATCACGAAGCTGGCGTCGAGGCGGCGCTTGTACTCGCCCAGATTGCGCGCACTCATCACGCGGCGATGCTCCTTGAGATCGATGATCGTCTCTGCCGCCAGGCGACCGCTGGTCATCGCCAGGTTCGAGCCCTCGCGGTGCACCGCGTTCACCAGCCCGCCGGCATCGCCGACCATCACCCAACCCTCGCCGTAAAGCTGCGGCACGGCCTTGTAGCCACCCTCGGGGATCAGGTGGGCGGCATATTCCTTGCCCTCGGCGCCGCGCAGCAGCGGACGGATCGCCGGGTGGTTCTTCATGTCCTCGAGCAGCTGGTAGGGCGGGATGCCGCCCTCGCGGAAGCTCGACAGCATGCAGCCCACGCCGATGGTCAGCGATTCGCGATTGGTGTAGAGGAAACCGGTGCCGATCATGCCCTGGGTGATCTTGCCCATCATCTCGATCACCACGCCCTCGTCCTCGCCGATGTTGAAGCGCTGCTCGATGACGTCGGGCGCCAGGAACAGCACCTCCTTGACCGCGAGCGCCACGTCCTTGGGCTGCAGCTCGCCGTGGAAGCCGGCACGCTTGGCGACCAGGGAATTCACCCCGTCGGCCAGCACCACCACGTCGGCATAGACATCACCGCCCATGCGATCGGTCTGCACGCCGATCACCTTGCCGGCATCGTCGCGCAGCAGGCCGGTGACCGTGGTCTCGCAGATCACCAGCGCGCCGGCCTCGCGCACCTTCTCGGAAAACCAGCGGTCGAACTCGGCGCGGATGATAGTGTAGCGGTTGGGCGGGCCGCTCTTGAATTCCTCGGAGCGGAACGTGCTGCCGATATAGGACGCCTCATCCAGCACCCACAGGCGCTGTTCGAGCACCGGCCGTTCCAGCGGCGCGTCCTCGCGGAAGTCGGGGATGATGCGCTCGAGCGCGTCCGAGTACAGGATCGCACCCTGCACGTTCTTCGAACCGGGGGTCTCTCCCCGCTCGATCTGCAGCACGTTGAGACCGCCCTTGGCGAGGGTGTAGGCGGCGGCGTTGCCCGCCGGCCCGGCACCCACCACGATGGCATCGAAATGTTCGCTCATGAGATAACCCTCAGTGTTTGATTCACTCAACTCGCGGCGCGCGCCACCGCCAGCCGCTGGCGAAACGCCTCGGTCAGGGCGGGGATCAGCTGCACCGCATCCGCGACGATGCCGTAGGTCGCAAAATCGAAGATCGGGGCCTTGGGATCGGTATTGATCGCGATGATCACGTCCGAACCCTCCATGCCGACACGGTGCTGAATCGCCCCCGAGATGCCGGCGGCGATGTACAGACGCGGGCGCACGGTCTTGCCGGTCTGCCCGACCTGACGGTCTGCCTCGACCCAGCCGGCCTGTACCACCGGCCGCGTCGCGCCGACCTCGGCACCGATTACCGCGGCAAGATCGAACAGCAGCTGGAAGTTCTCAGGCTTGCCCATCCCCAGGCCACCGGCGACGATGATCTCGGCATAGGGCAGCTGTGCGCCCTCGCGCGCCTCGTCGGGGATGAAGTCGAGCACCTTGGACAGCACCGAGGCCTCTTCCAAGGCGAAGCTGCTGCGCACGACCTCGCCGCTGCGTTCGGGCTGCGCCTCGGGCATGGCCATCACGCGCGGTCGCACGGTCGCCATCTGCGGCCGGTAGTTGAGGGTCTGGATGGTGCACAGCAGACTGCCGCCGAAGGTCGGCCGCGTCGCCATCAGGCTGCGGTTGTCCGGATCGATGTCGAGTTCGGTGCAGTCTGCGGTCAGACCCGTACCGAGGGTGGTGGCCACGCTGCCGGCAAGGTCGCGCCCCAGGGTGGTCGCGCCGAGCAGCAGGATCTCCGGCTTGTGCTCGTTGACCAACGCAGTGAGCGCCTTGGTATAGGTCTCGTTGCGGTAGTCGGCCAGTACCTCGCCGGTGCTCAGGTAGACGAGGTCCGCGCCGTAGCCGATGGCATCGCTGCAGATCGGCGCGAGCATTGCTTCGTCGGCGCCGACGACCACCGCGCCCAGAGGTACCTCCAGGCGGTCGGCCAGCTTGCGCCCCTCGCCGAGCAGTTCCCAGGACACCGGGTGCGCCTGACCACGCTCCTGTTCCACGAACACCCAGATGCCCTTGTAGACCTCCAGGCTCGGGTCCAGCTTGAAGCGCCGCCCCTTGGGTTTCGAATCTTCTGTCTTGTCGTTCATCGCGTGCCCTCGTCTGCGTACGCGTTCAATCGGTTAGGCGTGCCCATGGATCAGGCGTTCGACCTCGGCGTGTTCCGCGAACAGTCGCTCGACCATGTCGACGGCGATCTCGCCCGCACCGCGCCCTTCGACCTCCATCTGCTCGGCCGGGTCGGCGCTGGGCTTGGGTGCGAACACCCGCGTCACCACCGTGGGCGAGCCCTTGAGACCGATGCGCGACGGGTCTTCAATGCCGGCATCCTGGCGACTCCAGCGCCGCACTTCGGCACGGGCCGCGCGGAACATGTCCGGCAGACTGCCGTGGCGCAGGGTGTTGACGCCTTCGAGCAGGGTGATCAGGCAGGGCATCGGCGTGTCGATCACCTGCACCCCGCCCTCCGCGCGCCGGTGCACCCGGATGCGGCGGGCCTCTAGATCGATGTCCTCGATCTGCGACACGTAGGTCAGCAGGTTGAAGCCGAGGCGGATGGCGATGCCCGGGCCGACCTGGGCGGTATCGCCGTCGATGGTCTGCTTGCCGGTGATCACGATATCCACCGGCAGCTCATCGTTGAGCTTGCGGATCGCGGTGGACAGCGCGAACGAGGTGGCCAGCGTGTCCGAACCGGCGAACATGCGGTCGGTCAGCAGCACCGCATCATCGGCGCCGATGGACAGCGCCTTGCGCAGCGCGGCCTCCGCCGTGGGCGGGCCCATCGTGAGTACCGTGACCCGGCCGCCGAGGCGGTCGCGCACACGCAGCGCCTCTTCCAAGGCGAACAGATCGTAGGGATTGACGATCGCGGGCACGCCCTGGCGCATGATGGTGTTGGTCACCGGATGGATACGGATCTGCGCGCTGTCCGGGACCTGCTTGATACAAACAACGATATGCATGGGTAACTCCTGTGTCTCGGTGCGGCCGCGGTGCCGCCGCCGAACCTTCGCGGGTATCCCGAGCAAAACCCATACCAGTACGACCGTTTCGACGTCTGACCACGGCGGATGCGCATCGCGGCGCAACCGACGCCCTCGCCTTTGTAGCAAACCCGACAAAAATTCCGACCGCCGCAGCCCACTGGTCGGATTTGCCACACGCGAAATACCGTCCTGCGCACCAAACGACGCCATCCGGGCCTTGGCACATCAATTGCTGAACCCCTTGGCGAGATGCTCATTCCCCCAATTCCGCTGAGGTAAACGCCATGCTGACCCTGACCGAACCCGCCATCCGTGCGCTAGAGCGCTTCATCGCGTCCAGCGGCGAGCCCGTCGCCGGGCTGCGCGTCACCATCAACGGCGGAGGCTGCTCCGGCTACCAATACGGCATGAAGCTCGAAGCCTCCGCCGGCCAGGACGATGTCGTCCTCGACTGCGGCGGCGTATCAGTCTTCGTCGACCCGACCAGCGCACCGCTGCTCTCCGGCGTCACCGTCGATTTCGTCGACAGCATCGAGGGCTCCGGCTTCAAGTTCGAGAACCCCAATGCGACCGCCAGCTGCGCCTGCGGCTCGTCCTTTTCAGCCTGATTCGCCCGGGAGAACATAGTCATGTGGGATTACACCGAAAAGGTTAAGGATCACTTCTACAACCCGCGCAACGCCGGCGCCGTGGCCGACGCCAACGCGGTCGGCGAGGTCGGCTCGATCTCCTGCGGCGACGCCCTGCGCCTGACCCTCAAGGTCGACCCGGCCGACGAGCGCATTCTCGACGCCGGTTTCCAGACCTTCGGCTGCGGTTCGGCGATCGCCTCAAGCTCGGCGCTCACCGAGATCATCCGCGGGATGACTCTGGACGATGCACTCAAGGTCACCAACCAGGACATCGCCGACTTCCTCGAAGGCCTGCCGCCCGAGAAGATGCACTGCTCGGTGATGGGCCGCGAGGCGCTGGCCGCCGCGGTCGCCAACTACCGCGGCGAGACCTGGGTCGACGACCATGAGGAAGGCGATCTGGTGTGCAAGTGTTTCGCCGTCGACGCGGTGATGATCGAGAACGTGGTGCGCGAGAACAAACTCTCCAGCGTCGCCGAGGTCACCAACTACACCAAGGCTGGCGGCAGCTGCGCCTCCTGCCACGAGAAGATCGAGGACATCCTGTCCACGGTGATGGCCGAGCGCGGCGAGGTGTTCCAGGCCGCCGGCAAGGCTGCGCCTGCGGCTCCCGCGAAGAGCAACGGTTTGAGCAACCTGGAGCGTATCCGTCTGATCGAGAAGACCATCGCCGAACTGCGCCCGCAGCTGCAGGCCGACCATGGCGACATCGAGCTGATGGACGTCGAGGGCAAGACGATCACCGTGCGCCTGACCGGCGCCTGCACCGGCTGCCAGCTCGCCGGCGCCACGCTCGGCGGCGTGCAGCAGCGCCTGATCGAGGCCCTGGGCGAATTCGTTCGCGTGGTGCCCGCACAGGCCGCGCATAGCGCGGCGGGGGCCTGATCATGGAGCCGATCTATCTCGACAACAACGCCACCACGCGCGTGGATCCGGAAGTCGTCGAGGCGATGCTGCCCTTCTTCACCGAGCAGTTCGGCAACCCCTCCTCGATGCACAGCTTCGGCGACCGCGTCGGTCGCGCGGTCAAGCAGGCGCGGGCGCAGGTGCAATCCCTGCTCGGCGCCGAGCACGATTCGGAGATCATCTTCACCTCCTGCGGCACCGAGTCCGACAGCACCGCAATCCTGTCGGCCCTGCGTGCCCAGCCCGAACGGCGCGAGATCATCACCACCGTGGTCGAGCATCCGGCGGTGCTGACGCTCTGCGACCAGCTCGAGAAGGAGGGCTATACGGTCCACCGTCTCGCCGTCGACAACCGCGGCCGACTCGATCTCGATGAGTACCGCAGGCTGCTCTCCGACCA
The DNA here is from genome assembly GCF_001753165.1 of Acidihalobacter aeolianus. Classification (GTDB taxonomy): domain Bacteria; phylum Pseudomonadota; class Gammaproteobacteria; order DSM-5130; family Acidihalobacteraceae; genus Acidihalobacter; species Acidihalobacter aeolianus. The sequence goes on from NZ_CP017448.1 coordinate 2,737,072, forward strand.
GGTCGCCGTGGTTTCGGTGATGTGGGCCAACAACGAGAGCGGCACCGTGTTCCCGGTGGTGGAGATGGCCGAGATGGCCGCCGAGGCCGGCGTCATGTTCCATACCGACGCGGTGCAGGCGGTGGGCAAGCTGCCGGTCAAGCTGAGCGAGACCCGTATCGACATGCTGTCGCTCTCCGGCCACAAGCTGCATGCGCCCAAGGGCATCGGCGTGCTCTACCTGCGCCGCGGCACCCGCTTCCGCCCGTTGCTGCGCGGAGGTCATCAGGAGCGTGGGCGTCGGGCCGGCACCGAGAATACGGCCTCCATCGTCGGCCTCGGCAAGGCCGCCGAGCTGGCTCAGGCGCACATCGAGGACGAGAACACCCGCGTGCGGGCGATGCGCGACCGCCTGGAGGAAGGCATTCTGGCGCAGGTGCCGCATGCCTTCGTCAACGGCGATCTCGACAACCGGCTGCCGAACACCGCCAGCATCTCCTTCGAGTACATCGAGGGCGAGGCGATCCTGCTGCTGCTGAACAAGTCCGGCATCGCCGCTTCCAGCGGCTCGGCCTGCACCTCCGGCTCGCTGGAACCCTCGCACGTGATGCGCGCCATGGGCATCCCCTACACCGCCGCCCACGGCACCGTGCGTTTCTCGCTGTCGCGCTACAACACGCCCGAGGAGATCGAGCGCGTGATCGAGGCCGTGCCGCCGATCGTCGCCCAGCTGCGCAAGCTGTCGCCCTACTGGGGCGAGGACGGTCCGGTGACCAACCCCGAAGAGGCCTTCGCCCCGACCTACGCCTGACCCGACCGAGGCGGACCCGATCCGGTCCGCCTCTTTTTTGCGGAGCGTTATATGCACGCCTATACATCGAAGCGGAGACGGCCATGAGCCCCGACGGACGCCTGGGCGGCCGGCTGTCGGTCGAGCGCGACGGGCACGATTTTCTCGGCGCTCGACGCATCGCCCTGCTGCGCGCCATCGCCGAGACCGGATCGATCAGTGCCGCCGCGCGGGCCATCGGCATGAGTTACAAGGCCGCCTGGGACGCGGTGGACGCGATGAACAACCTCGCCGAGCGCCCGCTGGTGGTCAGCGGCACCGGCGGCCGGCATGGCGGCGGCAGCCGACTGACCGACTACGGGCAGCGTCAGATCGCCGTGTTCGAGGTGCTGGAGGACGAATACCTGCGCATGCTCGCGCGCGTGGAAGCGGCCGGCGAGGCCTTCGGCGAGCACCTGCCGTGGATCCGCCGCCTGAATCTGCTCACCAGCGCCCGCAACCAGTTTCTCGGTCGCGTCGTCGACCTCGCCGCCGGCCCGGTCAACGTCGAGGTCGTCCTCGACATCGGCGGCACGGACCGCATCGCCGCGAGCATCACCCATCCCAGCCTGGAGGCGCTCGGTCTCGACCTCGGCAGCGAGGCCTTCGCACTGGTGAAGGCGCCGGCGGTGGGGATCGAAAATGCCCACGCGACGCTTGCCGCAGATTCACACAACCGGCTGTGCGGCACCGTCACGCGGCTGCACGCCGGCACCGACGAGACCGAGATCGCCATCGCCCTGACCGGGGGCAAGACCGTGGTCGCCGTGATCGACGCCGAGGCATTCGCGCGCCTCGACCTCGCCCCCGGTGCCACTGCCTGCGCCACCTTCGACGCGGCCAGCGTGCTGCTGGCCGTCGCCCGCTGACCCCCACTCACCCCACTCACCTAAGGAATCGCCATGAACCGCACCCGACGCTTTATCTCGCAAGCCTGCCTGCTGGGCACCCTGCTCGGCCTCGCCACACCGGACGCCTTCGCCGACGCGCCGCTGCATATTGCGGTCGCGGCCAATTTCACTGCGCCGATCAAGTTGATAGCGGCCGACTTCAAGCAGCAGACCGGCAAGACCGTACTGCCGAGCTTCGGCGCCACCGGCATGCTCTATGCGCAGATCCGCAACGGCGCGCCCTTCGCGCTGTTCCTGTCCGCCGACAGCCGCCGCCCGCGACTGCTCGCCGAGCAGGGACTCGCGGTGCCGTCGAGCCGGCGCACCTACGCGATCGGTCGCCTGGTGCTGTGGAGCCCTCACGCCGGGCGTTTCGGCGACGGCGGTAAGGTGCTGCGCACCGGCCAGTTTGCGCGACTCTCCATCGCCGAGCCGAAGGCGGCCCCCTACGGCGCTGCGGCACAGCAGGTGCTCGAACACATGGGCCTGTGGCATAGCCTGCAGCCGCGCATCGTACGCGGCCAGAGTCTGACCCAGGCCTATCAGTACGTGGCCAGCGGCAACGCCCAGCTCGGTTTCGTCGCACTCTCGCAGATCGCCCTGCTGCCCCCAGCGCGCAAGGGCTCGCAGTGGCTGGTGCCGCAATCCTTCTACAAGCCCATCGAACAGCAGGTGGTGCTGCTCAAACGCGCGGCGAACGACCCTACGGCCAAGGCCTTCTACGCCTATCTGAAGAGCCCCAAGGTGGAAAAGATCATTCGCCGCTACGGCTACGAGATCGCCCGCTGAGTTCGTCGGACACCGGAGACACGCCATGGACCTCGAACCGGTCTGGCTGACGCTCGAACTTGCGGGCGTCACCACCGCGATCCTGATGCTCGTCGGCATCCCCCTCGCCTGGTGGCTGGCGCACCGCAGCGGCTGGGTGGGCGCGCTGGTCGGCTCGGTGGTGGCGCTGCCCCTGGTGCTGCCGCCGACCGTGCTGGGCTTCTATCTGCTGGTCGCGCTGGGACCGCGCGGCCCCCTCGGCCTGCTCACCGACGCCGCCGGTTTCGGCACGCTCGCCTTCACCTTTCCGGGCCTGGTGGTCGGGTCGGTGATCTACTCGCTGCCCTTCGTGGTGCAGCCGGTACAGGCGGCCTTCGAGGCGATCGGGCGACAGCCGCTGGAGGCCGCGGCGACCCTGCGCGCGGCGCCGCTGGATCGCTTTTTCACCGTTGCCCTGCCGCTGGCCCGGCCCGGCATCCTCACCGGCGCCACGCTGGGCTTCGCGCACACGGTCGGCGAGTTCGGCGTGGTGCTGATGATCGGCGGCAACATCCCCGGCCAGACCAAGGTGCTTTCGCTCGCGATCTACGACTACGTCGAAAACCTGCAGTACCACGAGGCCAATCTACTGTCCGGAGGCATGCTGGTGTTCTCGCTGCTGGTACTCCTGCTGCTGCGCCTGATCGCGCCGCGGCAGGCGGGGCTGCGTCCGTGAAGGGGCTTTCCTGCGCGCTGCGCCTGCAGCGGGACGACTTTGGTCTCGATCTCGAATTCGACGCCGCACCCGGCGTCACGGCCCTGTTCGGCCGCTCGGGCTGCGGCAAGAGCACCGCCCTGCGCTGCCTCGCCGGGCTCGCGCGCGCGCAGGGACGCGTGCAGCTCGATGGCGAGACCTGGCAGGACGACGCGCGCGGCGTTTTCCTGTCCACCCACCGCCGGCCGCTGGGATTCGTGTTCCAGCAGCCCGAGCTGTTCGCCCACATGGCGGTGCAATGCAACCTCGAATTCGGCCTGCGCCGTACCCCGGCGGCACGCCGGCGCGTGGTCTGGGAGCAGGCCATCGCCCTGCTTGGCATCGACGCCCTGCTCAAGCGCGGTGTGGCCCACCTGTCCGGTGGCGAGCGCCAGCGTGTGGCCATCGCCCGCACCCTGCTCACCAGTCCGCGGCTGCTACTGATGGATGAGCCACTGTCGGCCCTGGACGTGACCTCCAAGGCCGCCATCCTGCCTTACCTGGAACGCCTCCACCGCGAGCTCGACATCCCGGTGATCTACGTCAGCCACGCGCCCGACGAGGTTGTACGGCTGGCCGACCGCGTCGCGCTGATGCGCGACGGCCGCATCGTCGAGACCGGCCCGCTCGCCGAGCTGCTCGCCGCCGGCCGGCTGCCGCTGGGCGGTCAGCCAGGCGACGCCGGCGTCATCATCGACGGCACGCTGGGCGAGGCGGACGCCGAACAGGGCCTCTCCGCCATCCATTTTGCCGACGGGGTGTTCCGCATCGCACTGGATCCCGCCGCCGAGCCCGGTACCCCGGCCCGCCTGCGCGTGCACGCCAGTGACGTCAGCATCGCCCTGCACGACCACAGCGGCGAGACCAGCATCCTCAACGTATTCCCCGCCCGCATCGCCGAGATTGCCGGGGATGGACCTACCCTGAGCGTACGCCTCGACCTCGGCAGTACCGCGCTGCTCGCCAGCATCACCCGACACTCGCGTGAACACCTGGGCCTGCACGAGGGCCAGCGCGTCTATGCCCAGGTCAAGGCGGTCGCCCTGCTCGACTGAGCGGCGCGCGATGCGTTTGTCGCAGTTCCGACAAAGTTCGGGGCATCGACGTTTTCCACCCCATAAGAAAAACATTAAATATTTGTAAATTAAATATTTTTAATTGGGCACGCGGTTTGCTTTCCTGCTTGTACAGGCCTTGGAGAGGACGCCATGCAAGCCCAACGAAGCCCGGTGATCGACGACACAACCCTGCGCGACGGCGAACAGTCGGCAGGCGTCGCCTTCTCGCTCGACGAGAAGATCGAGATTGCACGCGCGCTGGTCGAGCTCGGCGTCCCCGAGCTTGAAGTCGGCATTCCGGCGATGGGTGCTGCTGAACGCGACTCGGTCCGCGCCATCGCACAGCTCGGACTCCCGGCGCGGCTGGTGCTGTGGAGCCGCATGCGCACCGACGACCTTGCCCTGTGTGCGGATCTCGGCGCGCAGATGGTCGATCTGTCGATACCGGTTTCCGACCAGCAGATCCAGCACAAGCTGGGCCGCGACCGCAACTGGGTGCTCGCCTGCATCGGGCGTCACGTCGCCGCGGCACTGGATCTCGGCCTAGAGGTCTGCGTCGGCGCCGAGGACGCCTCACGCGCCGACCCCGATTTTCTCGATCGCGTCGCCGAGGCCGCCCAGCTCGCCGGCGCGCAGCGCATGCGTTTCGCCGACACGGTCGGCATACTCGACCCCTTCGGCGTCTACGAGTGCATCTCCCGCCTGCGTGCCCGCTGCGACCTCGACATCGAGATGCACGCCCACGACGACCTCGGACTCGCCACGGCCAATACGCTGGCCGCCGCGCGCGCCGGGGCCACCCACCTCAACACCACGGTCAATGGCCTTGGCGAACGCGCCGGCAATGCCGCGCTGGAAGAGGTGGTGGCCGGTCTGCGCCATCTCTACGCGATGGAGACGGGCATCGACCTGCAGCGCTTTACCGGGGTCTCGCAGCTCGTGGCGAAGGCCTCCGGCCGCCCGGTCTCCTGGCACAAGAGCCTGGTCGGCGAAGGCGTGTTCGACCACGAGGCCGGCATCCATGTCGACGGCCTGCTCAAGGACCCGCACAACTACCAGGGTATCGATCCCGGCGAGCTGGGCCGCAGCCACCGCTTCGTGCTCGGCAAGCACTCCGGCGTGCATGCCCTGACCCACGCCTACGCGGAACTCGGTATCACCCTCACCCGCGACCAGGCCGAGGCACTGCTGGAGCAGCTGCGCGGCTTTGCCACCCGCGCCAAGCGGGCCCCGCTGCCCGAGGAACTGCTCGGCTTCTACGGCGCACTGGCGCCTCTGCCCACACCCGGCACGCACTAGGAGGACCGCATGACCCTGCATCTGCAGCCGCGCATGAACCCTGTCCGTCCGACGCTGTTCGCGCAATGGCGCGAGGACATCGCCTGCGTGTTCGAGCGCGACCCGGCGGCACGCAGCCGCCTGGAGGTCCTCACCACGTATCCCGGCGTGCATGCGCTGGTCGTGCACCGCCTGGCGCATCGCCTGTGGACCTCTGGCTGGCGTTATCCGGCCCGTCTGCTCGCCTTCGCCTCACGGCTGTGGAGCAATGTCGACATTCATCCCGGCGCACGCATCGGCCGCCGCCTGTTCATCGACCATGGCGCCTGCGTGGTGATCGGCGAAACCGCCGAACTCGGCGACGACGTGACCCTCTACCACGGGGTCACCCTGGGCGGCACCACCTGGAACGCCGGCAAGCGCCACCCGACCCTGGGCAACGGCGTGCTGGTCGGTGCCGGCGCCAAGATACTCGGCCCGATCACGCTGGGCGACGGGGTACGCGTCGGCGCCAACTCCGTGGTCATCAACGACGTGCCCAGCCAGCGCACGGTGATCGGCATTCCCGGGCGCATTGTGCAGACCGGCCCGCGGCCCGCGGAGGCACAGGGCATCGACCTCAACCATCATCTCGTGCCCGATCCGGTCGGCAAGGCGATCGCCTGCCTGATGGCGCGCATCGACACCCTGGAAAACCGCCTCGCCGTGCACGAAGCCGCCCCCGAGACGGACTGCACCGAATGCGAGGCCGAAACCCTGTGCGAAGACCACGCCACGGCGCGTACGCCCACCCGCAAGGCGAGCTGACATGGACCTGCACGACTTCGACGATTCGGAACTCTATTTCGAGCATCCGCTGGACCCGGAAGCCCAGGCCCTGATCGAAGCCGCGTCGTCGTACTACGGGGAGGCCGCGGCAGAGGCCGAGCGCTGCCTGCTGCGTGCGCATCTGATCGCGCCGCGGCATCTCAGCGTGCTGGTCGCGCTGTATCGCTTCTACTACTACCAGCATCGCTACGACGAGGCCCTGCGGGTCGCCGAGCACGCCCTCGAAACCGCCGGTGCCGCGCTGCACCTGCATGGCGACTGGCGCAGCCTGACCGTCTCCGCGATCGCCGCTGCGGGCGCGCGCTCGATGAACATGCTGCGGTTCTACCTGTTGGCGCTCAAGGGCTCGGGTTTCCTGTGCCTGCGCATGGATCGCCGCGCCGAGGCTGCTGAACGCCTAGGCATGGTGACCGCCTTCGACCCCGGCGACCGTCTCGGCGCGCGCTTCCTGCTGCTCATGGCACAGGGCGTGGACCGGCTGCCCCATACGACTTGACCCACTGAGGACATCCCCATGCACGACGACGATTTTTCCTTTGAAGACGACCTGGAATCCCTGAGCAGCGCCGAGGATTTCCTCGACTATTTCGAGGTCGAATACACCCCTTCGGTGGTCCACGTGAACCGCCTGCACATCCTGCAGCGCTTCCACGACTACCTGGCGCGCGCCGCCGATCAACTGCCCGAGGCCGAGGAACCGCGGCGCATGGCGTACAAGACCCTGCTCGAACGCGCCTACCTCGACTTCGTGAAGTCCGATGCGCTGACCGAGAAGGTGTTCAAGGTCTTCAAGCAACAGAACGGCGGCGGCTTCGTGCCGCTCAGCCAGCTCGCCAAGTGACATGAAACCGCGCTTCGAATACGGCTCGGAAGTCCGCCTGGTGCGCAACGTGCGCAACGACGGCACTTACCCGGGACTCGACCCCGGCACGATGCTCGTGCAGCGCGGCTCCGTCGGATACGTACGCGACGTCGGCACCTTTCTGCAGGATCAGGTCATCTACTCGGTGGATTTCATCGACTTGGGCATGCGTGTCGGTTGCCGCGAGGCCGAGCTGATCCCCGCAGATGCCGAATGGGTGCCCAGCCGATTCGAGTTCCGCGACAAGGTACGGGCACGGCAGCCCTTGGCCATATCCGGGGAAGTGCGGGTACAGGCCGGCCAGAGCGGCGAGATCCAGACCGTGATGGAAGGCGACGACGGCACCCCGCTCTACGAGGTGCGCTTCCCCGGACTCACCCTGTTGGTTCCCGAGGTTGGGCTATTGCCGGAGGATGACGCAGAGCAGGAGGACAAACATGACGACTAAGGCCGCTTCGCGGCGCCCGGCAGCGGCGCGACTCGCACCCGAAATCGCCTATCTGGCGCTCGACATGGCCATGGAGAAGCACCACAAGCCCCTGTCCGAGCTATCCGACGAAATCGCCGAACAACTGCTCGGCGAGGCCCATCGGCGATTCCGTCTGGAGCGCCGCATGCTCGCCTCGACCAGTGGACTGGTTGGGCAGGTGCCCGCCTCCACTCTGCAGGAGGCGGAAAACCAGGTCCGCGAACGCTATGCCGATGTCACCGAGTTCCGTGCAGACCTCGAACGCAACGGCATGGACATCGACGGTCTGCGTGTGGCGCTGCGTCACAGCCTGCGCGTCGAGGCAGTCCGCGCGCACGTGCGCCAGCAGGCGCCTGCCGTGGACGAGGTGGACGCCAGTCTTTACTACCAGGCGCACCGCGACGATTTCTCCCTGCCGGAAACCCGCGTGGCCAGCCATATTCTGGTCACCATCAATCCCGCCTATGCGGAAAATACGGAAACCGCCGCCGCTCGCCGTATCACCGATGTTCGCGCACAGATTGCGGACAACAAGGCCAGTTTCGACGATCTAGCCATGCGTCACTCCGAATGCCCCACGGCCCTGGAAGGCGGCAGCCTCGGCCGGCTGCGCCGCGGCGCCCTGTACCCCGAACTCGACAAGGTGCTGTTTACACTCGGCGAGGGCGAACTCAGCGACGTCGTGCGTTCGCCGCTGGGCCTGCACATCCTGCGCTGCGACCGCATCCATTCCCCGCGCGTGATCGACGAGGAACGGGCTTTGCCGCGTATTCTCGCCATGCTCGAGAAACGCCAGCAGGACGCCTACGAACAGGCCTGGATGGAGGCCCTGCAGGCCGAAACCGGCGACTGAACGGCCACAAGGATTTATCGCTCAAGCCCCCGACGCCCGCACTTGCGGGCGTCGCCGTATACGCATCTCATGGATTGGAATAATTGGCAGATAAACCACAAGACAGGCAACACTATTACAAAACAAAAAAGCCAGAGAGCGACGCATGCACGCAAAAACGACTAAACATACTGACGAGCATCTGGAAGCTCTCGGGGGAAACAGACGCCATGCGACCGCATCCAGTGCCGACTCGGCACGAAGTCGTCCTGCACGCCGACTCGTTCATCGTCTCGAAAACCGATCCGCGCGAGCGGATCACCTACGCCAACCGCGTGTTCATGTCGATCTCCGGCTATCTCGAGCCCGAACTGCTCGACGAACCGCAGAGTATCGTGCGTCATCCGGACATGCCGCGCGGGGTGTTCAAGCAGCTCTGGGACACCATTCGTTCCGGCGAGGAATGCTTCGCCTACGTCAAGAACCTGTGCAAGAACGGGGATTACTACTGGGTCCTGGCCAACGTCACTGCGGACCGAGACCCGGCCGGCAATATCACCGGGTATTATTCCGTACGCCGCAAGCCGGACCCGCGAGCGGTCAAGACCGTCATCGAGGTGTACCGCGAGATGTGCGCCATCGAAGCGTCCAGCACGGCCAATCAGGCACCGACCGCCTCGCTCGCCTACCTCAACCGGATCATCGCGGAGCGCGGCATGGTCTACGAGACCTTCATCCTCAGCCTTTGAGCAACCCCACCCTTCACGCGCTTGCTCACCGCCATCGGCAACGCCACCTGTTATGGTTAGAATGCGCGCCATGAACGACCTCGACGCCGCACGCGACACCCTGGCCGCCCTCGGGCGCGGTTTCCATGCGCACGGCTGGGTGCCGGCCACGGCCGGCAACTTCTCGATCCGCCTCGACAACGGCCAGATCGTGATGACCCGCTCCGGACGCCACAAGGGACGGCTGACGGCGGAGGGTTTCATGCGCCTCGACGGGCTCGGTCAGCCGCTAGACGAGGGCACGCCCTCAGCCGAGGCGGGGTTGCACGTCGCCCTGTACCGCCGCTGGCCGGAAATCCGCTGCGTGCTGCACACGCATTCGCCGCGCGCCACGGTGCTTTCGCGCCGCCGCGGCAAACACGTGACTCTGGCCGACTACGAACTGCTCAAGGCCTTCGATGGGATCGACACCCACGAGATGGAGATCGAACTACCCGTGTTCGACAACGATCAGGACATCGCCGCCCTGGGCGCGCGCGTCAACACCTGGCTGGACCGCCATCCGGCGCCGCCCGGCTACCTGATCCGCGGTCACGGCCTGTACACCTGGGGACGCAATCCCGAGGCCACCGAGCGCCATGTCGAGGCGCTTGAATTCCTGTTCGAATGCGAACTGCTGGCCAGCCGTTAGGAGCACGCCATGAGCCAACTCGACATCTACGCCGCCGACGACGCCACCCTCGAATCCACCCTCACCGGCTTCGCCGACATCGCCGGCGCCCTCGGCGACGTGGGCGTGCGCTTCGAACGCTGGTCCGCCGATGCGCCGCTGGCGCCGGGCGCCAGCCAGGAGGAAACCCTCGCCGCCTACCGCGCGGACGTCGATCGTCTGATGCATGAAAGCGGCTACCAGTCCGCCGACGTGGTCAGCCTCACGCCCGACCACCCGCAGCGCGAGGCCCTGCGCGGCAAGTTCCTCGACGAACACACCCACGGCGAGGACGAGATCCGCTTCTTCGTCGAGGGCCGCGGGTTGTTCTACCTGCACATCGGCGATCGCGTGTACGCCGCGCTGTGCGAGAAGGGCGACCTGATCAGCGTGCCGGCCGGCACGCCGCACTGGTTCGACATGGGGCCGCGGCCGCTGTTCACGGCCATTCGCCTGTTCGGCAATCCCGACGGCTGGATCGCACACTTCACCGGCAGCCCGATCGCCGGCCGCTTTCCCCGCCTGGACGACTGAGACCTTGATCCGCGCCATCGTCACCGACGTCGAGGGCACCACTTCCAGCCTCGCCTTCGTCAAGGACACGCTATTCCCCTACGCGGCCAGCGCACTGCCCGCCTTCGTGCGCGCCCACGGCGACGATGCCGAGGTCGCAGCCCTGCTCGCCGAGGTGGCGGCCGAGACGGGCGCCCGCGACCACGCGGCGGTGATCGACACCCTGCTCGGCTGGATCCGCGAGGACCGCAAGGCGACCCCGCTCAAGACACTGCAGGGCCTGATCTGGGCCGAGGGCTATGCCAGCGGGCGGCTGCGCGGACACGTCTACGCCGACGCCGTGCGTCAGCTGCGCGCCTGGCATGCCGCCGGCATCCGACTGTACGTGTATTCCTCGGGGTCCGTGAAAGCACAGAAGCTGCTGTTCGCGCATACGCCTTTCGGCGATCTGACCCCGCTGTTCGACGGTCACTTCGACACCCGCATCGGGGGCAAGCGCGAGGCCGCGAGCTACCGCGGCATCATCGCCGGGCTGGGCCTGCCCGCGGACGAGGTGCTCTTTCTTTCGGATGTATGCGCGGAACTGGACGCCGCCCGCGAGGCCGGCCTGCGTACCTGCCAGCTCCTGCGCGAAGGGGTGGACCCGAAGCCCTGCGGCCATCCGCAGGCGGCGGATTTCGACGGGGTCTCGCTGGACGTCTAGCTGCCGCGGGATTATGTCGCCGGCGTCTCGAACACGCCGACATCGCTGCGCCCCTTGGCCTTGATCCGATACATGGCCTGATCCGCATCGCGGATGACGGATTCGCTGTTCGTCGAATCGGGACCGAGCAGCCGCACGCCCACTCTGGCCCCGACCTTCAGTTCGCGCCCGCCGATTTCCATCGTTTCGCCGATCGCGGCAACCAGCTTGTATGCTGCCTCTACCGCCTTGTGTTCCGCAGACACCGGATCGGCTGACAGGCGCTGCAGCAACACCAGGAATTCGTCGCCACCCATGCGACTGACCAGGTCCTCCCCTCGCGTGACGGCATGCAACCGCTGTGCGGTGACGCACAGGACCAGATCACCCACTTCGTGTCCATCGTGGTCGTTGATCGCCTTGAACCCGTCGAGATCGATCAGCAGCAGGGCTCCGTACGCGGGATTGCGCCGGTAAGCGGCGAGGGCGCGGTCCAATTGCTCGACCAGCAGACGACGGTTGGACAAGCGGGTCAGGGGATCGTGATATGCGAGGTGCGTCACTTCATTCAGCAGCCGATTATGCGCAGCGACGAAGGGCTGTACGACCCAGGCATAGATACAGGGGATGGAAATGGCGGCGAGCAGTACGGCGTCGAACAGGGTTTCTTCCCAAGCATGATGTCCCGAGAACATCACCTCCAGCAGCACCATGACCGCAGCTTCGATGGCGGTGATGATCAGCGTGATGCGTACGATCACCTGCCTGATACTCAGAACACGGGTCGTATCGCCATGGTTGGGCTCGCTCAACCCCTCTGCGGGATTCGTCCTGGCCTCATACTCGTTCATTGATCTATGCCCTTGGCCACACGGGTTTATTGACTATAAACCATCCCAGTAGCGCAAAGGCTCGGGGCACTCATGCGACGGGGAAATGCCTATGTCTGCGACATCCAGGCATGCATCGAGGCAACCTTCACTGTGACCGCTGGAAAGCACGGCGTTACGCTTGCACGCTCGGTGAGGCTGCCCGATACTCCCCGGCCGAACCATCCACGCTGCACGACGGCATGCACATGCTCATCCTGACGCTGTCCGGGTTGATCGTTCTCGCGCTGGCAGTCGGCTTCGTCAAGTTCGGTCGCCCTCGGCGGACGGCTCGGCGCAGATCGCTGGCTGAGCGCATCGACGACCTGCTGCCACAGACACAATGCGGGCAATGCGGCTATCCGGGCTGCCGCCCGTATGCGGACGCTATCGCTGCCGGCGAGGCGGAGATCAACCAGTGCCCACCGGGCGGAGAGGCCGGTATCCGCGTTCTGGCGCGTCTGCTCGGGCGCACGCCGTTACCGCTGAATCCCGTGCACGGAACGCCTAAGCCGAGGGCAGTGGCGCGCATCGACGAATCGACCTGCATCGGCTGTACATTGTGTATTCAAGCCTGTCCGGTGGACGCCATCGTCGGAGCCGCCAAGCTCATGCACACCGTGATCGCCGCTGAATGTACAGGCTGCGAACTCTGCCTGCCGCCCTGCCCGGTGGACTGCATCGAACTGCGACCGGCACCCACGGATCACTGGCGGCTGGAGGGCTGGAAGGCGATCAGCCCACAGATGCAGGCCCGCCGTCGCACCGACCTCGCCCGCCGCCGTCATCAGGCACGGACAATCCGGCTCGCCGCCGAAGCCGCAGCGCTTGCCGAACGACGAGCGCGCCGACACGCGCCGCCGCAGCCGACCGAGCCGGCCGCACCCAGCGCAGACCCCCGCCAGGCCGTGATCCGGGCCGCCGTGGAGCGTGCCCGTGCACGCAAGGCGGGACTCCGTGCGCACCAGGCCAACGAGAAACCATGACGGGGGACAACTGAAGGCCCATATAGGGCTGTACTTCGGCAAACTCTGATATACTTTTGAACTCGCCTAAGACCCCATAGAAGGTCAGGGCATCGCCTTCGCCAACCAGCGAAAGCACGGCAACGAAAATAGAATTGAAAACCGTCCGCAGGCAATGCGGGACTTCACCGCGGCAGTCATCGCGGACAGGTCTTTTATCCGGCTCGGCGCTGCGCTGGGCCAAGCGCGTCCGTGACGGCGCCTCCGTCACCGCGCAGATTGTTTCCGAAAAATGAGATAGACGCATAGGAGAACCAGCATATGTCCGGCCATTTCCCCTTCGCGGGCACCCGCGGCACCCGCTACGGCTTGGCGCCCCGCATGACCATCAGCGCCTTCTACGAGAAGAACCAGTTCAACTATTCGTTGCAGGAAGCCTATTACAAATGGTGGTACGACTGGGCCAAGGCCTTCGTCGAGCAGGACGCCGACCTCAAGGCAACCATGGGCGGCCGCTTCGCTTCCTATCCGATGGGCCAGCATTCCGAACACAGCTTCCACCTCAACCACCGCTATTGGGCGAGCTGCATGGACGATCTCGGCGGCTTCATCCGCAACGTGATCTTCCCCAAGCTGGACGACAAGGCCATGCACAAGCTTGAGGCCGATCACGACAAGCAACTCAAGACCCTCAAGAGCCAGGTGAAGGAGAGCGGCTACGAGCCCGCCCCCGACGTCGGCCACTTCCGCCACATCTAATCGTCCGGCGCCCACGCCCCCCAGCCGGGGTGCGTGGGCCGCATCGCATGAATCCCACCACCCGCCGCCAGATGTTCGAACGGCTCCAGGCCCTCACCCCCGAGCCGACCACCGAACTCGACTACGGCACCCCCTTCGAGCTACTGGTCGCGGTCATCCTCTCGGCCCAGGCGACCGACAAGGGCGTCAACAAGGCCACGGCCAAGCTGTTCCCTCAGGCCAACACGCCGCAGGCCATCCTCGATCTCGGCCTGGACGGCCTCAAGCAGGCCATCCGCACCATCGGCCTGTACAACGCCAAGGCGGAAAACATCATCAAGACCTGCCGGATACTGGTCGAACGCCACGCCGGCGAGGTACCGCGCGAGCGCGCGGCGTTGGAGGCCCTGCCGGGCGTCGGGCGCAAGACCGCCAACGTGGTGCTCAACACCGCCTTCGGCGAACCCACCATCGCCGTGGACACGCACATATTCCGCGTATCCAACCGCACCGGCCTGGCCCCGGGCAAGAACGTCAACGAGGTGGAGCAGCGCCTGCTCAAGGTGGTACCGCGCGAATTCCGCCGGGATGCCCATCACTGGCTGATCCTGCACGGCCGCTACGTCTGCACCGCACGCGCACCCAAATGCCCCGATTGCGCGATCAACGACCTGTGCGACACCTATCGCCGCGCCTCGCCTCATCGTGCTCGCCGCGCCGGCAGTACGGTCTAGAGCAGACTGGTGCCTGCTCACACTATGTGGTGGAGTGCTGTTGTGACTGAAAAACCGCCAATCAAGGCGCGAGGAGCGCAGTTTGGTGACTCCAAATCAGCGCGAGCAACACAGAGTGGCGGTTTTTCAGCGGCAACCTGCTGGGTCGGGCCGCTTTTTGCGTCTCGCGGTGTTGTCGCTCGCTCATGTGGCCGGCCACACCGCGCTCGCTGCGCCTGGCGAGCCACGAAAAATGGCTCCGGCAGCACGCCACCGCATCGTGTGAACAGCCGCCCCTAGTATCCGGCTTCCAGCAGTTCTCGTGCTGCCGCCGTCAGTGCGCGAGGCACAAAACCGAATGGCGATGGTCCGCCTCCGGCATCGCACCAGAGCCATGCCGCACGCAGACCGTACAACCAGACCAGCGCCATATCGCCTTCCAGGGAACCACGCCCTGGCTGTAGCCGCCGCGCCAGCATGATCAGCGCCTCCCTTCTGGCAGGCTCAGTGACCGCAGCCCCGCGGATACGGTAAAGCGCTTCGAACATCAGCCGGCGAGTCTGCCGCCTGCGTCGCAGGCGGCGAGCCGTGCGTACATAGCGATGTACTGCATCGAGGACCGATGTCTGCGCATGGTCCGCAACATCCAGAGCCGCCAGGCTCAGGAATTCACGCAAACCCGGCGAGAGTGCCACACGACCGCCCAGGGCATACTCCACCGATCCGGCGTTCAGGCGCAGGATGCCCGCGACCAGGCGATGCCTCATGCGCTCGTTCACACGGCCGCGACGCGCATACCTCGCCGCCTGCACCATGGCGGCAACCGCCAAGGCGCAATCGCGCATATCCTGCTTGTCTCGCGTCCTCAGGCGCACTCCGTGCCAACCACCCAGCAGCACGAGCGAGACCATCTCAATCAATTGGCGATCCGGAAGGCCGAACATGGGAGTGGCTCTCCGCACGATATGCACCGTGTGACAGGAAATTGCGCAGACGCCCGGGAAAAGCCCGGGAGTCTGCGCTATCTAGATGCGCAGGCTTCAGTCACCCAAAACGGGCTTGCGGTCTCCCTCGCCGTATAAGGCGTAGGCTTCCTCGCCATGCGCGGCGTCATCGCCGATCAGCAGCATTTCCTCGTCCATTCGCAGCGGCGTGATGAAGGAAATGATCTTGAGCAGAACAAAGGTCATCACCACGTTGAGCACGATGATGAAGGCGGCCCCGAGCAGCTGCAGGAGGACCTGGTGAAAGTTGCCGTAGAGCCACCCGCCTGGATTGCTCAAACCGAAGGCCTTGCACAGATCCGGGGTCGCGAAGATACCGGTGAGCAACCCGCCGAGCACACCCGCGACGGCATGCGTGTGAAAGACACCCAACGTGTCGTCGACCTTGCGGAACAGGCTCATCTTCTTGCCGAGCACGTTCATGGTGAACCACGGCACACTGCCGGAAATCAGGCCGATGATGATCGCGCCGTAACCATTGACCACACCCGCGGCCGGGGTGATCGCCACTAGGCCGGTAATCATGCCCTGGATCGCGCCGATCACCGAGGGTTTCTTGAATACCATCACATCGATGATGACCCACACCAGCAGACTGACTGCCGTGGTGATATTGGTGTTGAGCACTGCCACGCCAGCGTCGGCGCTGGCCGAGTAGGGATCGCCACCGTTGAACCCGTCCCAACCCAACCAGAGCAGTCCGGCACCGACCAGCGCCAGCAATATGTTGTTGGGCAGAAAACTTTCACGATCCCTGGGTAATCGTGGACCGATCACCGCCGCCGCTACGAAACCGGCAATACCAGCGGACAAATGGATGACATAGCCACCCGAATAATCGATCACGCCCAACTGGGCGAGCCAACCACCGCCCCACAGGCTGAATGCGCCGACACAGTAAGAGAACGTCAACCACAGCGGTACGAACAGTACCCAGGCCTTGAAACTCATGCGCCCCAATAATGCGCCTGCAAGAATGATCAAGGTAATTGCGGCAAAGACGAACTGGAAGAAGATCATCGTTGCCATGGGGAAGGCGGCCGTCGCTCCCGCTGCCGGGATGTCGGCCTGAGATAACTCGTAATGCCCCATCAAGGCAGGCTCAGGCATCCCCAGAAACGGGAATAACTTAGGCCCGAAGCCCATGTTGTAACCCCATAAAACCCAGGCCACCAAGACTGCGGCGAAGGCATACAGGGCCATGAAAGCCGAGTTGATCGCCCATTTTTTCTTGACGATGCCACCATACAGCACGACCAGTCCGGGTACGCTTTGCAGACCCACGATCGTGGCAGCAGCGAGCTGCCAGGCATTGTCGCCGTGATTAAGCCACTGACCCGCCATTTCTGCGCTCCTTGTCCTGTTGTGATCGAATTCCGCGCGCTTTTTCAGACGCGAGAAAACCGCCTCACATGCAGGCAAATTACGTACCAGAAAGGCATGCCAAGCATTACGGCATTTTTACACAAATAATTGTTTTTTCTAATCAAATAAAACCCAAAATAGTGCATGAGCACAGAACACATGCACTCAAAAAAAGCATCCAAAATAATTATTTTGTTTTAATTATTTAATTTTTAATTATCAGACGATTAACAACGATCATCCGACCCACAGAGCAAGTGCTCCGAACGCTAGACAATAAATCGCATAAGGCCGCAGCGCGCTGACCTCATGACCGCTGAACCAGCGCATCAGGAACCACGTGGAAAGCCACGCGAAAATGCCGGCCAGCAGACCGGCCAGCACGATGACGTGCACCAATCCACCAGGTATCCCATGGTGCAGCAACTTGGGTACTTCGAGCACTCCAGCCGCTGCAATGATCGGTGTCGCAAGGAGGAATGAGAAACGCGCCGAGGCGGCATAGTCGAGCCCTGCGCCCAGTCCGGCGACCAGGGTTGCGCCAGAGCGTGAAAGGCCCGGAATCAGCGCCAGCGACTGCGCCAGTCCGATGGCTAGCACCTTGCCCCAGGTCAGGCTGTCGAGACCGCCGTTGGGCGTTCTCCTTTTGAGAGTGTCACCCAGCAGCAGCATCAACCCATTGACCATGAGAAATATACCCGCGACCCAGAACAGGCCGAACAGACGGCTGATCTGGTGATGCAACGCCAATCCGATCAGCCCGGCCGGTATGGTGCCGGCCACCAGCATCCAGAACAATCTCGCCTCGGCATTGCCTGCCCCGCCGCGGGCCCGCCACAGGCCATTCAGCAACTGCCACCAGTCGCGCCAGAAGTAAGCCAGCAGAGCCGTGGCCGTTCCAAGGTGCAGTACGACGATGAACGGGAGAAACCAGGGTGCATCGCGGTTGAGCGGCCAGTGCAGCATCGCCGGCACCAGGACGCTGTGCCCCAGGCTACTGATGGGAAACAGCTCGGTCACCCCCTGCAGGATGGCCATGAGGAAAAGGTGCAGGCTGGATGGCTCGCTCACGGTGGCGTCTCGTCTCGTCGAATTGGTGGTCCGCCAGTCTAGCGAAGGCTCCGCCGGCGGCAAAGCGTCACAGGTGACGGTCTGGTAACACGACACGCCCCCAGACGCTTGCAGCTTCGGACAAGCGACAGCATAGTGATGCCCCTGCTCCGGACAACATCAGGAAATGCTCATGGATCTATGGTTGGAGGGCCGCGTCGTCGAGAAGCGGCAGTGGACGGAAAGACTGTTCACAATGCGCATTGAAGCATCCATGGATACGTTCAAACCAGGCCAGTTTGCCCGCATCGCCCTGGACATCGACGGCGAGCGCGTGGCGCGCCCCTATTCCTGCATCAACACCCCCGACGAACCCTGCCTCGAGATCTACTACAACACGGTGGAAAACGGGCTGTTCACCACCGCGCTGCTTTCGGTCGGCGTTGACGATCCGATCTGGGTGGCACGCCAGACCTCCGGCTTCTTCACGCTCGACGAGGTGCCGGATGCCGAAAACCTGTGGATGATCTCCAGCGGCACCGGGCTCGGCGTCTTTCTCTGCCTGCTGAAGACAGAAGAACTGTGGCGTCGCTTCGGCCAGGTGCGCCTCGTACACGCCGTGCGCTTTGCGCGCGAACTGAGCTACCGCGAGGCCATCGACGGCTTCGCGGCCGCGCATCCCGGACGCTTCGCTTACATCCCGTTCGTAAGCCGCGAGCCGGTCGCCGAGGCGTTAGAGGGACGCATCCCGCAGGCCATCGTCGACGGCCGCCTGGAAGCGCGTGCCGGCATGCCTTTCGACCCCGAGAACACCCAGGTGATGATCTGCGGCAACACGAATATGATCCAGGACACGAGTGCGGTGCTGAGCGAGCGCGGCATGCGCCGCAACCGCCGCCGTACCCCCGGACACATCACCACCGAAAAATACTGGTAGGGTCGGTCAGTCACCATGGTCAAACAGTGACTCGGCGCGCTTGAGCGCGTCGCGCCCACCGCGCAGCACCAGCACATCGCCCGGCTCGAGTTGCAGGTTTTCATCCGGATTCTCGCCGCGAATGCCGCCACGCCGGATCGCCTCCACCCGGATGCCGGCGGAGTCCAGATCGAGCGCGGCGATGGTACTGCCCGCCGCCTTGGCTTCGGGCTGTACTGTCACACTGTGCAGACGCTCGCGCAGCGCCTCCGCCTCACCGGCGAACAGCCCACGCAGACTGCGATAGTGATCCGCACGCTCCTGTTCGATGCGTTCGTTGATCACCTCGTCGGGGATATCCAGGCGCTGCAACAGCACCCTCGCCAGCAGCATGCTCGATTCGAGCGTTTCCGGCACCACCTGGGTCGCGCCCATTTTTTCCAGGCGTTCCAGGTCCGCCTCGTCGCGTGTGCGCACCAGAATCGGCAGGTCCGCGCGCCGCTTGCGGGCGGCCTCGATGATGCGTTCGGCAGTGTGCGCATCGTCGAAAGTGATCACCATCGCCCGCGCCCGCGACAGACCGGCCGCGCGCAGGATCTCGCCATGGGTGCTGTCGCCGTAGAAGACGTGCTCACCCGCTTCCCAGGCATCGCGGATCAGATAGGGATCGAGGTCCAGCGCCACGTAGTCCACACCGTCCGCACGCAGAAAGCGCGCGAGATTCTGCCCGATACGACCGAAGCCGCAGATGATCACGTGATCGCCGAGCTCGCGCGCCGCCCAGCCGAGATGCCGGGTATCGGCATGTCTGCCGCGCAGGTAGGTGCGCGCGAACAGGGCCTTGGCCATGCGGCCGTTGTAACGCAGCAATGGCGGGGCGAGCAGCATGCTGAGAATGATCGTGGCGAGGATGGCCTGGCTGTCGGTCGGCGACAGCAGATTCCGGTTCAGCGCCAGGGCCAGCAAGGCGAAGCCGAACTCCCCGCCCTGTGCCAATGCGACACCGGTACGCAGGGCTACGCCGTTTTCATAGCCGGCCCAACGCGTCAGCGCCATCACCAGCAAGCCCTTGCCGACGATCAGGCCAACCAGCATCAGCAGCACCAACGGCCAGACCTCGGCCAGGGTATGCAGATTGAGACGCAGACCGATGCTGATGAAGAAGAGCCCCATCAGCACATCGCGAAAGGAACGAATGTCGGTCTCGATCTGGTGCCGGTACTCGGTTTCGCTGAGCATCATGCCGGCGAGGAATGCCCCCATGGCCAGCGACAGCCCGAGCAGATAGGTCACCCAGGCAGCGGTCAGCGACACCAGCAACACGGTCAGGGTGAACAGTTCGGTGGATTTGGCAGCGGCAATCACATGGAACAGCGGGCGCAGCAGCCAACGTCCCGCGGCAAGCATGATCACAACGGCGAGCACACCCTTGAGCAACGCAATGGCGAGCGACAGCCAGAGACCGTCGAGCGCGCCGCCTGCCAGTATCGGGATGGCCACCAGGAACGGCACCACCGCGAGATCCTGGAACAGCAGCACGCCCAAGGCGAGCCGCCCGTGACGCGAATGGATTTCCAGCTGCTCGTTGAGTTGCTTGACCACGATGGCGGTGGAGGACATGGCCAGCGCGCCACCCGCGACCAGCGAGCCCGCCCAGCTCACCCCCGACAACAGGGCGATTAGCGCTCCGGAAAAGGTCGACAGCAAGACCTGCGCCCCACCCAAGCCAAGGACTATCTTGCGCATCGACAAAAAATGCGAAATCGAGAATTCGAGACCGATGGTGAACAGCAGGAAGACGAGCCCGATCTCAGCCAGCAGATGGATCAGGTCGCTGTCCTGCAGCAGACCGAGCGCGTGCGGACCGATCGCGATGCCGACGAACAGATAGCCGAGCACCGGCGGCAGATGCAGGCGTCGGAAGATGGCGACGCCCAGCACCGCAAAGGCTAGGAGAATCAGTACTCCGTCAATGGCGTGGTGTTCCATCCCTCCCCCTGAACGGCACGACGCGGCCCGGCAGCGGCGTCTCAGCCTCCTTGTTGCCGGCGGAGTCCACATGCGGCCAGTCACCACGCACCAGGGCGGCGGTGCGGCCCAGGCAGACCGCCTCACCCCGGCGGCGGTCATCTCCGCCCAGGCTGAACTCGAAGACATAGGTCCGGCGCACGCGCAGCCGCCCGTCGCGGTCGCGGGCCAGCCCCAAGCCATGCAGCGCGATCGTCTCGTCGAGCAGCTGCACGCCTTCGCGGGCACAGGCACGGCGACATGCGGTCAAGGCCGCTTCGCGCGCGCGCAGCGAGGCGACCCACCACCATACCAGCACCCCAAGCAGTCCCAGCAGCGTCAGACTCATAGGCGCGAGTGTACCCCAGCCGCTCTACGCAACGGTGCCAGGAATATGGCAAAGTGTGACGCCATACATCGCGTACCTCCACCATGCGACCCGACATAAACCAACTCGCGCAACTGCTGGTTGAAACCGCACAGGCCGAGCTCAAGCCGCGCTTCCGGCGTATCGGCGCGCAACTCAAGGCAGATGGCAGCGTGCTGACCGAGGCCGATCTCGCCATGGACCGCCGCTTGCGCGAAACGCTTGCCCGGAAGTGGCCCGGAATCGCCTTTCTCAGCGAGGAAATGCCATCAGAAGCCCAGCAAGAGGCGCTCGCCACGGGTCGCCCACTGTGGTGTCTCGACCCGCTCGACGGCACCAGCAATTTCGCCGCAGGCATACCCTTGTACAGCGTATCCCTGGCGCTCATCGTTGACGGGCAACCCAAGCTGGGCATGGTTTACGACCCTGAGCGCGACGAATGCTTCACCGGTGTGCACGGTGAAGGCAGCCGGATCAATGGCACCCCTCTGGCCGCGCATCGGTCTACGGTGCTTTCGCGCGCGGTCGGCATTGTCGACCTCAAACGTCTGCCCAAGCCGATGGCGGCCCACCTCGCCTGCGATCCGCCCTACCATTCGCAGCGCAATCTCGGCACCTGCGCGCTGGAGTGGTGCTGGCTTGCCGCCGGGCGCGGCGATTTCTACCTCCACGGCGGCATGCGTCTGTGGGATCTAGCGGCCGGCAGTCTTATCCTGGCCGAGACCGGCGGGAAGGCATCGACCCTGGACGGCGACACCGTGTTCAGACCGACGACCGCGCCCCGCTCCGTGGTTGCCGCACGCGATGCGGGCCTGTTCGACGAACTACGGCAGAATCTATCCAACGATATGGGAGAACAGACATGAGCGATGCCAAGAAAACGCCTGCCCAGGGAGGCGACTGGCGCCTGCGGTTGAGTCCGGAACAATACCGCGTCACCCGCGAATGCGGTACCGAACCCGCATTTACCGGCTGCTACTGGAACCATCACGAAGCCGGTCTCTACCACTGCGTCTGCTGCGGTGCCCCGCTCTTCCGCTCCACGGAAAAATACGACTCAGGCAGCGGCTGGCCGAGTTACTGGGGGCCGGTCGATGAACACGCCGTACGTCAACTCGACGATCACAGCCATGGCATGCACCGCATCGAGGTACGCTGCGCCAGCTGCGATGCCCATCTGGGGCACGTATTCCCTGACGGTCCGCCACCCAGCGGGCTGCGCTATTGCATCAATTCCGCATCGCTCGACTTCGCACCGGAAGAGACGGGTAATTCGCGATGAGCACACTGCAAGGCTGGCTCCAAGGCCTGCAACATATCCTCCCGGGTATCGGCCTGCTGCTGGGCGGCGCGCTCGTCGTCATCATTCTGCAGCGCTGGATCGGCAAAGCGCTGGCGCGCTGGCGCCGCCACACCCGGATGTCGATCGACACCGCCCTGTTTCTGCAGAGGCTCGCGGCCGGCGTGCTGTGGACCATGCTGGCGCTGATCGCACTACGCTTCATGGGTGTCAACGTCGACGGCCTGTGGGCAATCATAGCCAGTACCCTCGCCGTAGTCGGGGTCGGCCTACTGGCCGTCTGGACCATGGTCAGCAATATCACGGCCAGTCTGTTTATCTGGATCTGGCGTCCCTATGAATTGGGCGAACATATTGAGCTACTGCCCGACGGCCTGAAAGGCCGCGCGGTCGACCGCAGCCTGATGTTCACCGAGATCCGCGAGGAGGATGGGAGTACGCTAATGGTACCCAATAACCTGTTCTTCCAACGCGTGATCCGCCGCGCACCGAACGACGGACACAAGGCCACGTTGGAACGCTGGGAAAGCGAGGAAACGCCCCCGGGTTAAGAAGTTGGCCGTTTAACACTGCTCCCAGGGCAATCCCTCGAAGCGCCAGCCGGCCACCGTGCTGCGGCGATGATGCGCGTCGAGCGGCCCCTCGAAACCGTCCGCCACATAGAACACCCGCGCAAGACCTGCGTCGACCAGCACCTGACCGGCCTCCTGCGAGCGCCGACCGCTGCGGCAGATCAGCACCACCGCCGGGCAATCGCCGTCCACGCAGCGGCTACCACCCAACATCAGCTCACGCAACTGAAGCACGAAACGTGGATTCGGCGTCCAGTCCGGTTCGTCCAGCCAGGCCACGTGCACGGCCCCGACCGGATGGCCGATCATCAGAAATTCCATCGATGAACGCACGTCGATCAGCAACGACTGCGGTTCCTCGGTGAGCATCCGGCTGGCATCCACGGGACTGAGCGGAACCGGTCCGTTGCGATCCTGATCGCTCATCGCAGCACGCCCTCACCCGGCGGGGTGAGCTCGATTACACATATATATTTCGTATCCATAGATACGAAATATATATGGTTACTTGCCGGCTGTCATCGCCCCGTTTACGCCTGGCTCAGAGCGTCGGCGGTGTACGTCGTGTCGGCGCCGTAAAGTCGATCTCAGGCCCGGGCGGGATCAGCCCCCGCGGATTCAGCTCGGGGTGACTGGTGTAATAATGACGCTTGATGTGGTCCATGTTCACCGTACCGGCCACACCGGGTACCTGATAGAGCGCACGGGTGAAATCCCATAGCTCAGGGTAATCCACCAGACGCCGGTGGCTGCACTTGAAGTGCACGTAGTACACCGCATCGAAGCGCACCAGGGTGGTGAACAGCCGCCAGTCCGCCTCCGTCACCTGCTCTCCGGTCAACCAGGGTTGCCGGTTCAATCTCTGTTCGAGGCGGTCCAGGGTTCCGAACAGACCGTGGTAGGCGCGCTCGTAGGCCTCCTGCGACTCCGCGAAACCGGCACGGTACACGCCGTTGTTGACGTTGCCGTACACCTCGGCATTGATTTCGTCGATCGCACCGCGCAGTTCGGCGGGATACAAATCGAGCCCCGGCTTCGCGGTGACCGCGAAGGCCGAGTTGAGCATGCGGATGATCTCGGAGGACTCGTTGTTGACGATGGTCTCGCGCTGCTTGTCCCAGAGCACGGGGACCGTGACGATCCCGGTATAGCCCGGGTCTGCGCGGCTGTAGAGCTCATACATATAGTCAGCATGGTAGAGACTGTCGCCGGTAGCCCCGGGATAGGCATCGAACGACCAACCTTCCGGCCCCATGTAGGGATGCACCACCGAGTACGAGATGGCCGTTTCCAGGCCTCTCAGCGCGCGGAAGATCATCGTCCGATGCGCCCAGGGGCAGGCATGCGAGACATACAGATGATAGCGCCCGGCCTCGGCAGGGAAGCCCCCTTCGCCGCTAGGGCCAGGACGGCCGTCCGGCGTCACCCAGTTGCGAAACTGTGAGTCCAGACGCACGAACTCACCGTCTTCGGTCTCGTGCGCCATCCAGTCGCTCTGCAAACTGCCGTTGATCAAGAGACTCATGCCGTCCTCCTCAGTCGCGCCGAGCCATACCGTCAAGGCTGATCCGGCCCGCTCCGACCACACCCACCACCAGCAGGCCTCCGGCAAATGACAGGTCTCCCATCAACAGGATCTTCTGCATGCCGTTGGCAATGTCGTGGTGGAAGATGATGGCGGTGACGATGCTGAACGCTGAGAGTGCGAGTGCCACCCAGCGGGTCTGCCAGCCCAGCACCAATGCGGCGCCACCACCGACCTCCAGCAGAATCACGAGGGGTAGCGGAATCGGCGGTACGCCAAAGGCGGCCATGTATTGCGCCGTGCCGTGATAAGCGAGAATCTTGTCGATTCCGGCAATGACGAAAATCTGTGCCAGCAGGATGCGGCCTGCGAGCATGGCGATGTTTCTGGGCATGTCCGACTCCTTTCGTGTCCGATGAAGACCGCATGTGCGGCACGTCACTTAAGGTAAGACATGCTTGTTGGCTGCACATGCAAATTTCTGAGCATGTCGCTCAGGAATTTTGCATGTGCAGCTTATCGGATCAACGCCTAGGAAGCATCCTCGAGCAGCGGGTACACGCCCTCGGCATCGTGCACTTCCTGGCCGGTCAATGGCGGATTGAATACGCACAGGCATTCGAAGTCGCTGATCGCATGCAGATTGTGTTCTTCGTGCCCGTTCAGCGTGTACAGAGTGCCTGGGGTGATGTGATAGCGCTTGCCATCCGCCAGGGTCTCGATTTCCGCTTCGCCGGAAATGCAGTACACCGCCTCGATGTGATGCTTGTACCAAATGTGCGTCACACTGCCCGCGTACAGCACGGTATGGTTAAGCGAGAAGCCGACCTTATCGGCTCGCACCAGCAGTCGGTTGCTTTCGAAGGTATCGGTGCGCACCGAACGGTCAGTGCCGCGCACGTCATTCACCTGTTTGACGATCATGGGTCTGTGTCTCCTGGGTATCGGAATCGGTCAGACGGCCTCGTCCAACCGCATTTGCGGTGCACCGAGTACGTCGCGCGCCGCGGCCTGGAGAATCTCGATGCCGGTGTCGAGGTCCGCGGTTTCGATGGTCAGGGGCGGCATGAACTTGGCCACCTCGTCATCCGGCCCTGCGGTTTCGTGGATCAGGCCGCGCTTGAAGGCGGCCTGCGAGAGCTGCTTGGCCAGCCCTTCCCGGGTGCATACCAGACCCAGCATCAACCCGCGACCGCGAACGCCGGAAAAGTCCTTGGGATAGGCTTCTGCCAAACCTTCCAGAGCCTCGCGCAAGGTCTCGCTACGCGCCGCGATCTGCGCCTCGAAATCATCGTTCTTCCAGAATTCCAAGGCGGCGGTTGCGGTGACGAAGGCCGGGTTGTTGCCGCGGAAGGTCCCGTTGTGCTCGCCGGCATCCCATTGATCGTATTCGGGTCGGATCAGGGTCACCGCCATGGGCAGGCCGTATCCGCTGAGCGATTTTGAGAGGCAGACGATGTCAGGCACGATGCCGGCTTCCTCGAAGCTGAAGAAGCTGCCTGCGCGACCGCAGCCGGCCTGGATGTCGTCGACGATCAGCAGCATGTCGTACCGCTTGCACACTTCGGTGAGCCTGCGCAGCCAGTCCATGTCGGCTACGTTGATCCCGCCCTCGGCCTGGATGGTCTCGACAATCACCGCAGCCGGCAGATCCACGCCACTGCCGTTGTCGCTGAGGAACCGATCCATGTATTCGATGGTATCGGTATCCTCGCCGAAGTAACCATAGAAAGGCATGGTGTCGCTGAGCGTCAGCGCGACACCCGCACCGCCCCGCTTGAACGCGTTGCCGGTTACCGACAGGGCACCCAGGGTCATGCCGTGAAAGGCATTGGTGAAGGAAATCACCTTCTCGCGGCCGGTGACCTTGCGTGCCAGCTTGAGCGCGGCCTCGACCGCGTTGGTGCCGGTAGGCCCGGGGAACTGTACTCGGTAGTCCAGTCCACGCGGTTTCAGAATCACGTCGCGGAAGGTTTCCAGGAACTCGGCCTTGGCGCGTGTGGCCAGGTCCAGCCCATGGGTGATGCCATTGCGTTCGATGTAGTCGATCAGGCGGGCCTTCATCAAGGGATGATTGTGGCCATAGTTGAGCGCGCCAGCACCGCTGAAGAAATCGATATAGCGCCGCCCCGCCTCGTCGTATAGGCAGGCGCCCTCCGCATGATCGAACACCACGGGAAAGCTGCGAATGTATCCTCGAACCTCGGATTCCAGTGTCTCGAAGATTTCCATCATGCGTTGACCTCACTGAGTGTGTACAGGGAAAGCCCCATATTCGGGCGACCTGCATCGGGATGAACGAAAGGGCCGATGTGTATGGATGGCTCCGGCGCGTGGTCGCCAGGGAAGTGATCCGCCGAGAAGCCGCTGCTTTCGCGCATCGGCGCACCAAGATCATTGGCGAGTGAGGAGAACAGGGCGCGCGAGGCGCGGTTGCTGGGCTCGATGGTGGCCTCGATCCGGCTCACATCCGGATGTCTAAGCAGGACGTCGTGCAACAAGCGCTTGGCAAGACCCTGCCCCCGCGCGCGCTGGGCGACGCCGATCTGCCAGACAAACCAGACATCCTCTCTCATCGGCGGGCGATAGCCGGTCACGAAGCCGGCAAGCCCGCGTCCGTCCTCGGCGACCGCTGCGGTGTCCGCATAATCGCGGCACTGCAGCAGGTAGCAGTAGGAAGAATTCACGTCCAGTACGCCTGACTCGCGCACCAGGCGCCAAATATGTCGGCCGTCGTCGACCTTAGGTCTACGTATTCTCATGTCAGGCCTCCTGTTTACGAGCCGTCTTTGCGGCATGGGAACCGGCCGCCGAGGCTGGGCCCGTATCGGTCAGCGATCCGCTGGTTAGCAAGGGAGCGGCATCGATATCCTGGGCATCCATCAGATTCGCGATCCGCTGCAGCGAGGAAAGCAGCAGCGTGCGCTCCCAATCGGCGAGCGCGTCGAGGCGCTCCGCGAAGCGTTCCTGCAGCAGTGGCGGCGCATGTTGAAAGATCTCGATCGCCTTGTCCGTCGGCCTCACGTAGACCCGCCGCTTATCGCTTTCCGAACGAAGCTTGGAAACCAGACCATGGCGCTCCAGTCGCTGCACGATCTCGGTCGTGGTCGCCTGCCCGAGCGAAACTTCCTTGGCCAAATCGCCAACAGTCAGCTCACCGAATGCGATCAGCGCCTTGAGCACCACGGCCTGCGGCCCGGTCAGGCCATGCGTGTGCGCCAGTTTGCGCGAATGGATTTCAACGGCGCGCATGATGCGGCGCAGCGCGATCATGATCTCGTCACTGATGGCGCGATTCAGCTCACTCATGGTCGAAATTATATCGAGTACGATATATTTATTCAAGGACAACGCCCCAAACGTAGCACCATAAGAACGCAATCAACAAATAACTATATGTTTTTAATGAAACAAAATAGGTGCGCACGATCCATCACAGTGCACAAGAGAACACGATTATATTTGTGTACGAATTATTAAAGCCGGGGACGCAGGCATGCAAAGAGTCCATGCGCTAAGCACGGCCGCGCTTGAGTACCGCAGACAGGAGGGGGGGGTTAGCGATCCGCGAAATACGCGGCGATATAATCGTCCAATGGCAAGTTCGTTTCGTTTTCCAACCGGGCTTGCGTGGCGAGCGACGTTTCGGCCAACTGTTCGAAAAACGCCCTCCGCTCCTCGGACAGCCCTTGGGCCAGAAAGAAATTCCGATGCTCCAGCGACATGCGCAGCGCGAAAGCATGAAAACTTTCCTTGCGCTCGCGCATTTCGCGCAGCATCCGCGCGGAAGGGGTCTCTTCCGGATCCCGCACCTTGGCCCTTTGCCGCTCCAGCGCGTGGCAGTACACGCCACTACTACCGCCATCGAGCAGTTCGCAGAAAGCCCCCATCGCATCGAGAATTTCCTCAGCCCAGTCGCGCATATCCACTTCCCAGGCATGACGCCGCAACGTGAGGCCAGGTTCTCGTCCTCGATGTGCGACGCGTAGGAAATTAGCGTCGATGTCGCGACGCTCGTCCGCGTCTACGAGCGGGCTGTCGCAGAACAGCGCGAAGATCAGCAGGGCTTCAATGAAACGCATCTGTTCCGGACTGACCCCCAGGGGGTGGTAGGCATTGACGTCCAGCGAACGCAGCTCGATGTAGCGGACGCCGCGGCGCTTGAGTGCGAGCGCCGGGCGCTCGCCATTCTCCAGCACCTGTTTGGGGCGCACACTGCTGTAATACTCGTTTTCGATTTGCAGGATGTTGGCATTGAGCTGACGGTACTGGCCATCGACTTTGACGCCGATTTCCTCGTACTTCGGGTACGGTGTACGGATGGCGCATTCGAGGCTGTCGATGTAGCTCGACAATGAGTCGTAACAAACCTTGATTCCGCTTTCTCCTTCCTTCGCATTGGTATATCCGATGTCACCCATGCGCAGAGAGGTGGCATAAGGCTCGTAATGCGTATAGGCATCGAATTTAGGCAGACGGGTCTCTCGCCCCTTGAAGAAGGAGACACAGACGGCGGGAGAGGCACCGAAGAGGTAGGGCACCAGCCAACCAAGTCTCTGCAGGTTGCGCAACATACCCATGTAGGATTCGGAAACGAACCCCACAGACGACCCAGTGACGCCCTCCAGTGCCTGCCTGACTGGCCAGAACGCCTCGCTCATGGAGAAATTGAAATGTACGCCGGCGATCACCTGCATCACACGACCATAGCGGTAACCCAAACCGCGTCGGTAGATATGCTTCATCCGACCGGGGTTGGAGCTACCGTATTGGGCGATGGGGATGCTGTCTTCTCCTCCGAGCATACATGGCATGCTGGTAGCCCACAGGAACTCGTCGCCCAAGCCTGAATACACGAACCGATGCGTATCGCAAAGGAATTGCAGGGTCTTTGCACTATCGTCACCCGGCGGGGTAATCAGCTCCAACAGCGCTTCGGAATAGTCTGTGGTGATGTATGGGTGCGCCAAGGCCGAACCCAGCGCACGTGGATGTGGCGACTGGGCAATCGCGCCGTCTGCCTGAACACGCAGGCTCTCCTTCTCCAACCCAATCTGGCCGCACCGCACCGCGTGGGCCTCACCCTGATCGATGATATTGCGCAAACGGCGCTCGGCTGATGAATACGAGGACATCGGGATCACGAGGTCTGAATGAATGAAGGGGTAGGCGAACGGCCGATTCTAGCGCAAACCGGCAATGCCAAGGGGAGACGGATTGGCGCTAGCCTGCATCACCGACTAGTATTCTCAGCATTGTGGTGCGCCATTCGACACAACATTAATCGTGCCTCATCACAGCTAGGGGAATAGACCAATTCGCGCCTCCCGCCCATCAGTGACCCACAACCGCTCAGTACGTCGGCTCTGGTGGCCTCTCGCGGCCCTGTTCGTCGCCGGCGGTATCACCATGCTGGCCGGCATCAGCCTATGGGCCTGGCAGCAGACGCGGACGGAGTTGCTGACGAATCTACGTGTAGTCGCACAGTTCGTGGCCGATAATGCATTGGCGATTTTCGACGAACTGGGCAACGATCTGCCCTACCTGAGCCGGCAATTACGCGCCAACGGCAACGATCTGGCTGCCGATTATGAGTTGCTCAAGACCTATCAGAAATACCATCCCAGCGTTGCCAGCATGGCCCTGTTTGCACCAGATGGGCGGATGCTGCTGAACACTGCCTTGCCCTTCGGCTCCTCGCTACCAGACCCACGCACGCGAGCCATCTTCCACAAAAGCCTGGAAAGAACGCTCAAAAGCCAGCAACCGTGGATCGGCATGACACAGTATGGGCTCGTTTTACATGCCTGGCGCATACCGATGCGCTACGTCGTACGGTACCCTGACGGCCGCCCTCGCTACATCATCCAGGCCGCTGTAAGGCTTGATCAGATCACCTCGGCATGGGCGCACATAACCTTGCCGATGAACACCGCCGTCGGCCTGATACGCACCGACGGCTACCATATCGCTCGCCTGCCCGCAAACAACCCGGTACGCGTCTACAGCATGCAAATGCACGGATCGCTGATCCAGGAATTGCACCGCAATCCCAATGAGATGATCGGCACCTACAATGGGCGGGTGCAAACCGACGGAACCCATCGCCTCGGCATCTATGTCCATCTGTCGAAATTCCCCGTTGTCGCCTACGCCAGCCTGTCATCTCACAACATCGCGTTGTATTGGATGCGCCGTATTACTCCGTTTGTATTACTGGGGATCATCAGCATTCTCGGCTATATCGCCCTGGCCTACCTCTTGATTCGGCGTGAGCAGCAACATGCCACCGAACTGACGGTCCAGTCGAAACGCCAAGCACTCACGGGATTGCCCAACCGGATCGGCGCGCAGGAATGGATCGAAAACCAACTCAACCTGCCCGACACCACACTCAGCGTGCTCCAGATAGACCTGCTGAACTTCAAGGACATCAATACCGCACTCGGTACCGATGCAGGCGACCGCGTGCTGCAGGAAATTGCCGATAGACTGCGCAAGTATGCAGATAGGCTGAATGCCTTCGTATCGCATCTGGATGCCGATGAATTTCTGATCGGGCTTCCAGGGTCCGGTCTGATCAACGCTCACGCCAGCGCCCAATCCATCCGCCGCAAGATCAACGATCCCTACGAAATCGAGGGCCGCACCTTGCGCCTGCAGGCGCGGATCGGCATCGCCTGCATTCCCGAGGATGCGCACAGCGCGCCTGGGCTGTTGCGCGCGGTGGATGCCGCCCTCCATGCAGCCAAGCGCGGACAAGCCGGCATCTCATTTTACGACCCTGATACCGGTCAACTCAGCGACGCCCGAGTCAGCTTCCAACACGCCGTCGAGCGCGCCCTCGAACACAACGAGTTCATGCTCTACTACCAGCCCATCGTCAACCTGGAGAACGGGCGACTGGTTGGCGCGGAAGGCCTCTTGCGCTGGCAAGACCCCGAACGCGGACTGCTTCCGCCTAGCGAATTCATTCCGCTTGCCGAAACGACCGGCTGGATCGCACCGCTTGGCGAGTGTGTTTTCCGGCGAGCTTGCTCCGACGTCAAATCCTGGCAGCAGGCCGGGCTGGATCTGTACATCTCGGTCAACCTCAGCGCCTCGCAATTCAACAGCTCTGAATTGATCGATCAGGTACAGAACGAACTCAAGAATGCGGGTATCACGCCGCGCCAGATCGAACTCGAAATCACCGAAACAGCAGTCATGGAAGACGTAGTGCGCAGTACGGAAATCATGCGCCGACTCAGTACGCTGGGCCTGCGACTCGCGATCGATGATTTCGGTACCGGCTACTCGTCGCTTGCCTACCTGCGCAAGCTCCCGGCGCAAACCATCAAAATCGACCAAAGCTTCATCCGCGATATCGACAGCGATCCGGAAGACCTTGAAATCGTCAAGGCCATCGTGGCATTGGCCCGTGTGCTGGGACTACTAACCCTGGCTGAAGGCATCGAAACCGAGGCGCAATATCACCTGCTCAGAGATCTGGGCGTGGACCTTGGCCAGGGCTACTGGTTCAGCCGGCCGGTACCCGAGCCAGACTTCCGCCAACAGGCAACTCGCTGGGAAAGCCCTCCGGGCGATGCCGTCAGCAGGGGCTAGGGCCTGCGCCCCAAACGGCGGGCACCCGTGTCCGTGCGACCGAGCAGTTCACCAAGCTGCGTCCGACTGACCTCGCGAATCAGATCCCGACTCAAGGCGCGTTGTGCCGGTAACAAACGGCGTTCAAGGGCCGCATCCGAGAACAGGCAATGCTCCGGATCAGGAGCATATGCCTGATCGACACTGACCCGCAGCACTCGCCCCAGATTCACGCCACGCCCATCATCCAGCAAGAGCAGATGCGGAAACAGCCGCCGTGCTGGGTCTGGCTTCGGATAATCCACTACGCCGAGAAGCTCGTAGGCCTTCCCACTGGAGGTGACGGTAGGGACCGCTGCGTCCAGATGCGCTTCCAGAAGGTACACCCTGCAGCCGACCGCGGCGCGAAGCCTCGCAATTTGACGTTCGTATTCAAGCGACGGCCAAAGCGCTTCGTCACCATCATCTGTTTCGCCGCTATTTTCGTCGCTCGCGCTACTCATCTGTCCACTGTCGCAAATCAAAACTCGCTCGACAATGTCTAAGCTATCTGTGCAGCACATGACAATACAAAAAGCCATTCATCCGAGAACGCGAGGAGCAAGACATGCAACGAATCATCACCGCCTGCCTGAGTATCAGCATTGGACTGATGCTTGCCATTCCATCGATCGCCCAGGCAAGCGACAACGGCATCGTGACCCTGCGTAGCCACCACAGCGTACCAGTCACCCTGGACCGCCTGATACACGCCCTGAAGCAAAAACACATGACGATTTTCGCCAGAATCGACCATTCCAAGGGCGCACACGGCGTTGGCCTGGCGCTGCGTCCGACTGAACTGCTGATTTTCGGCAATCCCAAGATCGGGACCAAGCTGATGGAATGCAAGCAGACCGCGGGTCTCGATCTCCCGCTCAAGGCATTAGCCTGGCAGGATGCCAAAGGCCGGGTCTGGCTGAGCTACAACAGTCCCGAGTATATCGCTAGGCGTGACCATCTCGGGCATTGTGCCGCCGGGGCCGTGGCCACCATGCACAAGGCGTTGCACGCCTTCGCCGAACAGGCGGTGAAGTAACAAGAGGCAAGACTGCTGCGGTAGCCGCCCTACGAGCGCGAGCGGGAAAATGGTGGGCCGTGTTGGGCTCGAACCAACGACCATCGGATTAAAAGTTCTGCCATAAATCAATAACTTAGCGCAAATCAAGCACTTAGTAAGCAAACTGTCGCAAACATAATATAGGCTGTTTGTTAATACAAAACAATGACTTAGCGCTAACGACTGCAAACTAGGTTTTTCTAGCGGATGCACCGCGAGTGTACCGCGAGCGCGGGGTGTACCCCACCCCTAATCCACCACGATCACGAAGCCGCCCTTGAGGCGGCTTTTTTTGTTTTCGAGTTTCGCGCTTGCGTTTTTGGGGACATAGAGAAAATGGACTTGAGGCCGCCGGACTGCGCAGGAAATTGAGAAAAAGGCCCGTATTTAGGGTTATTTAGACATTTTTGCGCTGTTTGGCGGGTTGAGAATAGCTACTACAGCAAACCATAGGAGAGATAACGCTATGGACCTAATCCAAGAGAAACAAAAAAAGATAGAAGAGATGTACGGGACAGACCTGCTTTCATATTCGCGGGTCGCTGAAATCATCGGCCTAAAGACTGATTCGATCAGAGCTATTTGCGGGTCGACGATCAGGAAAGAGCAGCCCTGGGTGAAGAGATTGCAGGCAGGAAAAGTCAGGATGGGGAGAAGGGTCTTTTTCCAATCCTGGGCTGTTGCGCGGGTTTGGCGCCTGGGAAACTCCCCTCTGACACCAGAAGAAGAACGGTTAACAAGTGAGGGCGCGGTTGCCGCCGCGCCCTCCGCCCAAAACCCTTGCCCCCGCTGAGAGAGAAAGAGAAGAGGTAAAGATCATGGGTAAGCAGCACTTTACACCCACGCGCGCCGGCGGGGAAGCGACCCCGCCCCATTCCATCGAAGCCGAACAGGCTGTCATCGGCGGACTCATGCTCGACAATGCGACCTGGGATCAGGTAGCCGATCTTGTCAGCGAGGCCGATTTCTACCGGCACGATCACCGCTTGATCTTTGGGGCGATCCGGGCCTTGGCCGAAGCCGGGCGGCCGGTAGACGTGGTCACTCTGGCCGACGCCTTGGAACGGGCCGACGCCTTGGAACAGGCTGGCGGGCTGGCCTATCTCGGCCTTCTGGCTCGAGATACTCCCAGCGCTGCCAACGTTCGCGCCTATGCAGATATTGTGCGCGAGCGATCTGCGCTTAGGCAGATCGCGGCGCTCGCCCAAGCCTCCGCGGCGCGAGCGTTCGAGCGGGGAACTGCTG
This sequence comes from Acidihalobacter aeolianus, assembly GCF_001753165.1. Lineage (GTDB taxonomy): Bacteria > Pseudomonadota > Gammaproteobacteria > DSM-5130 > Acidihalobacteraceae > Acidihalobacter > Acidihalobacter aeolianus. The sequence goes on from NZ_CP017448.1 coordinate 2,771,549, forward strand.
CGCTGGAAGCGCTTGAAGAGCTTAGGGAGGAAGCCGACTCACTAGCAGAGCGGGAAGCGGCGCGGGGGGGTAGGGACACGTCTCTCAAGGCCGCGCTCCGGGCCGCACTCGATTGCATCGAGCTTCGCCATGAAGCGGGGGCTCTTCCAGGTCTGGCGACCCCTTGGCCTGACCTGGACGACATCACCACAGGCCTGCATCGGGGCGAGATGATTGTCCTGGCTGGCCGGCCATCGATGGGTAAAACGGCCTTGGCACTGAACGCCGCGCAGCACGCGGCGGAAAACGGCGCGCGGGTAGCTGTCATCTCGCTAGAAATGACCGCGGCCGGCCTTGCGGACCGCATGATCGCCGCCGCCAGCGGCCTGCCTCTCTCTCACATTCGAGACCCCAGAAAACTGGACGGCGGCGGGGAAGCCGCATGGGCGCAGCTGACGGCTGGGGTGGCTAGGCTGTCAGCCATGGAGGGAGAGCTATCCCTTGATGATCGCCCGGCCCTGACCATCCCCCAGATTCGCGAGTCCCTGCGCGGTATGCGAGCCAGCATGGGCGGCCTTGATCTGGTCGTAGTGGACTATCTGCAACTCGTTGTTTCAGAGGGTGAAAACCGCACGCAGGAGGTGTCCAAAATCTCGCGCGGACTCAAGGCCATCGCCAAGGATTTTGACGTGCCGATGGTCGCGCTCTCACAGTTGAACAGGGGCCTTGAGCAGCGTACGGACAAACGGCCAACGCTGGGCGATCTTCGCGAGAGCGGCCAGATCGAGCAGGACGCCGATCTCATCGCCTTCATCTACCGCGACGAGGTCTACAACGAGGACAGCCCGGACAAGGGGACGGCAGAGATCATCATAGCCAAGCAGCGCAACGGCGCCACGGGCACGGTGCGGCTCGCATTTTTGGGTGAGACGTGTTCATTCAAGCCACTGGCGCGGGATTGGAAGCGACCGCCGCCGCCGATGGCGGAGGCTAAAAGAGGATGGTCCAATGACGCGCCATGGTGAAATGATAACCACGGCGGGCCACGCCTGCCGGGTGCCGATTTTCGCCCCCGTGCGCCGGGTCGGGCGCGGCCTAGTGAGACAGCGCGTCGAATCCGCCTGGGGGCATGCGACCATCACCGGCCATCTGGGCCAGCGCGAGCGCGACGCACTCGACTCAGTGTGCGAGGCGGCTCAGGCGTGGCGCCCGGAGTCCACGGGCGACGTGACCGCCCTGGTGGACTCCGCCCGACTGCGGGCCAGCCTGGGCTGGGATCGATGGAAATATTCGCAGATCAGGGACGCCCTGCGCGCGCTACGTGCCGCCGAGATCGAGCTCATCATCCACGGTGAGCGATCAGAGTGGAGTGGGATCATCACCCACATTGTCGAGGCCGGCGACCCCCCGCCGGAGCGAGTGGGATCACGGTCGCGCTGGAGAACCGCGCCGCCGGTTCCTGAGCCTGGCCGTACATCGCCCAGGGACGGGATGATGTGGGAAATCACGATCTCGCGGGCATGGATTGCGCTTATGCGGCGGTTGCAAGTACGTTACCCGGCGGCCGTATTCCACATGCGTTACGGCGTAAGCCAGGCCGCCGCCCGCTTCATACTGTCCCACAAGCCGGGCGCGACAATGCGGATCGATACCGTGCTTGACGCCGTGGGCGTGCAGAGCAGAGACCGGGCCCGCGCACGGCGCGAACTCGCCGCCGATGCGTCGCTCATGGCAACGGCTGGCGTTCACATCGACTGGGCGGCTGGCGTCATGACGACGCACCCAGCCCCGGAGACGACGCGCCCAGCCCCGGAGACGACGCGCCCAGCCCCGGAAAATACGCGCCCAGCCCCGGAGCCTCTAGCTCTATAGGCCCTATAGGCCTATAGGAGGCAGCCGCCGCCGCTTGCGGGCGCGGCGGCTGCCAGAGGCCAGAGGTCGACAAATAGCCGTCTTCGGCCGCGTCCAGGCCCCATCCGCTTGGCTGATCAACCACGGCCCAACTCCTTCATCTGCGTGACGCCACCAAACACCGGCCCGGTCTCCCGTACCCGACCGTTACCCGTCAATGCACTGACCTGACCGTACAACTCCTTCGCACTCCACTCCGCTCGCTGCTCCATCCTTATCGCTTCGCCCATGATCTCGCTTCGACGACCCTCGCATTCCAGCAACCTCACGACCACCGTATCCACATCCCGCGCGGCATCCTTGACCCCGAATACGCCCGCGCCAGTCCAAATATTTTCCAATTAATTTCCCGCTAAACCCCGCTTTAACCCACTTTAATACACGCTTAAAAACTCGTTTGCAATTGTTAGCAAATAGGGGGTTTTTTCACCTTATAGCTCATGGTCTAATTAGCCAAGACAGCCGGTTAAGCTGGCTGTTTTGAGCGAAGCACTCGGAGGTTCTCATGACCATGACTTTGACTATCGATAAAGAATTGCCTGATGAAACGGTCGCGCCGTTGTATTTCCGCTTTGATGGCGCGTTTGAACCCGGGCTGGCGCATTTGTGCCTGACCGAAAATGGCCATGTTTTTTTTGCGACGAACGGCGAACCGGGCGGCGGAGTACCGATGCATGTCCATGAAAAGCGAACGCTGCAATGGAGTGTGTCACCTTATCTGAACCGCGAAAGGGCGCTTGCGCTGCTGGATGACTCCGGCCTTCAGGCCGCGTTGGAGCGAGTGCATCGTGGTCATTCCGTGCATAGGCGCGCTTGTGGGCCGACAGATGTGAGCTTTACTGAAGACGCCAAGGCGGCTACACAGGACGTACAAGCTATCCTCGATCTCGCGTGCGCCGAGCCTGAGAATTTGGTGCAGGTGTGGGATCTGGACGACTGGCTATTCTCTAATGGGCTGCACGAGGCTTGGCCTGCAGACGTACCGCTCGATAAGGCGTGTGAAGCGCTGGAACTGGCGGCGGTGGAAGATGAGCCTCATGCCCACGTCAGCGGAGCCTCGAAGGCAAACATTCGAGACAGCTTGATCGACCGCGTCACGTGGTGCGAAGACATCGAGGACCTGACTGGCGAGCATCTGAAGACACGCCTAGAAAATCGCCCAAGCGACTAGCATCATAACGACGAAAAACGAAAACGTGGCCGGGATACACCGGCCTTTTTTGCGCCTGGTGTATTGCTCCAAAGCCAAAAACAAACAAAGATCGCGGCGCGGCGGCTGCCGGTGCCCGACGCAAGTTCTGCGACGCAAACGCGAGGCCGCTGACGCTGACGCTGAACCGTATTAGTTTGATTGATAATTGACATGTTTAGTCATCTTTCTCTTAAGTTTTCGTCTAACTTCGGTAGGCGTTTAACAAGCCGCTGCGTCTCCACGCTCACTCGCACTACCCGCTTGACCAGATCGACGATGTAGCGCGGATCGTTGTGTTCGTCACACCACAGGTTCGGGTCGTTCTTGATACTGCTGTCCTTGGCTGTCGTGACCTGATAGCGCTCCATCACCCATTCAATCGCGGACTTGCCGTTGACGACATACTCGAATGCCTCTGGCGGGATGCCTTCCAGGGTCAGTTCGCTGTTGTAGATGATCTTGGATTTGTCCTTCTTGCTGGGAAACCGCATCTTCGCCACGCGGTAATTCGGCTGTTCAGGAGCATCCAGCAGACCGTGCTGCTTCTGTTTGTAGCGCTCTTCCAGCGGCCACGGCTCAATCGTTTCATAGTTCAGGTGCAGGTCGGCCAGCTTGCGGCCCGCCGAGGCAAATGCCCTGAACGTCTCGATGCTGGCAGGCTTAGGAATACGGGGCAGCATGCGCTTGAGGTCGGCGGCATACTGCTGCCGATACTCCGGCGAGTGCAGCAGTCCGTAGACGTGATAGAACAGGTCTTCTTTGGTGATCGAGTCGTCACCGTAATGCTTGCGATAGGCTTCCAGGGCTTCGTCTGTGATTCCATCACGGCGCACGTAGCCGTCACTGTCTGGGACGGCGTCATCCTGCTGCTGGAACAGGTCTGAATCGCCGGATGGTCTATCTTTGTCCGTTTTTTCGTAGACATATAGAGGGAAAAATTGACCTGCCTGAATCAGATTCAAGTCTGGAACACAATCTACTATCAAGCACGAATAATCCTTGGTTACTCCAACGCCAGATACTGAGATCGCCAGATTCTGGTGACGCGGTGTTGGGAATAGGCGTGGCATCTGATACACCATGTCGTTCAGGCGACGATTGAAATACGACCACGCTTTCGTAAACGGCCTATAAATACTCATCACAACAGAGTTCTGCTCAAGGTCGTATTTCCGTCCACGTTCGGCATCGGACTTCAAGCCACGCGACCACTTGATCCGCTTTGGATCGCTGTCCACGATGGTATCGACATCCGGCTTTTCCGTCGCTCCAGCACATGCGGCAGCGTAGCGGTCTACCTCGGTGTTATAGTTGTCGATCATTCGCCGCATGTTGCTCTCAAGCGCCACACGCGAGAAGTTGTAGGCCCAGTCGTCGCGGCTTGTTGAGATTCCACGCGAGTATGTCTCGAAGATCGTTGCAGCGTCTTTGTCGCTCTTGTCTCCAAGCGCCACGAACCCCTCAAACTCCGGATTCCGCTGATTGATCCAGTCACCCGCCTCATTCGGCGTGATGCGCGTCCACGGCACCTTGTCGACGCTGCCAAAGTCCGCAATGCGGCTGAGCTTTTCTTCACGATCCAGATAATCACCGATGTCTCGATAGAACAACTCACATGGGCCGGTATGCGCAGGGTTTTTCACCATCAAGATAATCGCTACCGTGTTGCGTGAACCCGACCCAAACACCTTGCCGCCTTCTTTTCGAGAAAGTTCACCAGCAGTGCGCTGATTTCCTCTCAAATTAAACACATACAGATGGCTGAATTCCTGTGTCAGGCGCTTGCGCAGTCCATCTGCCGTGTTGCCGTCGATGAAGGAGCCGTTCGTCACAAAGGCGACCACGCCCTCCTTGCCGATACGGTCAGAGGCCCAGCGCATCGCCTTGATTTCGGATGCGTAGAGGCTGTTCTTGTTTATCGCAGACGACTGTGCCGCATAGGTTACGCGGATACGCTCATCCAGCTTCGGGTATGCCTGATTCTGGTTGTTATCGTTGGCGCTTGTCTGTCCGGCGGAATACGGCGGATTGCCGATCACCACCCGGATGGGCTGCTTCTTCTGCCGTTCAACCCGCTCGGCGTTCTCTCTGGAGAACCCACCCTCCAGATGATCACTCTGATCAGCCTCGTACATCTGGAACGTATCCGTCAGCACGATGCCATCGAACGGCGCATTCTTGCCGCTCACGCCGTGATAGGCCGTCTCGATATTGACCGCTGCCACATAGTAGGCCAGCAGCACGATTTCATTGGCGTGTAGTTCGTTCCGATATTTGCGCTCTATGTCGTCTGGCTTGATAAGACCAGATTGCAGCAGGCGCACGATGAACGTGCCCGTTCCCACAAAGGGATCGATGATCTGCACGTCAGGCGACGATACGCTAATGCCGAAGTGCTTGTTCAGGACAGCCTCGACGCTGTGAACAATGAAGTCCACCGGCTCGATAGGCGTGTAGACGATGCCCAGCCGCTCGGCCATGCGTGGGAAGGCATTGTTAAAGAAGGTGTCGTACAGGTTCTTGATGATTTCCTGACGAGACTTGTCGCTCTTGGCGAGCGCCACGCGGCCGCGCACGTTATCGTAGAACCGTTCCAGATCGTCCGTTTCGCTGTCCACGCCATGATCATCGACGTGATCGATGATTCGCTGCATGGCTTGGGAGATGGGGTTGTCGTCCGAAAATCCGCGTCCCTCGAACAGTGCATCGAACACCGGGCGGGTGATGATGTGCTGGGCCAGCATCTCGATGGCTTCTTCCTCTGAGATACCGGGATTGATGTTCTTGCGTAGCCCCTTGAGGTAGGCGTTGAACGCCTTGCGCCCGTTGCTGTAGGGCCGCTCGATCAGCTTTTCGATGCGTTGGGTGATCCTGTGGGCGATCTGGGCCACGCTCTTGGCCCATTCGGCCCAATACTCACGGTCGCCCAGCTTGCGCGGGATCGCGGCGTACACGGCCTGCTGGATGTCCTCGACAGGAACAAGAGGAATGTCCAGCGGAAGCTGCCCGCCGCCTCCCTCGCTGCCTTTGCCTCCTTTGCCTCGCCCAATGACCTTGATGCGCCGCCGGAACTCCGCTTCATCGACCAGGCGTTCATCATGCGCCCGCAGCGCCTTGATGACTTTCCAGATGCCCTTAAACTGCGGATTACTCTCAAGATAACTGTTGTAGTCCTTGACCTTTTTTGTCGGGATCGCGACCGGCAGGATGATGTACCCATACTGCTTATCGGGCGCTTTGCGCATGACGCGGCCGACCGACTGCACGATGTCCACAATGGATTCTCGGGTGTCGAAGAACACCACGGCATCGAGCGCCGGCACGTCCACACCTTCGGACAAACACCGGGCATTGGACAGGATGCGGCACTGGCCTGCGTCGGGTTCATCCTTGAGCCAGTCCAGTTCGTCCTTGCGCCGGGCCATGTTCATGGTGCCGTCCACATGATGTAATGTGGCATTCACCATGCTGTCGTCGTCTTCGTGCTCCTGGCGGTAGAGCCTGACCAGATCGGCAAAGACTTTCGTGGCCTCATGGGACGCCTTGATCGACTTTGAGAACGCCACGGCCCGGCGCATCGGCGCGGTGTCTTCCTCCAGATCGCTGACTTCGCCATCGTCGATGACTTTCAGGCCCTGCTTGGATAACCCCTTCCAGCTACCGATGATGCGCGTGGCAAAGTCGATGTCCACGGCATTTTTCTCGTCGATCTTGTAGGCGTTGTTGAAACTGTTGGCGACCGATGCCATGCGGTCTTCGTCCACCGCGACGATCAGCACCTTGTACTCGGCCAGCAAGTCGCGCTGCACGGCCTGCCCGAAGCTCAGGCGATAGAACTCGGTGCCAAAAGTGGCCTCATCGTCCATGGAATAGAGTACGGCGTTCTTCTCACCGGCTTTGGTTTTGCTCGCTTCGGCGAAGATGCGCGGCGTCGCCGTCATGTAGAGGCGCTTGCTGGCCCGCAGCACGGCATTGTCATGGACTTTCACGAAATCGGACGCATCTTCCTTGGGAAGCGTCAGTCCGGTGGTTCGGTGGGCCTCATCGCAGATCACCAGATCGAAGGCCGGCAGACCGCCGCTGCGCTGCGCGTCGATGACGACCTGAATCGACTGGTACGTGGAGAAAACCACACGGCGGCGCGTGTGGCGTTGCCCAGCCTGAACGATGGCGCGGCCCAGCCGGCGCGCATCCGTGGTGGCCGGATACGCCAGTTCCGCCGTCTTGATGTCCTCTTCCTCGCGGCCCACGCGCGAGTCGGAGCACACCACGAAGGCATCGAAGGGCTGTTCGGCTTCGGCTGACCATTCACGCAGGGTCTGCGATACCAAGGTGATGGAGGGCGCAAGGAACAGCGTCAGGCCGGTATCGGGCGTAACGGTTTCGTTCAGACGCAGCGCGGTGAAGGTCTTGCCGGTGCCGCAGGCCATGATGAGCTTGCCCCGATCAAGCCCGGCGAAGCCGTCCACGGTTTCGCGGATGGCCTCCTCCTGATGCTCGCGCAGGTGCTTGCGCGTCCGGCGCTTCATCTGCTCCGGTTTGAGGACATCCAGCTCTGACCAATCGACGGGGGCTTCCGCGAGGTCTTCGCGATACAGAATGCCGAAGTTCGGTTGATCCGCAATGACGCCTTCCGCGCCTTTGCCCAGCCGAGCCGTTGTGCTGACGAACAGCCGGTAGGCGAAGGACTGCTCTATGCCGTCAACGGTGAAGACCTTGGCGCTGTCGGCGAGGAAGGACGAGACGTGCGCCTTGTCGAGCGTCGAGCCGGCGTCGTAGAACTTGCACTGGATCGCCCAGAAGGTGCCCTCGTGCGTTTGGCCGACCAGATCGATGCCGGTGTTGTCGGCTTTCCAGTCGGCGGGACGTTGCGGCCACTCCGCCCAGGTCCAGACGTGGGCGAGCGTGTTGGCATAGGTCGGGTCGGTCTTGAGGTACTGGACGATCAGGCGTTCAAACAGCTTGCCTTTGTGGAGTTCGTCATGGGATCGAGCGCGTAAGTTATCCAGAACTGCATCGATGGAATCTGGCCGTGCCGCTTCGTCCATTGCGCATCCCCTTGGCGGTTGACTCTATGTGTCTAAGGGCGCCAAGGATACATCAAACGACGTTTGCTCACGGCAGCGAGGCAGCACAGTCCGAGACAGCCCGAGGCAGCCCGAGTCCTCGTTCTTCGCGGCCTTCATTCATTCTAGTGTTGATCGAGAAAGCGTCTACCTCCCTGTCCGCTGTCGGCCATATTGTCCCCAGCATGTCCTGTCCCTGCGTATGTGGTGTCAATCATGCTGCTGTTGACGTGGATAGGCCGTGATTTCTTTCCCCTGACGGTCACAGCGATGATCGTCGAGCTAGGTGCTTCCTGCCAAGGACAAAATCTCGGCTGAACATTGGTGCGCCAGCGCGCCCATCGCCCAAATATTTTTCAAAAAATTTCCCGCTAAACCCCGCTTTAACCCACTTTAATACACGCTTAAAAACTCGTTTGCAGGCGTTAGCAAATAGGGGATTTGTTCGCGTGCTCGCTTCTTAAATAATCAGTTCAGACAGCTGGTTAAACCTGCTGCATGAATGAAATTATTAAGGAGCCAAAAAATGAAAAATCTTCAAATGTTCGTCGCCTCCGCCGCCATGGCGGCTGCCATCCCCGCCGCGCATGCTGGGACGACCGACCACGTTTCAATTTTCGCTGGCGATGCCAGCCAGGGTGCGGTGTTTTCTCAGACCTGGGGAAATCCCTCCTTTGGCCCCTGGGCGCGAGTGGGCAGCACCATCAAGAGCTTTTCTGCTCCTCCCTCCCTTAGCTCCTGTCCTCCTCGATGCCTGACCGGAGTGGTGTTTTTGACCGGCACCACTACCCCGCCCCCTTCCCGCCGGTCGGCTCAGGGATCGGCCGATGCGACTGTCAACGGAACGATTGGCTTTGCTTATCTGCCGCTGGTGGACCTGGGCAGCGGCTTCAATGGAGGCCTGTCCGGGTCGATCTCACCGACCCTGACGATCACCCAGCAGGCCAAGGCCCTGGGTGGGCTGGGCTTCACCGGGCGCCTCGATCTGGCGGACGGCTTCGCCCAGGCCCGGCGCGCGGGCTGGCGTCTTGAGCAAGTACAGGCCCCGGTGACGGTGTCGGCCGGCGTGCGCTACATCCCTTTGATAGGCATGGATTATCTGTCCGCCAGCGTGGGCGAAATCCAGCCGCAAGGCCCGGCCGCTCCCCGTGCGCGCGGGGTGGTCGCCTCTCTGGTCATCCATGCCCCGCGGTGGAATGCGAAGGTCTCCGCCCAGCGCCTGCCGGGCGGCAGCGAGATTCCCCTGGCTTATCAGCCGGTCGGCCCGGCGCGGCTGGTGGGAGACAGCTATGCCTCGCAGGTGGTGGCCGTGTCTGGTGCGTGGAAGGTGCCGGACGGTGCGGTGGTCACTGCCACCGCCGCAGACGTGGACGGCGGCAAAGACATGCAGGTGGAGATGGGCGTGCGGATGCGATTTTAACAGCCAACCCGCCCGGCAAAACCGGGCGGGACTTGCGTTATTCGGAAATTCTGGAAAATGGCAGTAGGTAATTTTTAGGTAATTTTTGAGGGTTTCGTCATGGCGTTCTACCGCACGGATTTTTACCAAAACCTTCCCACTCCCGGCGACCGCGCGGACGCGTTCGACCAGTGGCTGGCAAGCCAGCGAGGACCCGTCCACCCCGTGATCCAGCGGGTCGTGGAGAAGTCCAGGCAGGGGCGGTACGACGCAGAGCAAGAAATGATGCTGTGGGGGCCGTGGGCGCGATTTTTGGAGATTTTGAAAATCAGAAATTTGCGCTGGTGGCACCTGCATGGCGGGCCGTGTCGGCAGGTGACGCATATCACCCATACCCCCCGCGCGCGCGGTTGGGGATGGGCTGCGGTGATCGGGCTGGCAATGCTGCTCGCACCGATCTTCTCGTGATTTTCTATGACGTGGATTCCGTCATATCAAATAGGTGGTGAATGACATGAATAAGAAAATGTTTTTAGTAACCCCCGTGCTTGCCGCGCTGCTGGTGAGTGGATGCGCGAGCTACCGGGCGGATGAGTACCAGGGTGGACTGCAAGCCATGCAAACCCTGACAGGCGTCGTGGTGAATGATCGTGTGGTGCACATCCAGGCCCCGCGCGCAGGGGTCGGCAGCATGGCCGGAGCCGCCATCGGCGGCATCGGCGGCGCGTCTTTAGCGCAGGGTGCTGGCCCGCTGGGCCAAGCCCTGGCCGGCACGGTGGGCGCCATCGCTGGCGGGATCGTCGGGCAGACAGTGGAGAGTCAGGCGACCGGCCCTGCCCAGCAGGTCACGGTGCAGCTGGCCGGTGGCCGGCTGCTCACTGTGGTAGAGCAGGGGCCTCAGCTGCATGTCGGCGAGCGCGTGGGTATCACCATCTCTCCCCGTGGCCGTGCCCGTGTTTTCCCAATGCCGCAGGCGAAGCAGAAGCAGAGTGGAGGCAGCCATGGATGAGAAACCTGAAATCCGTCGCGCGGCCTGCCCGCGCTGCGGAGATGATTTGAAACGTATTTGGAGCTCAAAGAAACAGCGTCACTACTGGCTTTGCCTGAATGGCGAGGATGAGTGCGGCGCGATCTATTCAGACGATGGCGGCGAGCCCAAAACGACGCAGATCACCAAGGAAGCCGTGCCAGATTTGACCTGCCCTGAGTGCCGGCAAGCCACCCTCGAGCTCGTCGAGGGTGCCAAATATGGCTCCTTTTTGGCCTGCCCTGAGTGCGAACAAACCTTCGATCTGCTCGACCAAAGCCTGCCTCCATCGCCTGAAAACACGGCCCCGCTGTGCAGCGAAGATCCGGAGCACGGCCACATGAAACGCCGCTCGGGCAGGAACGGGCCTTTTTGGGGATGCCGCCGCTTCCCTGAGTGCAAAGCGACGCGGCAGATCGAGGATGAGGGCTGATGGGACGCATCACCGAAACCCATTCCGCCGCCACGGTCGCCGCTGGCTGGTCCATCCGTTCCACGGCTGCGGTGGCGATGCTGATCTATGCCGCCCATTGGGTAATGAACGATCAGGAGTGGAAAACGATCGTGCAGTGGCTGCACTCGGGCGGCGCGTTCCCCGCCTGGGCCATTTTAAGCCCATGGATGGCGGGGGCGCTGGCGGTGACAGGGGCATGGCTTTTCGTGTGGGCATGGCGCATGCCAAGCCGAAAACGAATTCAAAAAACCGAGCGCGGCAGCAAGGCCGCGACGGTGGAACAGTTGAGAAAAATGACGGAGAAAGCGAAATGAAAATAGACGTGAAGAATGTGAAGAAGGTCGCGGTGTGGGCTGGCCTCTTTATCTGCCTGCTTGTCGTCGGCGAGATCGCCGGGCAGACCCAGACCCTCGGCGGGGAAATTTTCGCAGGGTTGACTGATCTCGCATTCCTAATCCTGATGGTCGCCCTTTTTTGGAAGGTCCTGAAATCTATTACCCACCTCATCTTCCATCGCAAGAAAGGGGGTGAAGAACATCGTCGAGGCAGCAAGGCCGCGACGGCCGAAGATCTGGCGCGCATGACTCAGGAGAAAGAGTAATGCTCTGGCCCTGGCAGAAACCCTCCAAGCCTTCCCCGCGTGCGGACCGAATCCAGATCGGCGGCGTCCCGGTGCCGCCGAGTTTGGAAGCCCTCCACTTCCTGATCGCCGGAAGCACAGGCACGGGCAAAAGCCAGGCGATCTCGGCGAACCTCGACATTATAAGAGGGCGCGGCGACCGCGTGATCATGGCTGACCCCGGCGGGCAATATATGGCCCGCTGGTGGCAGCCCGGCGACACCATTTTGGCCCCCCTTGATGCGCGGTCAGTGCGGTGGTCGCCGTTCTCGGAAATGCGCGGTCAGGCAGACGCCGACCGCGTGGCGAAGTCGATCATCCCGGATGTGGAAGGCGGTGGCGACGCGGCCGAGTGGGCGAGGCATAGCCAGGGCTTGGTTGGTGCCGTCCTTGAGCGGCTATTGGAAAGCGGAGGCGCGACAAATGAGCGATTCGTGAAGCTTCTGACGGTCGCCAAAAGCGGCGAAATCGAAGCGATCGTCGAAGGCCTGCCCGCGCAGACGCTGTTTGACACGGGGGCGGCGAAGATGCTTTCAAGCGTGCGCGGCATCATCGGGTCGGCACTCCCCGCGTACCGCTTTCTGCCCCCCGATGCGGGCGCAGATGCGTGGTCGATTCGGCGATGGATAGAAGGCGGCTCGGGCTGGCTGTGGCTGCCCTACCGCGACTCGCAACGCGCGGCAATGGCGCCACTGATAAGCGCGTGGCTCGGCGAAGTGGTGTCGGCCATCCTTGATCTGGAACCGAGCCGTGAACGGCGAATCTGGCTGGTGCTGGACGAGGTCGCGCTTTTGGGCAAAGTGCAGGCCTTGAGCGACGCCCTGACGAACGGGCGAAAATACGGATTGCGTGCGGTTTTGGGCCTGCAAAGCGTGGCCCAACTTCGGCAGGCGTACGGCAGGGAAGGAGCGACCGTCCTGCTGTCGTGTCTGTCCTCTCAACTGATTTTAAGGTCGCCTGATCCCGAGACGGCCGACACGATGAGCCGCGCCCTTGGCGAGCATCAGATCTCGCGAGAGCACTCAAGCCACGGGCCTAGTGGGTCGAGCACATCAGAGCATGTGGTGATCGAGCGCGCCGTGCTGCCGAGTGAACTGCAATGCCTGCCTGATCGGGTGGGGTATTTGAAACTGGCGGGTGATTATCCACTGGCAAAAGTGTCGATTGGTATCACTCACAAAGAGCCTGCTGTGCCCTCATTCATCCCCCGCGACTCATCTCCGAAATCGCCGTCGCCGGTGGTGAAGGAAGCGCCCCCGCCGACCGTCGAAGGCGACGAAAAGATCGTCGCGCCCGTGCTGAGTCTGGAACTGGTGCCATCGACATGTGCCGGCGAAAACCTGCGCGGCCTTCTGACTGCAAACGACTGGCAAAAACTCCAAAAGCGAACCGCCGCCGAAGCTGGCGGCGTGTGCGAAATCTGTGGTGGCACGGGCGACAAGTGGCCGGTGGAAACGCATGAGGTGTGGGGCTACGACGACGATGCGCGCGTGCAAAAACTCGAGCGCCTGCAAGCGCTTTGCCCCTTGTGCCATTCGACCAAACACGTCGGCCATGCCGCGCAGAAAGGACGCGAGCAGGAAGCCATGAAGCGACTGGCTGAACTGAATCAGTGGGACGCAGAAACCGCACGGAAGTATGTCGATCAGGAGATGAAGATTTGCCGCGAAAGATCACGGCATCAATGGGTGCAGGACCTAGCTGTCCTCACCGAGAAGTACGACCTGAAAATCCCCCGAAAGGAGAATGAAGATGACTGAATGGAACGACGGAAACACACCCGAAACCGGCGATGAGAATTTCTGGTATGCGCTTACCCAGGTGCCGCCTGAGCAGCGCGAAAATTGGGACCCGAAGATCAGAATGAGCGTCGAGGGTCTTGAGGCGCAGATGGCGAAACAGGCGGCGGATGCCGAGCGCGACGAAGCGCCCGCACCCGCGAATGTGATTGCGGCTCGCGAGCTAATGGCGGGTGTGGAACTGGACCATTTCTACGTCCATCGACTGGTGGAAAGAGTGCTGTCCAGGTGCGTCGATCATGCGACAGCGATCGACGGGTTTTGGACCAAGGAGCGTGCGCAGGAAGTGTTGAGTCCGGTGATTCGTGACGCGGACATTGAGGCCGAAATTCGGGAAGTTTTTCGTGGTCTCGTGCTTCAAATCCTGTTCGTGATCAACCATGAACCGCAGCACTGAAACTCAAACCAAAACCCCGAAATTCGGGTCGGAAAACCCGGCCGCTGGCGCGGCCGAGTTTTCCTCACACCCCTGCACCATGGGTGCAAACACCGCAACCCCCAAACCCAAGCGGGGCGCGGCCTGTAGGTGTATACACCCTGTAAACAGGTTTTGGGCGTTTCGGCTATAACTCATTGATTTTACTTAAGAAAAGGTGTTTACACAATGAACGACAAGACGATGAGCAAATCTGAACGAATCCTTGCGCAGATCGAGGAACTGAAAAAGGCGGCGGCGGAGGCGAAGAAACGCGAGCGAGAGCAGCAAAAACGCCAGATCACTAAAGCGGCAGTTCGGGCCGGAGTCGATCGTCTCGGCCTCTCTCAAGAAGCTCTTGAAAATGAGTTTAGGGCGATGGTCGAACGGTTGAACCCCGCTTGCATAAATGAAAAACGGGGAGAAGATCGTGTCAAGCCAATTGTTGAGGATGTGACCCATGGCGAGCAAGACGATCTCGACTCGATTTGACGCCGCTGCGCTGGCCGCGCTGCGCAAGTTTCCGGGTAACACGGACTCAGAGCGAGTGCGGTCAGCGGTCATGCGCGGCACGATCATCGACGAGTTTTCGCGCTCTATTGCGGCGCAACTCGAAGCCCATCGCCGGGGCATCGATATGATGCTCAAGGAGACAATGACCGACTCGGTTGACGCGGTACGCGACGCTGAGCGCGAGATTCTTTCTGCCCTGCAAAGCCTGTCGCCTGACGAAGCAGTGGCTAAAAAGATCGCTGGCAGCCTAAGCCGGATGATCGCTCATGGCATCGTGCCGCTGGCGGATATGGGGCGGCGGGAGCCGCTGATGCGAGAGGTCCGTGCGTTGGTGCATGCAAGCGGCGAGCTGGACGAGGAATGATCGGATGATGAGCATATCCGCCCGCGGCGCGGGCACCGCCAAGAGCTACTACACCCACCTTCAATCCGACGCCCACCGCGCAGGCGGCGAGGCCGAGCGCGAGGATTATTACTCGCGGGAGGGTGATGGTGAATGGTTTGGATCCGGCGCGGAATCGCTCGGCCTCGTGGGTGCTGTCTCCGCGCAGGATTTTCATTCTCTGGCCGATGGTTTTCATCCTCAGACTCAAGAGGCCCTGGCGCAGAACTCAGGTGCCAAGGATCGCGTCGCGCTGTACGACTGTACCTTCTCAGCGCCCAAGTCCGTATCAAACGTGTGGGCCGTGGGCGACGAAGAAACGCGCCAAGCGGTGGAAAAAGCGCACGCAGAAGCGGTCAAGGAAACGCTTCTTGAAATGCAGGAGCGATTTATTTCTACCCGCAGGGGCGCAGGCGGCGCGGATCATGAAAAAGTCGGCATGGTCGCCGCCCTTTGGCAGCACGGAACGAGTCGCGAACTGGATGAGGATCTGCACACGCATTCTACGATCATGAATGTCGCTCCGCGCTCGGATGGAAGCTTTGGATCGATCGATGGCCGCGACCTGTACGCCCATCAGAAGATCCTCGGGGCGGCGTACCGCGTTCACTTAGATCAAAAATTACGCCAGGCCGGGTTCGCCACCGAGCGCGATGGCGAGTCGTTCCGCATCAAAGCCGTCCCCCAGTCGCTTGAGAAAGCGTCAAGCACCCGGCGCGAACAGATCCTTGAGGCGATGGCCGAGCGGGGCACGGCGGGCGCCAAGGCCGCGCAGGCGGCGGCGCTGGATACCCGCCCCGCGAAAGATCACGACGTGGACATAGAAAGCTTGCGCGAACGCTGGCGCGAACGCGCGGCAGAGCACGCCTTCGACGTGGAGAAAGCCCGCGGCGCTGGTGAGTCGATCCCCGCAGAAGAGCGGCGGGCGAGCATCGAACTGGTGCAGGAGATCGTCACGCAGAATCGCGCCGTGTTTTCTGCCAAGGATCTGGAATACGCGGCGCTTGTCGCCGCTCAGGGGATGGGCCGTGGGCGAGAGGATGCGGCTGATTTGTATCGCGACACGCTGGCCGAATGCGTGACTCTCAAGGCGCTCGACGGCGGCGTCCGCTATTCCACCCCCGAACTCGTCCAGAAAGAGCGCGACACGCTGGCCGCAGCGCAGGCGGGTAGGCTCAAAGATGCCTGGTCGTTATCCCCGGAGCAGGTCGCCCAGGCACGAGCCAAGGTCGAGGATGCGGCTGGGCACAAGTTGTCTCATGAACAGGCAAAGGCGCTCGAAGGCATGACCCAGGAGCGTGGGCAGATCAAGGTTCTCGTAGGGGATGCCGGCACAGGCAAAAGCACCACCATGAGCGCTGTCAGGCAGGCGTATGAGGACGCTGGATACACGGTCCTTGGTGTCGCCCCACAGGGTAAGCAGGCGGCTGATCTCGGGGCGAGCGCGGGCATTGAGGACGCCAAAACGATCCACCGACTGCTGGCCGAAGTCGAGCGCGGGCAGACCCGGCTAGACGAGCGCACGGTGATCGTCGCTGACGAAATGGGCAAGACAGACAGCCGCCTGATGCATGACCTGGTGCAGGCGGCGGAGGCCGGCGGGGCGAAGATCATCATGCTCGGCGATCACAAGCAGATGCAGCCGGTTGGTCCTGGCGCCATGTTCAGGCATCTGGCGGACGTCGAGCGCGGCGTCGGGCATGTCAGGCTGGAAGAAATCCATCGCCAGCGCGCCGCAGGCGACCGCCAGGCGGTGCGCGCGATGAGCCGCGGCGAGTCGGCAGCGGCCATGCTGCACTACATCGACCAGGGCCAGGTAGCTGTTGAGAAAAATCACCGTGCAGCCGTCAATGAGATCGCGCAGCGATGGGTTCATGCCGCGGCCGAGGTCGGCGCGGAAAAAACGCTCGCGCTGGCGTCTACCAACCAACGTGTGAACGATATCAACGCGGCGATCCGCGCTGACCTCAAGAAAAACGGAGAATTGCAAAACGGCGTGGTGTTTGAGTCTGTTCGAGAGCTTGGCATTGACCCGGAGACCAAGCAGATGCGAACCACTACGGAGCGAACTGAGTTCGCCCCCGGCGACCGTGTTTTGTTCGCCGGCACGAACGATTACAAGGCGGATCTCAGGCGCGGCGACCTGGGCACCGTGGTGGGCGTGGACGAGCGGGGCGTGGCGGTGCGGCTGGATCGAGATGAAAGCGTGAAGCTGATCGATCCGGAGAAGCAGGATCTGCGCCATGGCTACGCGATCACTGCGGATCGGTCGCAGGGCGCGACCGTGGAACGGGTGGTGGGCTATGCCACCAGCGACAGCATGCACCGGGAAATGGCCTACGTCATGGGATCAAGGGCAAAAGATGGCACCGAATGGGTGACCACGGAAGCGCAGACCAAAAAGATCGAGGACAAGATACCGCCGACCGAGAAAATGCTATCGCTGGCGGACGATCTAGCCGCTCGTGGCGAAGCGCCTGCGCTGACCGACGAGCAGCGCGGCAGCTTCTCCGGCGTGCGCGACCATCTGGATCAGTATTCTCATCGCGAGATCGGGCGCGAGGGCGGCCCACAGAAAGATGCAGCCGACGAGCGGCTTGAGCAGTTCCGCGACGTGGTAGAGGCAATGAGCGTCAGTCGCCAGAAAGAAAGCACGCTGGACTATCAGGTGCACGGCATCGACCAGGTGCACGGCATCGACGGCAAAGCGATGGATCATGCCCCCGAGCCGGAGCCCGCCAATGATCGTGAACGCTCAGACACCCATGAGCGGGATGAGGCGCGCCCCCATGAGCGCGCGGCGGATGGTTGGGACGAGAAAGCGATCAACGCGGGCGCGGAGATTGAAGCGCGGCGAGAGGATAAGGCGGCGGAACGCGCCGCCGTCGAGTGTTTGAAAGACTATCAGGCGGCTGCCGACCTGCATCGACAGGGGCGATATCTGGATCGCCAGGCAGACCGCGAGCCGGATCGCGAACGCGCCGCCGACCTCAAAGACGCCGCCCGCGCCGCCCATGCACAGGCAGAGGGTATTCGCCAGCACACCGATATGAAACGCGACGGCCTGCCAGATGAGTACCGGCAGGCGGTAAAGGACGCGGAGAAGGAAGCCCGCAGGGAAGAGAAAGAGGCGGTAAAGCAGGAGGATCGTGCCTCGAAGCACTACCAGCGGGCGGCAGAACACGCGGCGAAAGCGAACGACTGGCGCGAATCACTCCCATCTCAGGCGATGAATGCGGCGGAGGCGAAGCTCGAACGCTGGATGGCCGAGCGCGCTGCGGGCGCAGCCAAGGATGGGATGGCCGACGCCCGCGCCGCGCGCAGGGATGGTATCGAGGACGTGCGGCAGGCAACACGGGATCGGGCGCAGGAACGTCAGGCGGCCAGGGAAGCGGACCGCGAGCGCGGCCGCGAACACGAACAGGAAAGATCACGCGAGAGGTAACCAGGATGAACGAGGAAAAACCCAATCAACAGGTCGATCACAAAATGGACGAACGTCTGCAGCCCAAAGACCCTGCATGGATGAAGCCCAAGGCCCCCGAGCCCCCGGCCGGGGCGAAGCAGGCAGACACCATCAGCCATGCGGTCGGGCACCATGACCCGTCTGCTGGGCGTGCCATGGATCGCGATCTGGACTTTGAGCCGTAGCCATGGGCGCAGGACTGATACTCGACCTGATCCGCGGGTTCGCTTGGGGGCTTGGGTTCGCTGTTGCCCGCGTGCTATGGCTGCCCATTCTGATCGCCCTGCTCGGCCTGGGCGGCTGGGCCTGGGGGTGGGCGGCAATTCATCATCTGCCATTTGTTATGGGCGCCAGGCACGTCGCTGGATGGGTGGATCATGCCGGCGCCGGTCTTGTCCGCGCCAGATGGAGATAAACGGATGAGCGGAAAGACACCCACGATGGGCGACTTGTTCGATGGCGTGGAGGCTGGCGGGCTGTCGCCTGCCCCCGCCGCCGCAGCCAGCGGCCTCCCGCCCGGCGCGGTGCGCGAACTGGTCATGGCGGAACTGGCGCGGCCCGCGCCGCGCGCCGGGTACATACGCGGTCTCGCGATACCAGAGCGGGATCCCCGTGCGCACGCGCGATTGATGGAACTTGCCCGCAGCCTGGATTAATATGACGCCCGGAGCGTCATATAAAATCCGATCATGACCTTGCCTTGCCACAAGGACACGTGACCCGGAAGACGGCACGGGTTTCCATCAACAAGCGGCACGATCAACGAGCGACGCGGCCCGCCGCAACGCCAGTTTTCGCGCGCTACACGGACGCCGGCGGCGTTCCACGGCCCCGGCCCGGCGCGAGCAGGCCGAGCGCAAAGCGCGCCGAAAATGAGAGTACGATCACAGGCAAACCGACACGAGTCAGACTGCGCCACCCGATCAACCCGATGAACCAAAATGAGGTACGCCGGAAGCTCAGCAACGCGAGTTCGAACGACCGCAGGGGCGGGCGAGGATAAAGACGAACCGGCAAAGGTGACGTGGCCGGTTACCTTGCACATGCCTTACGGCGTGAACTCTCCCACGACTAAGCCGGGCTGTAGTCGGGGCTTCAAGCTCTGCGACCGTGGCCTGCGCGTGCTGCCAGAGGGTCGAGAGCGTGACCGGAGTTCTCGAATGATGTCGTTCAGCTACGACAAAAAGGTGTTAAATTTGGACGAGGAATGCAGGTGTGAAACAGATCAAGCGTTCTGCCGCTGTTTCACCATCTGGGTGAAATACTCCACATTCATAAGCCAAGCCTGCTGTGCTACCGAATAGGTTGGATGCAGATTGCGAGGCAGGACTAGCTGCACCTGTTCAGACTTCATCTCGTCCGTCTGGTTTTCGCTGATGCTGGGTTCTAGCGTCAGTAGGTGTTTGTATGGGATTCGGGCAGCCTCGTTGAGGATTTGCCGCCATCTGTCCTTGCAGGTTGATTTCGATGCCAGCATCGTCAGCCTTGCCTGCGGGAAGACAGCATTGTGGTAGTCGTTGATGCCGGGAAAGATGAAGTCCGGTTTCAGCTTGTTTTCAGTCACGCCGGTTCGCGTGTAGGTTACACCGTGATCAGTGAATACCTGTTCGAGGTGGTTTTCCAGTGCCGATCCAGCCCGTGATTTTCTGCGTTGAAGGGCGCTCTGAACCAGTTTGATGAAAGGTTCTGTGTCCTCGATGCCGGATTGCGTGAGGCTGCGCAGCTTTTCACCGAGCAGATGCTTTTCGAGCGTGCGGAACAGGATTTCTTCCCGCTCCATCCATGCTACGAGTGCCGTATCCGGGTCGTCACGACTGGAAAGGTCGCGAATTGTACTTCTGGCGTAGGCTGAGAACTCTGCTGTTTTCGGGAAGTTGCCGCCGAATCTTGCCAGCATTTCATCAAGATAGTTCGGGGCTTCCTCTTCTGGTTCTATTCCGATCTGTTCGAGGATGACCCTTGCGGCAAAGCCGATCCTGTCCTGTTCGGTTTCCAGTTCAGATTTGACAGAGAAGCCTGGATGCGTAAGGTCGGAAAATCCGAATAGCCACATGAGCTGCCGTTCAATGGTTGTGTCCTTTTCGGCCACGATAGCTAGCAGGTCGCCATCGGCCCGCCTTGCTATCACCAGCAGGTCGCCTTCTGCCGCGCACTGCGAGACTAGATTGGTCGGGAAATATAGTCGGTATTCCCAGCGCATGACGCCGCGATCTTCCCTTGCCCTCTGCCGGGCATCGTACCAGGTCAGGAATCCGTCCTCGATGACCGGCTCATCATCCTGGTCGGAGAGATAAAGAAATCTCGCCGCGAACCGTACTTTGCCGGATGGTTCACCAAGAATCGAACGCAGGGATTCCACGCCGTTAAACTCGTGTTGGTTCGACCGTATGACATCGGCCTCGACGGCGCTCAGGTATTTGAGCGCAACACCATCAAAATACTGTGATAGATAGCCCTGCTTCATTTTTTAATTTCCATTTCCTTTTCATTGCCGCGCAACAATCCGGCCAGGCGCTGCGCGACCTGTCCGGAATCCATTTCCGCCCCACGAAGGGCACATTCCCAGACC
Organism: Acidihalobacter aeolianus; assembly: GCF_001753165.1. Taxonomy (GTDB): domain Bacteria; phylum Pseudomonadota; class Gammaproteobacteria; order DSM-5130; family Acidihalobacteraceae; genus Acidihalobacter; species Acidihalobacter aeolianus. The sequence goes on from NZ_CP017448.1 coordinate 2,792,340, forward strand.
ACTGCAACACGCCAACACGCCGCAAGAAGAGCATTCCGTACCCTGCGATCCCTATCCCGGTTCCGGTCGATTTTATCCTGCCAGAAATCCCGGCGGGTGCCTGGAAGCCTGTAAAGTGGACAATCGTGACCGTGCCAAAAACAGCCATGGACAAAGATAACAGCACAATATTTCGGCAGTACAATATCAGGCTTTCCTGGTAGTTCCTTAACATGCAGGCGGTACCGGAAGCCCTCACGGTGCAGCAGGCTTCGCACGAGGATTTCAGGTTTCGTGTTCTGCCCCCGGATGCCAGCCATCATCCGGCTTCGGGTTGCGGCATCCACCACGTCGGCCACGTAATTCAGGTAAATGCCAGTGGGGGTTGTGTGACGCCAGCCTTTTCCTGCTCGATTATGATTTCGACATGCGGAACCATGATGCGGGCCACCTCGCGCATGACCGGCACCACTACACTATTCCCGAACTGGCGGTAAGCCTGCGTGTCGCTAACAGGAATACGGAAAGTGTCCGGGAATCCCATGAGGCGGGCACATTCGCGCGGAGTCAGGCGGCGGGGGCGCTTGCGACTTCCCTGCGAGACAAGGATTTCGGACCCGTCCTTGTAATAACGGGCTGATAGAGTTCGGGCCACGCTATCAGGAGTAACCAGCCCGAAGCCGAAACCATTGCCAGCAGCGCGATGTTTTTCCGCATAGGCCTGGAGATAGGCCCACAATTTTGGTGTCAGGGTGTATTTAGGCTGAACAGTCTGCCTGTCGTGGTCGAAAAACTGGTTACCATCCCAAGGCAATATAGGCTCAGATCCATCTGTCCGGTGTAGAATCGAGGAAAGACGCGGCCCTTCAGATGGCAGTTGCAGGTCGTCCCATGAAAAACTGGTTTTTTCACGGAAGCCAGCAATAATAATCCGCTCCCGGTGCTGCGGAGTGAACCGCTGCCCGTCAATAATTCGGTAATGCACGTCATAACCAAGCTCGTCGCGCAGGGTTTGGAGGATGACACGGAACGTGTTTCCCCGGTCATGCGAAAGCAGGTTTTTGACGTTTTCCAGCAGAAACATCTTCGGACGCTTTATGGCGATGATACGCGCCACATCGAAAAACAAGGTTCCTTGTGTTGTGCATTCAAAGCCGTGAGGGCGTCCAAGCGAGTTTTTCTTGGAAACCCCGGCGATAGAAAAGGGCTGGCAGGGGAAACCGGCCAACAGAACATCGTGATCAGGCACGTCCTCCGCTGGAAAAGGCACGATGTCACCGACGAAAGAATGTCGGCCGCCAAAATTCTCGACGTAAGTTTTTTTTGAGAACTCGTTCCACTCACTGGTAAAGACGCACTCACCTCCGTGAGCCTCGAACCCCATACGGATGCCGCCAATCCCTGCAAACAGGTCAATGAAGCGGAATCGTCCGCCACCGGCTGGGTTGTGGGCGACATTTTGCAAGAGGTCACGAAGTATAGGCCCCAGCATGACGGGGCATGGGACCTCCTCTTTTTCCCAGCGTCTTACGGTCTTAGGCGTCTTGCCGATGCGTTCGGCTATCTCTCTCTGGGTGAACCAGTCGCGGGCCTGCTTGAGAAGTTCCAGAGGTTGAACGTGCGTCATGTCTCGTCCTTGAAGGGGAATCTTGGGGGACATTATGACCCATGATTGACCCATTATCCAGGTTTTATTCAGAGGCATGTTCCTGCTGTTGCTCAATCTCATCCTGTGCCGGTGCTGAATATGCCATATCGGTCCCTACCATGCTCTCATGATTTCTTGATCCATTTCTTGCCAAGGGCCGTGCCCGATTCATCCGGCCACCATGCCGCGCCGCATTTCTGGCAACGAAAATAGGGCTTGCCGGTTTTCGTGGAGAATGCGCCAGTCGGTTTTTTGCACTTTGGGCAGTCTGGGCCTTGTGCTCCCGGTTCTGGCTTTGGCTGGCTCTCAAACGGCTGGCCGGGCTGGCCGTCATCGCTTTCCCTGGTCAACCCGGCCTGTTTTCGCAAGCCCCGCCGTTCAGGGCGGGGAAGGATGGCCAAGTGTTCGACCACCCATTTCAAATGTAAAAATTCGTAAAAAATTATACACAAAACCCCGCTTTAACCCGCATTTCCACACCTCCCAAAACCCGTTTGCATTGGTTGGCATTCCGTCTATTTTTCCTCGCGCTTAAACGTTAAATAATTAGCTCCAACCGCTAGCTAAACTGGTTTAGCTAGCTGAATCAAACAAAGCACAAGGAGCCTTTGCGATTGCGATGAAAAAGACGGATTTGGCACGTGATTTTGACACTGAAATTCGGCACATGGTCCGCGCTCCCGGGTATGTGGGCGTTTATGTGGTGCGTGGGCGGCGCGCGCCGCGGTTGCTCGGCCATAAGGGCTACTTCACCACAACCCGCGCTGGCCACATCTGCCTAAAGTGGTCTAGCTATTATTACCATCAATCAACGATCCGGGTGGAGGTGGGCGAGGACTGGATTCGCCGCAACTATATGCCGGCCAGCGCCGCGCGGATTTTGGCGGTTAAGCGGGTATGGGACGACCCACTCAAGTAACGATCCAGGTTGGATTGCGCGCCAACCCTATAACTTTTTGCCCGCAGCCTGGATTAATATGACGCTCCGAGCGTCATATAAAATCCGATCATGACAGACAGGACACCTAAAAAAAAGCGCGGCCGTCCGCGCATTCATCCAGATGCCAGGTCGGCGCGGGCCGCTGCAAGCCGGGCATATCGTCTTCGGCAAAAACAAAAACGGCAGAAAAAAACAGCGGTATACCATCGCTCACAAAGTGACGACTGGTACACCCCGCCGGAGTTAACGCAGATGATCCTACGGGGCATTGGGCGCCGGGTATTCACCCTCGATCCTTGTGCCCCGGCTGACCCGGCGCACCGTGTTGTGCCCGCCGAATTCTACTATACGCAGGAGGACGACGGGCTGTCGCGGTCGTGGAAAGTCGATGCCGCCATCCCCCCGCCGGTCGTATTCGTCAACCCGCCTTATTCCAGGATTTCCGCCTGGATCGACAAGTGCATCGACGAGTCGAGGAAGGGCGTTGTAATAGTTGCGCTGGTGCCCTCAAGGACGGGCACCCGCTGGTTTGAGCGTGCTGTCGAGCACGACGCGATCGTCGCGCCGATCCCCGGCAGGCTGCGCTTTCTGCGGGGTCAACTGGCCGGATCCCTGTCACCCGGCGACGCGGCCCCGTTCGACGCCGCGCTGCTGATCTGGAACCCTGAACTGCTCTGCCTAAGGGGCGCTGCCCCTCGCGTCGGTCAAGGATAAAGCTCCGCTTCGCTGCGCCGTGAGGTCGGGTCTCCCCAACCTTCCGCGCTCTCTTCGTTCGCTTGTGCAGGCCGGGTGATTCCCCTCCCGACCTCACGCCCTTGACCTTTGCTACCCCCGCGCTTCGCCAGCGTGGCAGGAGCCATGCGCGGCATGACTCCATGCCAGACGAAAACGGAGGCAAAGGCAATGAACCCAACCTTAAACAGACTAGACAGGATCGTGCATCAGGTCCTGCACGGCGACGACTGTAGACGGACTGGCGGGCCGATCCCCGGCCTGCCCAACACAGGAGAGACAATCATGTTCAGGCAGACGATTCTGACGATGGCGGTACTGGGCGGTGCAGTGATCTGCGGGACAGCGCAGGCGGGCCTGTTCAACCCCATGAATCCGGAGAACGACGGCAGCCGGCTTGGTTTCCAGCGCGGCAACATTCGAACCGATGGCGGATCACGCACCCAGATCAGTGGCGTCGAACTCGACGGCGGGCGAGTGTTCGCCGGCGGGTATGGTGTCTACGATTCGCATGTGAGCATCCTGCACGGCAGTTCCACCAGCCTGTTTTCGGGACGCTTCGAGGTAGGTGCGGGGTTCTCGCCTCTGCCACACCTGGCGGTCGCGCCGATCCTGGCGGGTCAGTACGATCTGTACGGCACGCAGGGCGTGGAATATCTCCTGCTACGGGGTGGTGTGGGGCTCAAGCTCATGATCGACGCCGGACCGGTCATCGTCACGCTGACCGGCATCGACGGCCATGTGGGCAAGGCTGCCGCGAGTCGCGGGCGAGCCATGGGCGGCCTATGGGATCGCGAAGCGGCGCGAATAGGTTTTCACCTGACCCCGTTCGTCGCCGTGTACGCGAAGTACAGCCGGGATCGCTTCGGTCTGAACGGCGCACGTATCACCAGCCCGGTCGCGACAGTCGGCATCCGCCTCGGCGGCTGATATCCAGGGCCCGGCATTGCCGGGCCTTTTTCTGCCCATCCGTCCCCAAACTGGACAATCCTGTCCACAAACGGGCCTCAATGATTCTAAATTGTTCACTTTTTGAACAATTTGTACCCCATATGTCCAGAAGATGGACAGACGTGTCCGCGAAACGGACATAAGCCGCGCACGGGGATCGCTCCGCTCGACCGCGCATACACACCGTCTCGCTGCGCGCTTCGCTGGCAGAACAGCGCTGAACTGTCGATCGGTCGGCATAGTCTAACTTATCTCTTCGATTACCGATTGACCCGCACTTACAATCAACCGATCCACTGCCGAATGCGGTACAACCCCCAATTGAACCGCTCCACCTAAAGCCCATCCGAAGGAGTGACTATGGACCCTCAACAGATAAAGTCACAAGTGTTAAATATCCACCACCACGACACGCTGACAGCCTGGGAAACTAAAGCCGCTTGGATTGAGCAGCGGCTAAAACACCCGAATTCCCCCGAGGAACGGCAACAGGCGGAAAAAGAATTGGAAGCGCTACAGGCGAAAGTTCAGCAAGTGATTGACCTCCTAAATAGGCTTGGGTCGGACTAATCCACCGTATCACCCACTAACCCAAAATACCGCTCGAAGAAGGTGCCCAGCTTCTCGAGCACTGCCTGCTTCTTACGACCGTGGCCGTTGTCCTTCGAGAAACGTGACACCGGCGGCAAAACCTTGGTGATGGTCGTACCGGTGGTGGGGATGGCGCCATCGCGGAAGGCGTTGTCGATGAAGGCGCGGGCTTCCTCGGCGTCCAAGTTCTCGTCCTGGATGATCCGCTCCAGTTCCTCGGCCTTTTTGGCCACCACAAAATCCTGCCACTGGGTATCCACCTCGCACTTGTTGGACACGGTATCCACGAACTGCTCGATGAGGTCCTTCTTGTTGCGCAAGCTCGGGCTGGCATCGACGGCGCGCTCGATATTGGCGCGGATTTCCTTGTCCTTGCCCGTACCCTTCTTCTTCAGATACTGCTCCACCAACATCAGAATGTAATCGACGTTAATCTCGACCTGCTTGATCAGCTCGATTTCAAACACCACGTCGTCGTTGATGCTTTCCTTCTCGACCTCCGAGGCATTGCGGAACTCGGCGTAAAGGTTCAGATAGAGGCTCTGGTAATCCTGGAAATCGCGCTGGCTGAGAATCTCATTGCCGGCAAAGTCATCGAAAGCGGTGAGGATGTTCTTCAGCCGCAGGATGGCACCGAACAGCTTGATGAATGACTTTTTCGCCGCTTCGCCGATTATTGGGGTGTCCAGCGGGTACAGCGCCTGCAGCTCGGCAACCTTGCCCTGGTACTCGGCGTAATACTCGGCATAGGGCTTGAGCAGCACGATGCCCTTGGCGTCCTTGTTGCCGAACAGGGCCAGGGCATCGTTGGTGGCCTGCTCCAGATTGCGGAAGGAGACGATATTGCCGTAAGTCTTGACCGAATTGAGGATGCGGTTGGTGCGCGAATAGGCCTGGATCAGGCCGTGGGCCTTCAGGTTCTTGTCCACCCACAGGGTATTGAGGGTGGTGGCATCGAAGCCGGTGAGGAACATGTTGACCACGATCACCAGGTCCAGCTCGCGGGTCTTCAGGCGCTGGGACAGATCCTTGTAGTAGTTCTGGAACTTGTCGGCGGAGGTATCGAATGAGGTAGAGAACAGGGCGTTGTAGTCCTGGATCGCAGCCTCCAGAAAATCGCGCGCGCTCTGGTCCAGCCCATCGGTTTCGAATGCCTCTTCGCCCAGCAGGCCGTCGGGATCGTCCTCGTTGGCGGCGAAGCTGTAGATCAGGCCGACCTTCAGCCGTTGCGCAGCCGGCAGCTCGGCCTGCTGCGCCTTGAACTCACTGTAGTAGCGTCGGGCGGCATCGATACTGGCGGTAGCGAACAGCGAATTGAACCCGGCTAGCCGCCTGTCGTGCATTTTGTAGGAAGCCGAATGCTTGGTCTTCTGGTCGAAATGCTCGCGGATGTAGCGGACGATCTGGCCGATGCGTTCCGGCGCCAGCAGCGCCCGCTCGGTGTCGATGGCGGGCACCTGTTTGTCCTTGATGTGATCGGCGGTCTTGATGGTATTGATGTAGTCGATGCGAAACGGCAACACGTTCCTGTCGTTGATAGCATCGACGATGGTGTAGGTGTGCAGCTTGTCGCCAAAGGCCTGCGCGGTGGTGCGGCGCAACGGGTTGCCGCCGCTGCCAGCGTTTTCCGCAAAGATCGGCGTGCCGGTGAAGCCGAACAGGTGATAGCGTTTGAACACCCGGGTGATCTCGGCGTGCATCTCGCCGAACTGGCTGCGGTGGCACTCGTCGAAGATCACCACCACGTGCGCGTCATACACCGGGTGCTTCCGGTTGTTGGCCACGAAGCGGCTGAGCTTCTGGATGGTGGTGATGATGATGCGGGCGTTGGGGTCTTCCAGCTGCTTTTGCAGCACGGCGGTGGAGGTGTTGGAGTTGGCCGCGCCCTTCTCGAAGCGCTCGTACTCGCGCATGGTCTGATAGTCCAGATCCTTGCGGTCCACCACGAACAGCACCTTGTCGATCTCCGGCAGGCCGCGCGCCAGTTGTGCGGCCTTGAAGCTGGTCAGGGTCTTACCGCTGCCGGTGGTGTGCCAGATATAACCGCCCGCCGCCACGCTGCCGAGCTGCCGATGATTGGTGCTGGTGGCGATGCGTTGCAGGATCTGCTCGGCGGCGACGATCTGATAGGGCCGCATCACCAGCAGCTTCCTGTCCACATCGAACACGCAGTAGCGGGTAAGAATGTTCAGCATCGTGTGTTTAGCAAAGAAGGTCTTGGTGAAGCCGTCCAACTCGGTAATGGGCCGGTTTTTGGCATCGGCCCACCAGATGGTGAAGGCGAAGCTGTTGGAAGTCTTGTTCCTGCCGCATTTGCCGCGCTGCTCGGCCAGGTGGCCGTTGCGCACCGTGTTGCTGTAGTACTTGGTCAGTGTGCCGTTGCTGATCACGAACAACTGCACATATTCGAACAGGCCGCTGCCCGCCCAGAAGCTGTCGCGCTGGTAGCGGTTGATCTGGTTGAAAGCCTCGCGGATGTCCACGCCCCGGCGCTTGAGCTCCACATGCACCATGGGCAGGCCGTTGACCAGGATGGTCACATCGAAACGAGTGGCGCGCCTGCCTTCGGCCTCGTACTGATTGATCACCTGCAAGCGGTTGTTGTGGATGTGCTGCTTGTCGATCAGGTAAACGTTCTTGACCGTGCCGTCATCACGCCTGAGCAACTGCACGTGGTCTTCCTGGATGCGCGCGGTCTTTTCGACGATACCGTCATTGGCGCCCGCAATGCAGGTGCTGAAAAAGCGCTGCCACTCGGCATCGGAAAACGCGATCCTGTTCAGCGCCGCCAGCTGCGCGCGCAGGTTGGCGATCAGATCCGCCTCCGAGGTGATAGGGAGATACGCATAAGCCTGCTTCTGCAACTGGGCGATGAAGTCGCGCTCCAGCGCCGCCTCGCTCTGATAGTCCGACTCGCGCACCCTGGGCTCAGGCACGAACTCGGCCACCACCGTGCTCTCGTCGGAGAGCGCGATGGGTTCATAGCGGTGGGGCTTGAGGTCTTCGCTCATGGGGTAGGCTTCATGGCCCCGAGTCCTGGCGCGGTGCGTCCTTGCCGACGCTCACCGGCTTGCCGTCCTGCCAGATCACCGCGTATTGACCCAACCTCCGTTTTCTCTCCAGCGCATTGCGCACCGCCTGGCGCAGTAGTTCCAGTTGTCGCTGTGCTTCCGGTGACGGTGTGGACTTTTTAGCTGTATTCATCGTTTGGCCTCATCAAGCAGCAGTTGATAGTAATCATCATGGATCACAACACGGTTGCCGCCATACTGTTCGAAAACCAGCTGTGGACTTTCCCCATCATTCATGAAGCAGGTGCAGGCATCCACATGGTGACTGAAGTCATCCAGCAAACGACGCAGGCTACGCGGAAAGCGCCGCACGATATCTACTACCGGAATATCGTGGCCACCGTGGGCGACCCGTTCGGCCACGCGCTGCTTCGACATCTCGGCACTGGGCAGGGCCAGGTAGATCAGCACCACCCGCCAACCATCGGCGCGCAGGCGTTCGGTCAGACGCAAGTAGCTTCGTCCAGCCAGGGTGGTCTCAAACGCGAAATCCTCGCGCGAGCCAATACACTGCTCAATCTCGCGCAGGAAGATGCGGCTAGCCGTCAGCAGCTCGCGCTCCGGTGCCAACGGCGACAGCCCGGCAGCGATCAGGTCGGCATTGATGAAACGGACACAAGCGGCCACCTGCGGCAGGTGTTCCAACGCGAAGGTAGTTTTACCCGCGCCATTGGGGCCGGCGATGATCCAGCAAGTTGGCATCAGGCGACCTCCTTGAAGGTGAGCAGGCGGTCACGGTAGTGCTCGTATTGCTTGCGCCGCGCGGCAATTTCCGCCGGCAGGCCGCTGGAGAGGTCGTTCACCAGCGCGTCGAACTTGTCGAGGATGGCGACGATGCGGGCTTGTTCTTCGAGGGGTGGGATGGGAACCTGGAGATTCTCCATTTCAGATTTCCGGATGGATGGAACCGCGCCGGAATCGTGTGCGAGCTTGGTGAGATCAACCGTCTGCATCCAGAAGAAGAGGAAACGCGGATTGAGTTGGTCGCCCGGAATCAGACCCATTACGTTGTTGTCGTAGGCCGATGGCATTGAAAGCATGCGCTTCTTGTTTGTTGCAACTGCAGCGCCAATCTTCGGAAAGATGACAGTCCTCGCAGGCGCAGGCGTGACACCGAGCTTCCTCACCGTGGCTTTGTCAATGAAATTCTTGGCAGAGGTCATCAAGGTTTCATTACCTGCAAGATTCATATCACTGACTTTGTAGAACGGGTATACGCCTTCGGCCTGACCTTGATACGCATTCGGGAAACCCCACCCGCTGCGAACTTCTGCAACTTCAGCCATCGCCATCCACCTTATTCTTGCTTGCTTGCTTGCTTGCTTGCTTGCTTGCTTGCTTGCTTGCGTCGGCGCCTGAGCGTTCGCCGAACGTCAAGAGCGTGTCGCGGTAGTACTGGTACTGCCGCCGACGCGCCTCCAGCTCCGCCTCCAGCTCCGCCTCCAGCTCGGTGAAGGTGTCCAGCACCTTCACGATCTCGCGCTGGATTTCGAGGGGGGGAACGGGGATGCGAAACTTCTTCACCACGTTGTCGGGAATGGCGGGATAGCTCGCGCCGCGTTCGTTGGCTTCGACGTAGGCGTAGAAATCATCGGTTCCGAGCAGATGGAACAGGAAGTTGGTGAGTACGATGTTGTTGTCAGGCCGGAGGACGCAAAAACCTGTGCTGCAAATCTGGCCGTCGTATTCGCGTGGGATGACGGCATACCGTTTCAGCATCGGGCGCGTGGTTCCAAAAATCACATCGCCTTCGCGGACAATTTGCTGGGCACGGCTCGGTGCGTTCTCGCTGGTAATGACGGACGTTTCAATGATCGCGTGCGTCGCTCGGTCAACCGAGGTCAGGTCAATGTATTGATATTCGGTATCGCCTTGATCCGTCCATCGAATATTCGCAGGCCGCGAGACGAAGCTTTCAATGGCCTTAAACTCCACCCCCTCCGGACAAAGCTCAGCAATCAACTCATCAATCCGGCTCATCTTCCTTCGCGTCTTCGCGCCTTCGCGTGAGGCCGCACTCATGCCCCGCCCTCCAGATCCGCCACGATGGCATCGATGGCCGTGCGCAGTTCCGCCTGCCTTGAGACGATCCTTGCAATCTCGGCATTGAGTGCCTTGATGTCCACCGCCTCGCGGGTGTCTTCCTGCTCCACATAGCTGGACACGGCGATGTTGTAGCCGTTCTCCGCAATGGCGCCGTTCTCCACCAGCCGGGCGAAGTGGTCGCTGTCCTTGCGCACGGTGTAGGCATCGAGAATCTTCTGCTGGTGCGCCTCGGTGAGCTTGTTCTTGTTGCCGCTGCGGGTGAATTCGCTTGATGCGTCGATGAACAGGGTGGCGTTATCAAATTTGGATTTCTTCAGCACGATGATGCAGGTGGCGATGGTGGTGCCGAAGAACAGGTCGGGCGGCAACTGGATCACCGCGTCCACGTAGTTGTTGTCAATCAAGTATTTTCTGATCTTGGCTTCCGCGCCACCTCGGTAGAGCACGCCGGGGAACTCGACGATGGCGGCGGTGCCGTTGACGGCCAGCCAGCTCAGGATGTGCATCGTGAACGCCAGATCGGCCTTGCTCTTGGGCGCCAGCACGCCGGCCGGGGCAAAGCGCGGGTCGTTGATCAACAGCGGGTTGGCGTCGCCGTCCCATTTGATCGAATAGGGCGGATTGGAGACGATGGCCTCGAAGGGCTCGTCGTCCCAGTGCTTCGGGTCGATGAGGGTGTCGCCGTGGGCGATGTCGAACATCTCGTAGTTGATGTCGTGCAGGAACATGTTGATGCGGCACAGGTTGTAGGTGGTGAGGTTCACCTCCTGGCCGAAGAAACCCTGGCGCACCTTGTCCGGCCCCAGCACCTTGGCGAATTTCAGCAGCAGCGAACCGGAGCCGCAGGCCGGGTCGTAGACCTTGTTGACCTCGCTCTTGCCGACCACGGTGAGGCGCGCGAGCAGTTCGCTGACCTCCTGCGGGGTGTAGAACTCGCCGCCGGACTTGCCGGCGGTGGAGGCGTACATCTGCATCAGGTATTCGTAGGCGTCGCCGAACAGGTCGATGGTGTTGCGTGAAAAACTGCCGTTGGACAGCGGCAGGTCGCCGATGGCGTCGAGCAGCTTGACCAGCTTTTCATTGCGTTTGGCGACAGTGGGGCCGAGCTTGCCGGAGTTGACGTCCAGATCGTCAAACAGGCCCTTGATGTCGTTTTCGCTGTCGGCGCCGACGGCGGAGCCTTCAATGTTGGCAAAGATGCGCGCGAGGGTCTCGTTGAGGTTGGCGTCCTGGCGGGCCCGCTGGCGCACATTGGCGAACAGCTCCGAGGGCAGGATGTAGAAGCCCTTTTCCGTCACCGTCTCGGCGCGGCCGAATTCGGCGTCCGGGTCGCTCAAGCGTGCGTAGTCGAAATCGGCATTGCCGGCGCGGCGCTCCTGCTCGTTGAGGTAGCTGGTCAGGTTCTCGGAGATGAAGCGGTAGAACAACATGCCGAGCACGTAGCTCTTGAAGTCCCAGCCGTCCACGCTGCCGCGCAGGTCGTTGGCGATGCGCCAGATGGTCTTGTGCAGCTCGGCACGTTCGGTCTCTTTGCTGTTGTTCGTCATGCGGTCTTTCTGCCAGTCGATTGTGTGCTGTTATTGGTCATGGCTGCGGGTTCGGTTGTGCGGCTATCGCACCCTGCCAGCCAGCAGAGAGTGTACGCAAAGTGGACACACAGCGAATCAACCCAGCTTATCCACCAGATCCTCGGCCCGCAGGTGCGTGTACCGCCGAAGCATCTGCATGGACTTGTGGCCGCTGATCGCCGCCACTTCCTGATCTGATAGCCCGCGCTCCACCAGGCGAGAAACCGCCTCGTGTCGCAGGTCGTGAAAGCGCAGGCCCACTATGCCGGCCCGCGCGAGCGCAAAGCGCCATACCCTGTTGATCGTGTACGGCCGGCGGGTGCCGTCCTTACGTGGGTCTCCGGGGAACACAAGGCTCGTGCCCCGGCGCAGCGGTGACGCCAGCGCCTCGCGCAGTACATCGACGGCGGCGCGAGACAGTGGCACGGTGCGGGCACTGCCGTTCTTGGTCTCGGTCAGCCTCACCACGCGGCGGTCAAGATCCACCTGGTCGGCAGTGAGGCTCAGTATCTCCCCCTGCCGCATCCCCGTGTAAAGCGCCAGGCGTACTATCCAGCCAAGCATCGGGTTGGAGTGTGCATCGACAGCCGCCAGCAGCCGCGCTTCCTCGTCACCGGTCAGTCGGCGGTTACGGCCCTCGCCGGGGCTGGGTCGCCGGATCATCTGCACAGGATTCAGCGTGAGCCCAAGCCCCCATTCCTTAATAGCCACGGCGTACAGATGCCCGAGAAGCGCAAGCTCAAGCCGCACGCTGCTGGCGCTCATGGGGCGCCCGGTCTTCTTGCTGACCGCCGCCAGGCGTCTGTCGCGGTACTCTGCGACGATATCGGGGGTGATGGCGGCGAGCGAGTACTTACCGAGCGCGGTTCGAAGCGGTACAGCTAGATCCGTTTCGCGGCTTGCTGTGGATGCCTTCTTTGTTGGCGTCACTTCCAGGCGGTAGCGATCAAGCGCCCTGTCTAGCGTCAGCCGTTCTCCGTGCGCGCGCGGTATGTACACGCCCCGCACCATCGCGCTTTCTGTCTCGCGCGCCCAGTCCTGAGCATCCCGCTTCAGGCGGAACGTCTTGATCGTGGTCGGCCAGCCCTGCCTGCGGATCATGGCCTTCCAGGTCCCGCTTTTCGTCCGGGTGATCGTCGCCACGACACACTCCGTTACGGTCAAAGTGTACCGAAATTGTACCGTGCGACCTTCTGACTTTCTAGTGATTACGCTAAGTCTTTGTTTTAATTGGTGGGCCGTGTTGGGCTCGAACCAACGACCATCGGATTAAAAGTCCGGTGCTCTACCAACTGAGCTAACGGCCCGAATGGGCTGCGCAGTATAACGCGTTGAGGCCGTACCCGGAATCCCGGGTACGGCCTCATTGGCTTTGCAGACTAGACAGCTTCGAGCTTGCGCAGCTTGCTAGGTACCAGATGGAAATCGGCCAGCGACGCCACCAGGGCGCTGAAGAAGCTAGCCTCACCTTCGTAGACCAGTCGGTAATACTCGATCTTCATGGTCAGCGCGCTGCCGAAGATGATGGAGATCAGCGTCATATAGGAGCCAAGGGCCAGGGTCGACACACCCGTCACGCCTTGGCCAATGGTGCAACCCATGCCCAGCACGCCGCCCACGCCCATCAGAAAGCCGCCAACGATGTGACGCACGAAGTCGCTGATCGAGGAAAACCACTCAAGGCGCAGCTTGCGGGTGAACAGCGCGTACAGAAACGAACCGATGACCACGCCCAGGGCAACCATCATGCCGAAGGTCACCAGCTTGGACTTGAATCCGGCCGTCAGGAAGTACATCACCTGACCGCTCGGCGAAACGAAGGTGAATGATTGCGCACCCGGCGCGGCTGGAGGCGTATCCATGAAGTCGATGTCGCTCAGCCAGTGCTGACCCACCGGGCCGGCCGTGAGCCACCACCCGCCCACCACGATCAATCCGACCACCAGACCGCCGATCACGTTGTCGAAGCTGCCGCGGAAATCCGTGGAACGCAGCGCCCAAACGATAAGCGCGAGGCTCAGCAGTACACCGACGACATAGCCGGCGACGTCCTGGGCATGGATGCCGAAGAGAGCGGCGATGATGCTGCCGATACCCTGGTTGCTCGCGCCGAAGCTGCTCACGTCGACGAAGGCCGGCGTCATCCATTTGAGGAAGACGTGATAACCGAAATTGGTGTACATCATCAGGTAGGCGCCAACCCCCATCATCGCGAACACGAACAGCGATTTGATGTTGCCTGCACCGATGCGCACCATGGTCTTGTTACCGCAGCCACTGCCCAGGGTCATGCCGACGCCGAACAGAAATCCGCCGACCAGATAGCGCGGCCAGGCCAGTGAGCTGGTCAGATAGGGCGGGAACGAGGTGCTGTTGTTGGCCACCATCGACATCTTGGCAAGCCCGGTCCACTGCAGTATCAGCACGCCGGTGATGGCGACCGCAATCGCGAACATCCAAGCTCGGATGCGCCCCGTGTCTCCCATGTTGACCCAGTCAGAAACTGCACCCATGGTGCAGAAATTGGTCTTATTGACCACGGCCCCCATGACCACCGCCAGCCCGAGCCCCCCGATTAAGACCTGTTGTGTCGTTGTCAGATCCATAAGCCGTCCCTCTGCAAATAATTTCTCATTGTAGTCGTCGCGGGCACAGCCAGCCCCACCACGACTGTCGCGCAAGCTAGATGCGCCGCCGAGAGGTTTTATTCCGCGCTGGGAGTGGGATCAGCGGAGGTAACGGGTTGGATCGGCGACGCCGGCATCCTCGAAACCGGCAGCGCGCAGGCGACAGGCGTCGCATCGGCCGCAGGCGCGACCGTCGGCATCCGGCTGGTAGCACGAAACGGTCTGCGCATAATCCACGCCCAGAGCTGTTCCCCGCCGGATGATTTCGCCCTTGGTATCGTCGATGAGGGGGGCGTGGATATGAAAGCGCTCGCCTTCCACGCCGGCTTTCGTCGCCACATTGGCCAACTGCTCGAAGGCCTGCACGAAGGCAGGACGACAGTCCGGGTATCCTGAATAGTCCACGGCGTTGACGCCGACGAAGATATCGCGAGCCTCCAGCACCTCGGCCCAGCCCAGGGCCACGGAAAGAAACACCGTGTTGCGTGCCGGCACATAGGTTATCGGGATGCCTTCCGTGGGCGATTCCGGAACATCGATGGCCGTATCGGTGAGTGCAGAACCGCCGATTGCGCCAAGATCGAGTTTGATGACGCGGTGCTCGAGCGCGCCGCCTGTTGTCGCCACCCGCTTTGCAGCGACAAGCTCGGCAACGTGTCTTTGTCCGTAATCGAAGCTCAGTGCGTAACAGGCGAAGCCGGCAGCGCGCGCAATCGCCAGCACAGTGGCGGAGTCCAGACCACCGGACAATAGAATCACTGCCTTGTTCATCGCCCCTGTTCCTCTCCCCAAAGGTATTTGTGCAGCTGTATCTGGAACCGCACGGGCAGCCGGTCTTCCAGTATCCATTCCGCCAGCGCTTGCGGCTCCAGTCGGCCATGGACTGGTGAGAACAGGATCTCGCAACGCTCGGCCAACCCGTGTTCCGACATCATCTCACGCGACCATATGTAGTCGTTGCGACTGGCGATCACGAACTTGATCTGGTCCTGCGGGCCGATGGAGGCCAGATTTTCCAGACGATTTCTGTCCGCCTCGCCCGAGTCCGGGCATTTGAGGTCCATCACCTTGACCACACGCGGGTCGACGGCGGAAACGTCCAGCGCACCGCTGGTTTCCAGGGAGACGGCCAGCCCAGCGTCAGAGAGAGATGCAAGCAGCGGCAGGACCGCACGCTGCGCCAGTGGCTCGCCACCGGTCACGGTGACATGGCGTACCCCGTACGCCTCGACTTTGGCCAGCACCTCGTCCACGGGCATCGCCAGGCCGCCCGAAAATGCGTAGGCGGTATCGCAGTAGTGGCAACGTAGAGGACACCCGGTCAGGCGAACGAATACCGTCGGTCTTCCGACGTCGCGCGCCTCTCCCTGGAGGGAGAGGAAGATTTCGGTGATCCGCAGCTGCAACGCCGTCCGCGGAGCTTGCGCAACTGCCGATTTTGGCTGGCTAATGACCTTCACGCTGCATGCGTTTCAGGCGATCTGCGGCCAGACGGGCGGCGCTGGTGCCTGGGTAGTTGTTCATGACGTTCTGCAAGGTCTTGCGCGCGGCGGGCCACTGTTTGAGCTCATATTGGCTGTAACCAATCTTGAGCATGGAGGCGGCCACCTTGTTGCTCTGAGGATACTGATCCACCACCTTGCGGAACTGGGCCAGGGCCTGGTTGAAGTGCTGCTCCACGTACAGCGCCTCGCCCATCCAATATTCCGCATTGGGAACATAGGGGCTCTGCGGGTAGTTCTTGACGAAGGACTTAAAGGCGTCGACGGCCTCATGGTAATGGCTGTTCTTCAGCAGATTGAAGGCCTGCTGGTAGGCGTCGAAACCGTTGCCCCCGGCGGATCCTGTTGGCGACGGCGTGGAAGTTGCCGCAGCTGCTACCTGTGCCGTCGAAGCAGCCGGCATGGAGGTTCCCATAGCCGGCGCATTGGCCGTACCGGCACCGACCGGATGCACGGCGGTACCGCCCGAAACCGCAGCTTCCAATGCCTGCAGCCGCTGATCGGTATTCATGTAGAGCTCTCGCTGGCGCTTGCGCAGATCGTCCAGCTCGTGTTGAAGCTCCTGATTCTGACCGCGCAGATCGCGGATCTGCTGTTGCAGATTTGTGACCTGCTGATACAACTGGATGACCGCCTGGCTATCATCCGCGTGCGCGGATACGGTGGGGACGGCGAGCGCCGCCCCCAGCAGTACCGCGGTGATCCGATGACCTGAACGCATAGAAACCTATTCCGTCGCAGCAGTGGTTATTGACCGGACATACCCGATTGGGAATTCATGGTCGTCGACGACCCGCTCGTCGGGGCTGGCATCGTCGCAGGCTGCCCCGGGTAGACCAGATTCACCCGGCGATTCTGCTGCCAGCAGGCTTCGTTCTGCTGCATGCAGACCGGATTGTCCTCGCCATAGCTGATGATGTCGAGCTGGCTGGCCTTGACGCCCTGCAACTCGAGCAGTTTGGCCACTGCCTGGGCTCGCCGCTGGCCGAGCGCCATGTTGTACGTATGCGAACCACGGTCGTCGGTATTGCCTTCGAGCTTGATGGTCGTATTCGGATGCGCCGAAAGATACTTCGCATGAGCGCTGATGATGGTCAGATATTGCGGCGCGATGGCACTGCTGTTGAACGCAAAATAGATCGTCCGCTTGTACAGTGGGCTGGCCGGATTGTTCAGCTGGCTTGCGCTCATGGCGCCCTGCCCCTGCAACGCATTAGCCTGTCCCTGTCCGCTGCCACTACCCATGGCGGAACTTCCCGTCGCGCCCATGCCGGCATTCGCACCCGGCTTGACCGTCTGCGTCGTCGGTGCGCATGCCGCCAGCGTGAATGCCAGCCCGGCCACAGCCATGACTCCAGTAAACCTGTTCATGTTCCTTGCTCCTTAGGTAAGCCCGAAAATGAAACGCTCAAAATGTCGCTCTCGCCCTATTCGTTCAGCTGCCAAACGGCGACCAGGCCGGCTGGCTGACGTATTCGGGACCGCTCAGGCGCTGGCGCACGCGTCCATCGACGCTGACCACGCCGAGCACCTTCTTGCCGTTGTAAATCGTGCTGTAGATGATCATCGCCCCGTTAGGCGAAAAGCTCGGGGCATCGTCCAGGGGACCGCGCGTCAACACCTGCATCTGCCCGGTACCCAGGTCCATGATTGCGATCTGGAAGGCGCCCCCCGCCTCATGCACGAAGGCGACCTTCTTGCCGTTGGGAGACACGCTGGCACCGGCATTGTAGTGCCCGTCGTAAGTCAGGCGTTGTGCCGGCCCACCGCCGATCGTCTTGACGTAGATCTGCGGCGACCCGCCCCGGTCCGAGGTGAACACGATGGATTTCCCGTCCGGCATCCAGGCCGCTCCCGTGTTGATCGAGGCGTCGTGGGTCACCTGGGTCAATTGGTGCGTGGCGAGGTCCATGACGAATATCTCGGCATGCCCGTTATGCGTGAGCGTCATCGCCAGCTGAGTGCCGTCGGGCGAGAACGCAGGTGCGCTGTTGAGTCCCGGCTGATCCGAGATCAGCTCGCGCTTGGCCGTGGACAGGTTCTGCAGATACAGCTCGGGCCGCCCCGAGGCGAAGGATTCGTAGGCAATGTACTTGCCGTCCGGCGACCATGCGGGCGACGAAAGCGGCTTGGGCGAAGAGTACACGACCTGTGCGTTATGCCCATCGTAATCCGCCACCATGATCCGGTAGCGCGCGATACGACCGTTTTCCACCTTGGTGCTGACATAGGCGATGTGCGTGTTGAAGGCACCGCGCTGACCGGTCAACTGCTGATAGATCAGATCGCTGATCCGATGGGCGGCCTGGCGCAACTGGCCGATCTTGGCCTGAAAACGATAGCCCAACAGCTGCTGGTTCTGCAGGGTGTCGAAAAGCTGGAAATGCACGCTGTACTGACCTCCGCCGAGCGACTCCAGTCCCCCGATCACCACGTCCCCGACCCCCATCTTGCTCCACGCCGTGTTATCGATCTGGCTGGGCTGGGTTGGCTGCTGCGGCATCTTGTCCGGCGGCACGGGGGCGAACAGCCCGCTGCGCGCCAGGTCATCGGCGACAATGTGGCCGATACGTTGCGGCGGCGGCCCCTTGTCGGTCCAGGCGAAGGGGACTACGCCGATCGGCGTCGCGCCAACCGCACCCTGGGTAATGGTGATGTTGAGCGCCGCGTGAGCAGGCACCCAGGCTATACCGACAATCAGACACAGGACCGCCGCAATTCGTCGCATGAACATCCTCATCCCTGGGGCTTGAAATCGAATATCAAGGTACGTTGAAAAACACTTGGATTAGGTGCCAAGGGCAATGGTTCCGAACGTCTGACCGCGACCTCGACCGAGTGTTTGAACAGTTCGTCGCCGGTGCAATCGGATATTTGCAGGCTGAGAATATACCCCGCCGGGTCCTGCTGAACCATGACACGACAGCTTTGCCCCGGCTGGTAACCCGGTGGGATCACCCAATTGCTCTGCACCAGAGCCTTGATTGCAGCCAGCCATGAATTCTGCAGCTTCTGATTTCGCGCTGCAGTAATCGCCATTTGCTGTTTTTTCAAGGCCGCCGCCTCGGCAGCGATCTGCTCCTGCAGGCGCCGCTTGGCGGCCGCCTCTTCGGCCGCCTTGCGCTTCGCTTCGGCCTCCGCCTTGGCCTTGGCCTTGGCGGCTGCTTCGGCACGTTGTTTCGCTTCGGCTTCCGCCTTGGCCTTGGCTGCCGCCTCGGCGTGCTGCTTCGCTTCGGCCGCTGCCTTGGCCTTGGCTGCCGCCTCGGCGCGCTGCTTCGCCTCGGCCGCTGCCTTGGCCTTGGCTGCCGCCTCGGCGCGCTGTTTCGCCTCGGCCGCCGCCTTGGCCTTGGCTGCCGCTTCGGCGCGCTGCTTCGCTTCTGCCGCTGCCTTGGCCTTGGCCGCTGCTTCGGCGCGCTGTTTCGCTTCTGCCGCCGCCTTGGCCTTGGCTGCCGCTTCGGCGCGCTGCTTCGCTTCTGCCGCTGCCTTGGCCTTGGCCGCTGCTTCGGCGCGCTGTTTCGCTTCGGCCGCCGCCTTGGCCTTGGCTGCCGCTTCGGCGGCAACGTTCTTCGGCGGCGGCACCAGAGCCGCTTGAATCGGTGCGCCTGACGAGGCAGGCGTGATTGTGTGATCGAAGCTCAGGCCGATACCGAACAGAACCAACACGATCACGTTCAGCAATATCGCGGCCAACAAGGCCCAAGGATGCTCTCTCAGCTCACGCCACATGCTCAGGGTCGCGTCTTGGCTGCCGGGGGTTCGGTGACGAGCCCCACCTTGTCCGCCCCTGCCTGCTGCAGGATACCCATCGCCTCGACCACACGGCCGTAGCTCACATGGCTATCGCCGCGCACGTAAACCTGGATCTTGGGGTGTTTGCGCAATACCTCGGTCGCAATGTGCCGCAAGGCGGCAGCATCCAGCGGCTGGGCCGGATTGGCCCCCTGACTCACGAAAAAAGCCCCGGAAGCATTCACCGTGACCGTCAACGGCACCTGCGATGCCTGACTGGAAACCGGTTTGGACGGTACCCGCGGCAGGTCGACCTTGACGCCTTGTTTGAGCAGCGGCGCGGTCACCAGGAAGATCACCAGCAGGACCAGCATCACGTCAATGTAAGGCACGACATTGATCTGGGCCATGGGCTTGCGGCGACGGTAGCGGCGAGACATATCGGAATCCGTTCGAGTGGCTTCTCAGCTCATCACCAGCTGGCGCTGCAGGAGCGCCAGAAATTCATCCTGGAAATTGTCATAGCGCGTCATCAGACGCTCCAATTCATCGGCGAAGCGGTTGTAGGCCACGACTGCCGGAATTGCTGCGAACAGGCCCATCGCCGTGGCGATCAAGGCCTCTGCAATCCCCGGAGCTACCATTGCCAGCGAGGCCTGCTGCACGTCGCCCAGCGCCATGAAGGCATGCATGATCCCCCACACGGTGCCGAACAGACCCACGTACGGGCTGACCGAACCGACCGTGGCAAGAAACGTCAGCCAGCGGCCCAGTTCGTCCTCCTCGCGCGAAGAGGCGACGCGCATGGAACGTTGCGCGGCGTCGATCACGAAACTCGGCACGGTCTCCTGATTAGGGCGCTGCAGGCGTAGATATTCACGGAACCCGGCCGCAAAAATACCTTCCATGCCACCCATTCCGCCTCGCTGCGTCTGCGCACGAATGGACTCGTAAAGCTGCGACAAGTTCGCCCCGGACCAAAAACGGTCCTCGAAACTGCCGGCCAGGCGGCGGGCACGCTTGAGCATGCGCCACTTCACGAAGATCATCGCCCACGACAATATAGAGGCGATCATCAGCAACAACAGCACCAGTTGCGCCAGCAGGCTGGAATTGATGACCAATTCATAGAAAGTGGGATCAACTGACACGAACGACAGCCTCCAGTAATTTTTCCGGAAATGCGGCGGGACGAAACGAGTCCGCATCGAGACAGGCGAGCCTGGCGTTGCCTCGGGCAAGCACGTTGACATCGCCGTCGTCTAAACGACGGACCTCGTGCTCAACGACGAGGCTCACTGCACGCACACTGGATACGGCAGCAGTGATTTCGAGAGCGTCATTGAAGCGGGCAGGCCTGAGATAGTCGACCGAAACCGAGCGTACGGCGAAAACCACACCGGGATCGCGCATCAACTCGTCCTGCTCGAAGCCAAGGCTTCGCAACCATTCGGTACGCGCCCTTTCCATGAACCTGAGGTAATTTGCGTAGTACACGACTCCGGCCGTATCCGTGTCTTCGTAATAGACGCGTACAGGCCAGGAAAACACTTCCATGATTCGCTCCCGTAGCGCTGCGCATGTGACCGTGCGGCAGGCAACAAGGCGTGTATTCTGTCAAATCCGCTGGGTTTTGGCAGTCTTTTTTTATCCTGCCCGATGTCGGCCCGAGACGCCAGACAGGGTGGAGCGAAATTAAATAGCCGGCGACGACCTCACAACAACCCGAGGGAGAATGTGTTGTGATGTCGCCGCCGGAAGGAGCGACAACGGAGCCCGCCGGCATGGGGCGGCGGGCAAAAACTCACCCCTCAGGAAGCAGGGGATACTGGCGCGGCTGGCATGTGCGTGCCGGATTCAGGCATGCTCGCTGACGGCGCCGAAGGCATCGACGTACTACTGGCTGGTGCCGCCGCGGTGGGCGCCGAACCGTTTTGTCCGGAAGTTGCCGGCGTGGTGGACTCTTTCTTGCCGCAACCAGCCAACAGACCGGCGCCAAGCACGATGGCCACTGCAGCGAACTTCAGGCGTCTGTTACTCATATGCATCCTCTATCTGTTTAAACACTGACCAGGCGTCGGGCACAGCAGACTTCGATGCAATCCCTAGCCCTCGTTACACAAATAGCAATTCAAACTGCGTGCCAGTTTTTTTTATTATTAAAATTCAATGGATTATAAAGGCATGCGCGCCGAACACGCTCGTCGTAGCGTTTATTCCGTCTGCATACGGCGACACTTCAGGCAGCGATTAACCTAAGAGATTGAAATATCGAGGAATCGGACTGTCGCCTCACGGCGACAGTCTCAGGCGCGCTTAAACAATGCCGGATCGATATGGTGTCTATTCAATAACTTATAGAATTCGGTGCGGTTACGCTTCGCCAACTTGGCCGCAGCGGTGACGTTGCCGTCGGTCAGCGTGAGGATGCGAGTGATGTACTCGCGTTCGGCCTGCTCCCGCGTTTCGACCAGGGAGGGCATCTCTGCTGGGCCCTCGTTGAGAGCCTTTTCCACCTGGCTCGCCGGGATCAGCGGCGTGGTGGTCAGCGCGATGGTGCGCTCCACGACGTTATGCAGTTGCCGTACGTTACCGGGCCAGTCGTAGGCCACCAGTCGTGCCATGGCATCGGGCGAAAAACCCTTCACCTCCTGCGGCGCGCGGTTGGCCGCCGCCGCCAGGAAATGCGCCGCGAGCAGAGGGATGTCTTCGCGGCGCTCGGCCAGGCTGGGCAGACTCAGCGTCACCACGTTCAGGCGGTAATACAGATCCTCGCGGAAGCGTCCTTCGCGCACGGCCGCGTCGAGGTCGCGATGCGTCGCCGACACCACGCGCACGTCGACCGGGATCGTGGCCACGGCACCGACCGGGCGCACCGCCCGCTCCTGCAGGGCGCGCAACAGCTTGGCTTGCGCCGACAACGGCATGTCGCCGATCTCGTCCAGAAACAGGGTGCCTCCGCGCGCCGCCTGGAACAGGCCCGGGTGGTCGCTCGCCGCGCCGGTGAAGGCACCCTTGCGATGGCCGAACAGCTCGGATTCGATCAGATTCTCGGGTATCGCGCTGCAATTCACGGCCACGAAGGGTTCGCGTTGCCGGCGGCTGGCGCGATGAATCGCATGCGCCAGCAGTTCCTTGCCGGTGCCGCTTTCGCCCCGGATCAGAATGCTCGCATCGGCACGCGCGGCTAGCTTGGCTTCCGCCAGGACCGCCTGCATCTCGGGACTTCGCGTGATGATGCCAGCGCTCCAGGTTTCCGTTTCGCTCTCTTCGGGAAAGCCGCCGCCAAGCTGGACGGCAGCATCTATCTGGGTCTGCAGCTCGCGATGATTGAAAGGTTTGGTGAGAAAGCCGAAGACACCGCGACGCGTGGCGGCAACCGCATCCGGGATATTGCCGTGCGCAGTCAGAATGATGACCGGGAGGCCGGTGTAGGCCCGCGCTATGGCATCGAACAGCGCCATCCCGTCCATCCCCTCCATGCGCAGGTCGGTGATGACCACCTGCGGCCGGAATACCGGCAGCTTGGACAAGGCCTCGGCACCACTTTGCGCGATCTCGACGTCGTAGCCTCCTACATTCAATCGCAACGAGAGGACGTGCAACAAATCCGGTTCGTCGTCGACCAGCAGCACGCGTGGCTTAGTTGAGGTTTTGTAATTCACGGTCCTTCACCTGATTAAGCTGCGTTTCGATCTGGGTCAACGCCTTGAGTTTTGCGCGCAACTGCGTCGCATCCTGCCGCGCCTTGGCCAATACCTGATCGGACGCCTGCCGCTGTTGCGCGATCGCGGCGAGCACACCTGCCAGTCCGTGATATGGCGAATTCCGGTTGGCGGCCACTGGCTGCAGCACGCTCTCCATCTGTTCCGGTGAAATGCAATCCGGCATCACCGCAGCCATCACCCCCAGCACCACCCTTGCGTAATCTCCGGAATCCGCGTCCAAATGCGTCTTCGACTGGGTACACAACATCGTTTGACGGTCCGGAGGCATGACTGCCGCCTCGCCAGCGTAATTGAGCAGCGCCTTGATACCCGCCGATGGCGCCGGCAGAGGCGGAGGCGGCGACACGTGCTTGGCGGCCGGCGGGGCAGCGGGTGGCGCAACCGCACCTTGCTGTAAAAACGCGGGCAGTTTTGCACAACCGGATAGCGCCAGCACGCCAGCCAACCCCAACCATGCAGGCAAATGCCAGACCTTCATCGTGTCTCATCCTCACGCAAGTCGGGGGGCAGTTCCACGACGAATACGGCACCTTCACCCTGCTGCGGTACGCCCAGTCCAGCCTTGCCGCGATGCGCCTGTACATATTCCTGAACGATGGCCAGCCCCAGACCGGACCCCCTCACCATGCCTTCCTGCGGCGGTCTCCCCCGGTAGAACGGCTCGAATAGGTGTGCCGCGTCTTCGTTCGCGACGCCAGGACCCTCGTCTGCCAGACGCAGCACCACCCAGTCTTCCGGCAAGGAAACATCGACATGCACCGTCGACCCTCGTGGTGCGTATTTGATGGCATTCGACAGGAGATTGTCGACCACCTGACGCAACTTCGCCTCGTCGCCCCACATCATCGCCCGCGTCAGATTGCGGTCGATATTCAGTCCACGCCCGCCGACCGCTGGTGTCAACGCCTTGATCGACTGCTCCACCAACTGCGCGAAATCCAGTCGCTTGAGGTCCAGGCTGGCAAACTGCCCCTGCAGGCGACTGTATTGCAGCAACTGCTCGATGCGCTGCTGCAACAAGCGCCCGCTGGCAGCCAGGATGCGCACCAGACTGGCCTGCTCGGCATTGAGCATGCCCAGCACCTGCTCGTCGAGCAAGGCCACGCCTTCGAGCATCGTCGTCAGCGGTGTTTTGAGATCGTGCGAAATATCGCGTAGGAAACGCTGCTTGCTCGCCTCAAGCTCCTGCAGGCGACGGCGTGTCCAGTCTAGACGTTCGCCCAGATATTCGAGGTCGCGCGGTCCGCTGACCGCCACGGTCTGGTCGAAGCGACCGTCGCCAAGGTGGTGGATCGCATTGTCGATCTGCCGCACCGGACGCAGGATCAACCGGCTGAGCACATAGGCGAGCAGAAAGGTCAGCGGCACCAGCAGCATCGCCCCCCATACCAAGACCCGCTGCAGCCAATCGGCATGCGCGCGCAACACGTCGACGCGCTTGCCGACCATACGACTGCTATCGATCCACAACTGATGCGCCTCACGGCTCAGACGGTCGAAACCTTCGATACTGGCCGGCGGAGCACCGGCCGCGGGCTTGGTTTCGGTCAATTGCTGGAAACGCTTCGCCAGTCGACGCTCACCCGCAGCCAGCCCGGCCACACGAGCCTTCAAGACGGGCCCCAAAGGCAAGGCCATCAGGCCGCTTACCGTATGCGCGAATTGCTCATGACTCGATTGGAAGACCTGCAGCAGCCCCCGATCGCCGACCACGAGATACTGCCGGGCGCTGCGCTCCATGGTCACCAGGTCCTCCATCAGCAACAGACTGCCCTGGGTGAGCTGGACCGCCTCGAACACGATATCTTCGCTCTGCCCCGCGATCCGATTGACCTCGTAGGCCGCGCCCAGCACCACCAGCAGCAGCGGCAGGACCACGATGGCGAAGCTCAGCAGCACCAGTCCGCCCAGCGAGTGCGGCGGCCAGCGCCGATCGCCGAGCGCGGCGATCCATTTAATCGCCATCGTCGGGAAACAGCTCCCCTGCGGTCGGCGCCTTGAGACCGAAATGGGACCAGGCGCGATGGCCGGCGACGCGCCCACGGGCGGTGCGGGTCAGAAAGCCCTGCTGGATCAGGTAGGGTTCGATGACATCCTCGATAGTGCCCCGCTCGTCGCCGATAGCAGCGGCCAGGCTATCCACGCCGACCGGCCCGCCGCCGAAGCGCTCCATCACCGCCAGCAGCAGACGCCGGTCCATATGATCCAGTCCGTAGCGGTCGACGTTGAGCATGTCGAGGGCGCGACTGGCGACGCCGCTGCTGATGGCACCGTCCGCCTTGACCTGGGCGAAATCGCGCACGCGACGCAGCAGTCGATTGGCGATCCGGGGTGTGCCGCGGCCGCGCTGGGCGATCTCGCCCGCGCCCTCGCTATCGATAGCGACACCCAGTATGCCCGCGGCGCGGCTGACGATACGTGTAAGATCCTCGGTGCCATAGAACTCCAGCCGCTGCACGATGCCGAAGCGATCGCGCAGCGGCGAGGTCAGCAGCCCCGCCCGGGTGGTCGCCCCCACCAGGGTGAAGGGCGGCAGATCGAGCTTGATCGAGCGCGCCGCCGGACCTTCGCCGATCACGATATCGAGCTGGAAATCCTCCATCGCGGGATAGAGGATTTCCTCGACCATCGGGCTCAGCCGGTGGATTTCATCGACGAACAGCACGTCGTTGGGTTCGAGATTGGTCAGCAGCGCGGCCAGGTCTCCGGGCTTTTCCAGCACCGGCCCGGAGGTCTGGCGCAGGTTCGCCCCAAGCTCGTTGGCGACGATATGCGCCAGGGTGGTCTTGCCTAACCCCGGCGGTCCGAAGATCAGGGTATGGTCCAGCGCCTCGCCGCGACCGCGCGCAGCCTCGATGAAGATCGACATCTGCTCGCAGACGGCGGGCTGTCCGACGTATTCCGCCAGCCGACGCGGGCGGATGCCGGCATCGGCGTCGCTGCCCTGGCGTTCACCGCTCAAAAGACGTTCGTCGCCGCTCACCGTACCGCCGCCTTGAGTGCCTGACGGATGAGAGTCTCGGCATCCTGGCCGTCGCCGGCTGCCGCCGCGATCATCCTGCTGGCCTCTGGCGGCCGGTAACCGAGGGCGATCAGCGCACTGACGGCCTCCTCCTCGGCATTTGCCATCGTCGGCACGGCGGGAGACGCGGCGGACGGCGATCCGGCGGCGCCGACGCCGGTTGGCAGACGGTCGCGGAGTTCCACGATCAGGCGCTCGGCGGTCTTCTTGCCGATGCCCGGCAGACGCACCAGCCGCGCGCTGTCGCCGGCCCGGATGCAATCCGCAAAGGTCACCGCATCCATGCCGGAGAGGATTGCCAGCGCCACTCTCGCCCCCACGCCGTTGACCTTGAGCAGCTCGCGAAACAGCGCGCGCTCGCTCTCGGCGGCGAAGCCGAACAACTGATGGGCATCCTCGCGAATGTGCAGATGGGTGTGCAGGACCACCTCGGCACCCACCTCGGGCAACACGTAGAAGGTCGACATCGGCGCCTCGACCTCGTAGCCGACGCCGCCCACCTCGAGCAACAACCGCGGTGGCTGCTTGAGCAGCAGAGAGCCCCTGAGACGCCCGATCACCGCACCACCCTCGCGCCTAGCGGATTCAGGCCGGTGTGCGCATGGCACACCGCGATGGCCAGCGCGTCTGCGGCGTCCGCCTGCGGTTTGTGATCCATCCCGAGCAATATCCGGACCATGTGCTGTACTTGCATCTTGTCCGCCGCTCCCGTTCCCACCACGGCCAGTTTGACCTCGCGCGGCGCGTATTCCCGCACCGGCACCCCGGCAACCACGCCCGCACAAATGGCGGCGCCGCGCGCCTGTCCCAGCTTGAGCGCGGAGGCCGGATTGCGCGCCACGAATACCTGCTCCACAACCATCACGTCCGGGGCATGGTCCTCCACGATCGCACCGATCTCGCGGTAGATCCGCCCAAGCCGTTCGGCCAGATCGGTTTCCGGCAGGCGGATGCATCCACTGGCCAGATGGCGGCTGCGGCGACCGTCGCTTTCGATCAGCCCGTAGCCGGTGATTCGCGATCCCGGATCGACGCCCAGGATGCGCATCAGTCCGCGGCCAGGCGTTCCAGCACCTCGCTCGGGAAGTCGGCGTTGCTGTAAACTGCCTGCACGTCGTCGAGATCCTCGAGGGTATCGATCAGCCGGATCATGGTCTCGGCGGTCTCGACATCGATCGGGCTGAGGTTGTTAGGACGCATGGTCGCCTCGGCGGCCTCGGGCTCGAAGCCTGCCTCGCGCATCGCCGCGGCGACGGTTTCGTAGGCGTCCGGCGCCGTCAACACCTCGGCGCTGCCGTCCTCGTCGACCAGCACGTCGTCGGCACCCGCCTCCAGCGCCGCCTCCATCAGCGCATCCTCGTCCAGTCCGGGCGCAAAGGTCAGCACGCCGGCATGCGTGAACATGAAGGCCACGGAGCCGTCCGTGCCCAGGTTGCCGCCGGCCTTGGTAAAGGCATGGCGCACCTCGGCCACGGTACGGTTGCGGTTGTCGGTCATGCAGTCGACCATCACCGCCACGCCGCCGGGGCCGTAGCCCTCGTAGCGAACCTCCTCGTAATTGTCTCCGTCCATGCCGCCCGCACCGCGTTTGCGTGCGCGTTCGACCGTATCCTTGGGCATATTGGCCGAAAGGGCCTTGTCGATCGCGATACGCAGGCGCGGGTTGGAACCCGGTTCACCGCCGCCCATGCGCGCCGCGACGGTGATCTCGCGGATCAGCTTGGTAAACAGCTTGCCCCGCTTCTTGTCCTGAGCACCCTTGCGATGCTGAATGTTGGCCCATTTGCTATGCCCTGCCATGCCGTACCTCTTCTACGAATTCGTTCATGCCGATGCCGCGCGATTCTATCATGCGGCCCCGCCCCCCGCCGCCGAGGCTAGGAGCTCGGAGCGAAGTCCCCGTCGCGCAGAAAATGGCAGACGGCGTCGGCGACGTCGGCACGGAACAACAGACCGAAATGGCTGCAGGGCACCTCGAGCCTGCGATTGACGTAGTGGGCCTGCGTTTCGTCGAGGGCCACGGTTCCGTCGTGCGGACGCGGCAGAGGGCCGCCGAAGAACCGGCCGACGCCGTACGTATTGCCCGTGCCCGCGATCATGCCCAGCTCGCGTCCGGCGTGCCAGGCGGGCACGTCGCCGCGCAGGCCGCCCGCCAGGCTGGCCCCCAGCAGCAGGCGTCCCATGAGCGGCCACTCCCCCACCCGGCGCGCCGCACGGCTGCCGGCCAGGGGCGTGCCTAGAAACACCGCGCGGCCGGGGCGCTGTAGAGGCGCCTGATCGAACAGATGCAACACCACGATCCCGCCCAGCGAGTGCGCCACGAAATGCACCACGTCGGCGTCGACCGAGTCCACGAAGCGGCGCAGCGCCATCGCATTGGTGCGCGGACCCCGGCGCAGACTCGGATACGCGAAGGGATGCACCGTGTAGCCGCATCCGCCCAGGCGACGTCGCAACAGCGTCATCTCGAAGCCGGTCATCCACAGCCCGTGCAGCGTGATCACGGCCTCACGCACGCCAGCCCACTCCGCGGCGGATCGCCGCGCGATTGGTGCGCGACCAGACGAGGCGCATCGCCTCCCGCCGGGTCGTCCAGCGATAGCGCAGGTGTTCCTTCGGATTGACGCGCACCGCGCAGGGTCGCGGCAGGAGGATGGCGTACACGCGCTCGCGGTTGCTGGGAATGCCGGGCGCGTACCGGGGACGCCACGGCATGATGATCGGAAATCGGTTGCTGCGCCGGCAGTCGACGGGCGCGATGCCGCACAAGCCGGTCTCCTCGCAGGTTTCCCGCATGGCCGCCTCCGGCGCGCTTTCGCCCGGTTCGAGGCTACCGGTCACCGATTGCCACACGCCGCGCGGACGGCGGCGTTCGAGCAGCAGCACCCGCCCGTCGCGTGCCGCGATCACGACCAGCACCGATTCGGGGCGCTTCCAGGACATTCCCGGGCGCCCCGGCACTCAGACCTGGCGCCGCAGGCGGATGCCCAGCTCCTGCAATTGGCGGTCATCCACGGGCGTCGGCGCGTCGGTCAGCGGGCAGGCCGCCGTCTGCGTCTTGGGGAAGGCGATCACGTCGCGGATCGAAGCACTGCCCGTCATCAGCATCACCAACCGGTCGAGACCGAAGGCGAGGCCGCCATGCGGCGGGCAGCCGTAACGCAGCGCATCGAGCAGGAAGCCGAACTTCTCGCGTGCCTCGTCCTCGCCGATACCAAGCAGCGCGAACACCGCCGACTGCATCTCCGGCTCGTGGATACGCACCGAGCCGCCGCCGACCTCCGAGCCGTTGAGCACCATGTCGTAGGCGCGCGACAACACCTCGCCCGGCGCGTCACCGAGATTCTCGGCGGAGGCGACACGCGGCGCGGTGAAGGGATGATGCAGGGAGACCCAGCGGCCGGCCTTGTCGTCGTATTCGAACATGGGGAAATCGACCACCCACAGCGGGCGCCAGCCGTGCTCGACCAAGCCCCGGTCGTGTCCCAGACGCACGCGCAGATTGCCGAGGGCATCGTTGACCACGCTCGCCTTGTCGGCACCGAAGAACAGCAGGTCGCCATCCACCGCGGCACTGCGCTCGACCAGCGCATCGACCACGTTGTCGGGCAGGAACTTGAGAATCGGCGACTGCAATCCCTCGCGGCCGGCGGCCAGCTCGTTGACCTTGATGTAGGCCAGCCCCTTGGCGCCGAAACGCGCGACGAACGCGGTGTAGTCGTCGATCTCCTTGCGCGACAGCGAACCGCCGCCGGGCAGGCGCAGCACCGCCACGCGACCCGCGGGATCGTTGGCGGGGGCGGAAAAGACCTTGAACTCGACCTTGCGCATGAGATCGGTCACGTCGACCAGCTCCAGCGGAATGCGCAGGTCGGGCTTGTCCGAGCCGAAGCGGCGCATGGCCTCGGCGTAGGTCATCCGCGGGAACGGCGCGGGCAGCGCGACCTCGAGCACCTGTGCGAACAGTTCGCGCACCATGGTCTCCATCAGGCCCATGATGTCGTCCTCTTCGAGGAACGAGGTCTCGATGTCGAGCTGGGTGAATTCCGGCTGCCGGTCGGCGCGCAGATCCTCGTCGCGGAAGCAGCGCACGATCTGGTAGTAGCGATCCATGCCGCTCATCATTAACAGCTGCTTGAACAACTGCGGCGACTGCGGCAGTGCGAAGAAGCTGCCGTTGTGCGTGCGGCTAGGCACCAGATAGTCGCGCGCGCCCTCCGGCGTCGCCTTGGTCAGCATCGGGGTTTCGACGTCGACGAAGCCGCGGTCGTCCAGGAAACGACGCAGGGTACGGGTCACCTGGGCGCGCAGCATCAGGCGGCGCTGCATTTCCGGGCGGCGCAGATCGATATAGCGGTAGCGCAGACGGGTTTCCTCGCCGACGTCTTCCTCGTCGAGCTGGAACGGCGGCGTTTCCGCCGCGTTGAGCACTGTCAGGGCCTGCCCAAGCACCTCCACCTCTCCCGAGGGGATCGAGGGGTTGACGGTGCCTTCCGGACGGTGACGCACACGTCCGCGGACCTGCAGCACGTATTCGCTGCGCACGCGCTCGGCCAGACCGAAGACGTCGGGCAGGTCCGGATCGAACACCACCTGGGCGACTCCGCCGCGATCGCGCAGATCGATGAATATCACCCCACCGTGATCGCGTCGGCGATTCACCCAACCGCACAGAACGACCTCCTGGTCGATCATCGACGCATCCAGACTCCCGCAATAATGACTACGCATGCTCACATCGTTATCTCATCGGCCAAAGCAAAAGCGCCGCCATGCGGCGGCGCTAACTTAAGTGGTCGAATAGTAAGGCCACGTGCGGCATGCGCGCAACCAGGGACCCCAGATCACGACTCGGGCGCTACGGCCTTCGCAGCCACTTCCCGGGGAGTGACCACGCCGAGCGAGACCACCAGCTTGAGCGCGTCCTCGACCGACATCTCAAGCTCCATTACCTCGTTCCTGGGAATCATCATGATGAACCCCGACGTGGGATTGGGTGTGGTGGGCACGAACACAGTGATCACCTCCGCCTCCGTACGGCGATGTATCTCGCCGCTGGCGGTACCCGTCTGGAAGGCCAGCGTCCAGATGCCGCGCCGCGGATATTCGATCAGCAGTACCTTGCGGAAGGCCTCGCCGTTGGCCGCGAACAGCGTCTCGGCGACCTGCTTGACCGCGGAATAGATGCTGCGCACCAAGGGAATCCGGGCCAGCAGCGCCTCCCACAGGGCCACGACCCGCCGTCCCAGGAAATTGGCAGCGAGCAGGCCGGTCAGCAACACGATGACCAGCGTCAGAACCAGCCCCAGACCGGGAATCGGGTAACCCAGCAGCGCCTCCGGTCGCCACTGCGGCGGCAACAGCAGCAGTGTACGGTCCATGAAGCCGATGAGCATGTCGAGGACCGCGACCGTGATCAGCAGGGGCACCCAGATCAGCAGTCCGGCCATGAAATAACGGCGCAGCAAGGCGGCCATCTAGGCGCCCCCCTTAATGTCGGATTGTCGGAGTGTCAGGCCGCCGAACCTTGCGTAGAACCGCCCGGCTTGGAGGAAGAACCCGAGGAACCGGATCCGGACTCGCCGGCAATATTGCGCTTTTTGTCCTTCTTGAAGTCCGTTTCGTACCAGCCGCCGCCGGCCAGGCGGAAACCGGCCGCAGAAATCTGCTTCTTTAGTGCAGGTTTGCCGCAGACGGGACATTCGACCAGGGGAGCGTCGCTCATGCGCTGCATGGCTTCCATCTCGTGTCCGCAGGCTTCGCATCGATATTCGTAGATCGGCATTTTCAAATACTCCCAAACTCAGCCAATATGTGGCGATTATATGGGGCCGATTTCGAGAAAAACCAGCCCGCATTCAAGCAGGCAACGAGGGAGAATCGACATGGCGGACAAAATCGTATTCATGCTGCTCAATCTCAACCCGGATCACCCAGGCACGCTCGGCACGCCGTTCTTCCAGGCGGCGGTCGCGGCGGCGATGGATCTCGAAGTCGAGATGTATTTCGCGGCGCGCACCACGCGCCTGCTCATCAAAGGCGAAGCCGAACGCCTGTATCCGGGCAGTGCGGCCGAAAAATCCGTCTATGCCTTCATGCAGGATGCCCACGAGGCGGGGGCCAAATTCTTCGCCTGCGCCGGCGCCATGGACGAGCACGGACTCAATCCCGACAACGCCATCCCCGAACTCGACGGCGCGCGCGGCGGCGGCGCCTTCATCGGCGAGATCGCCGAGGACAGCGTCGCTGTCCTGACCTACTGACCCATGAATGCAACACGCAGCATCCTGATCACAGGCTGCTCCAGCGGCATTGGGCATTACGCGGCCCACGCCCTGCACCGACGGGGCTGGCGCGTGTTCGCCAGCGCACGCCGACAGGAGGATGTCGCACGGCTCCGCGGCGAGGGCCTGGCGGACGCGCTCGAGCTCGACCTGGCCGACAGCGTCAGTATCCAGCAGGCCGTCGCCACCGTCATCGCGGCCACCGACGGACGACTGGACGCGCTGTTCAACAATGGGGCCTACGGCCAACCCGGGGCGGTCGAGGACCTGAGCCGGGAGGTCCTGCGCGCGCAGCTCGAAACCAATCTGCTTGGCTGGCTCGAAATCACCAATCTGGTCATTCCAGTCATGCGCCGGCAAGGCCATGGCCGGATCGTCAACAACAGCTCGATCCTCGGTCTGATTGCCCTGCCGTTCCGCGGCGCGTACGTCACCAGCAAGTTCGCGCTCGAGGGTCTGAGCGACACCCTGCGACTCGAGTTGCGCGGCAGCGGCATCGACGTCAGCCTGATCGAGCCCGGGCCGATCACCAGCCACTTTCGCGCCAACGCCTATGCTGCCTTCAAGCTGAATATCGACCGCGAACACAGTGCGTTCTCGGACCTGTATGCCGGCGCCGAACGGCGCATGGCCAAACCGGAAACGGAAAAAGCAGCCTTCGAACTCGGACCGGAGGCCGTGCTGAAAGCATTGCTGCACGCCCTCGACAGTTCCCGGCCGCGCGCGCGCTATCACGTCACCGTCCCCACCCGATTGTTCGGCCTGCTCCGAAGGCTGCTGGGTACACGAACCCTGGATGCCCTACTCACCAAGATTTCGCAGGGCGAAAACCGCTGAGCTACTGTCTCCGATAGGCACCGAAATCGAAACGACCGGCGGTCATGTCGTCCCAGACGTCGGACTGTACAATCGCCAGCAGCTTGTATAGGCGCCGCAACTCGTCGTCCTGCATAAAAGCCTGATCCGTCGCCGACTTCAGCGCCTCAACCAGCATGGCCACCTGATCGCGGGAAATCCCACTGACGTTCAGACCATCGTCACCCATCTCAACATTCATAGCAAACCCTTATCGATTGCCGGTAGAACCCGCATCCGTGTTGTCGTTGACAGACGACAAAAGCTCCGCCTATCAACAGAAAAGATAATAAATAAAACCATTTACCGCTCCATTGCTCAGCCCTAATATCCCTCTGCCCTCCAACGATGGGGGGACTGCATCTTCAGGAGACAACTCGATGAAAAAATCCATTATTACCTTGTCCGTGCTGGGCGCGCTGAGCCTCGGTCTCCCCGCCGCCATGGCCGACACGACTGCCATGCCCGCTGCTCCGGCCAAACCGGCCAGCAAGCCGATGATGGCACCGGCCCACAAGAAGCCGATGATGAAGCACGTCATGCACGCCAGCATGATGGTGAAGAAGGCTCAGGAAGCGCTTAACAAGCATGGCGCGATGCTCAAGGTTGACGGCATGATGGGTCCCAAGACCCGCGCTGCCATCATGAGCTTCCAGAAGGCCAACGGCCTGAAGCCGACCGGCCATCTGACCAAGATGACCCTGGGCAAGCTCGAAGCCAAGTAAGACCGGACCCGTTCCGTCCAATCGGCCCCGCGATCCCTCGGGAACGCGGGGCCTTTTCGTTTCAGGCGGCGCTCACCGCCTCCCTGGAAAACTCTAGACCGCCCTGGCCCACACCGATATGGACCACGTCTCCCGGGCCGAAGACACCGGACAGAATCTGCTGGGCCAACGGATTCTCCACTTCCTGCTGGATCGCCCGCTTGAGCGGCCGCGCCCCGTAGACCGGGTCGAAACCGGCCTCGCCGAGACGATCCAGTGCCGCATCGCTGACCTCGAGCTGCATGTCGCGCTCGGCGAGACGGCGGCGTAGATATTCCAGCTGGATGCCGGTGATCAGCCGGATCTGCTCGCGACCCAGGGGGTGGAACACTACCACCTCGTCGATGCGGTTGATGAACTCGGGGCGGAAGTGGCCACCGACGACTTCCATCACGGAATCCTTCATCGCCTCATAATTCTCCTCGCCGGCCATCTCCTGGATCGCCTGCGAGCCGAGATTGGAGGTCATCACCACCACGGTATTGCGGAAGTCCACCGTACGACCCTGGCCGTCGGTCAGGCGGCCGTCGTCGAGCACCTGCAACAGCACGTTGAACACGTCCGGATGCGCCTTCTCGACCTCATCGAGCAAGATCACCGAATACGGTTTGCGGCGCACGGCCTCGGTCAGATAGCCGCCCTCTTCGTAACCCACGTAGCCCGGGGGCGCGCCGATGAGCCGCGCCACGGAATGTTTCTCCATGAACTCGCTCATGTCGATCCGCACCATGGCCTCCTCGGTGTCGAACAGGAACGCGGCCAAGGCCTTGGTCAGTTCGGTCTTGCCCACGCCGGTCGGCCCCAGAAACAGGAACGAGCCGTTGGGTCGGTTCGGATCGGCCAAGCCGGCGCGCGAACGGCGGATGGCGTTCGACACCGCACGTACGGCCTCGGTCTGCCCCACGACGCGGCGAGCCAGCTCGTCCTCCATGCGCAGCAGCTTCTCCTTTTCACCTTCGAGCATCTTGGCGACCGGGATGCCGGTCCAGCGCGACACCACCTCGGCGATCTCTTCGTCGCCGACCTTGTTGCGCAACAGCTTCATTTCCTGCATTTCGGCCTGCGAGGCCATGTCGAGCTGGCGCTCCAGTTCAGGAATGCGCCCGTACTGCAGTTCGGACATGCGCGCGAGGTCGCCCGCGCGGCGCGCGGTTTCCAGTTCGGTACGCACACGGTCGAGCGCTTCCTTGATGTGTGTGGTGCCCTGCACCGCAGCCTTCTCCGATTTCCAGATCTCGTCCAGGTCGGAGAACTCGCGTTCGAGCTTACCGATCTGCTCCTCCAGGTCGGCCAGCCGCTTGCGCGAGGCCTCGTCCGACTCCTTCTTGAGCGCCTCGCGCTCGATCTTGAGCTGGATCAGGCGACGCTCCAGACGATCCATCTCCTCCGGTTTCGAATCGATCTCCATGCGGATGCGGCTGGCCGCCTCGTCGATCAGATCGATGGCCTTGTCCGGCAACTGGCGGTCGGTGATGTAGCGGTGCGACAGCGTCGCGGCGGCAACGATCGCCGGATCGGTGATCTCCACGCCGTGATGCACTTCGTAGCGTTCCTTCAGGCCGCGCAGAATGGCGATGGTGTCCTCCACGCTCGGCTCGTCGACCAGCACCTTCTGGAAGCGGCGCTCCAGTGCGGCGTCCTTCTCGATGTACTGGCGGTACTCGTCCAGCGTGGTGGCGCCGATGCAGTGCAGCTCGCCGCGCGCCAGCGCGGGCTTGAGCATGTTGCCGGCATCCATTGCGCCCTCCGCCTTGCCGGCGCCGACCATGGTGTGGATTTCGTCGATGAACAGGATGATGCGGCCTTCCTGCTTGGCCAGATCGTTGAGTACCGCCTTGAGGCGCTCCTCGAAATCGCCGCGGAACTTGGCGCCGGCGAGCAGCGCTCCGAGATCCAGCGACAGCACGCGGCGGTTCTTCAGACCCTCGGGCACCGCGCCGTCGATGATGCGCTGCGCCAGGCCCTCGACGATGGCGGTCTTGCCGACGCCGGGTTCACCGATCAGGACCGGATTGTTCTTGGTACGCCGCTGCAGCACCTGAATCGCGCGGCGGATTTCCTCGTCGCGGCCGATCACCGGATCGAGCTTGCCCTGCTCGGCGCGCTCGGTCAGATCGATGGTGTATTTCTCCAGCGCCTGGCGCTGTTCCTCGGCGTTGGGGTCCTCCACCTTGGAACCGCCGCGCACCTCTTCGATGGCCTTTTCGAGCGCACCATGCACAGCCCCGGCCTGGGACAGGAGATCGTGCAGATGTCCCTTGCCTTCCAGGGCGGCAAGCACGAACAACTCGGACGAAATGTAAGCGTCCTGCCGTTTTTGCGCCAGCTTGTCGGTGATGTTCAGCAGTTTGATCAGATCGTTGGATAGATGCACCTCGCCGGCCACGCCCTCGACTACCGGCAATCCGTCCAGCGCCTCATCCAGATGGGTACGCAACTGGTTGACGTTGACACCAGCGCGGGTGAGCAGCGGACGCACGGTACCGCCTTCCTGATCCAGCAGCGCACGCATCAGGTGCAGCGGCTCTATGAACTGATGGTCGCGCCCCACGGCGAGTGATTGCGCGTCAGCCAGCGCCATTTGGAATTTGCTGGTCAGCTTGTCCATGCGCATGTCGAATTCCCCTCTCGGTATTCAGTGATTGCACTAATGGATGAGGCCTCGCACGGCATTTTTCAACGCCTGGCGTCATGCGAATATAGACGCCATATGCGGCATGCTATGTTTAGCGCAACAAAGGAGCCGATTCGATGCACGAGATCCGCAGATTGGGCGCTGGACATGGGCTGGAGTGGGTGACGACCGGCTGGGACATCTTCCGCCGGGAGCCGGGCATGTTCGTCCTGCTCTTCCTGGTTTTCATCCTGATCTCGTTTCTGGTCGGCCTACTGCCGCTCGTGGGAACGCTGCTCACCCTGTTGATCACCCCTGCACTCACCGGCGGGCTGCTGCTGGCCGTGGAAACCGCGTCCCGCGGCAAGTCGCCCAGCTTCGAAAACCTGTTCGCCGGCCTGACCGACACCAGCCGCCGCAACCGCATGCTGACACTCGGGCTGTGGACATTGATTGCCAACGTGCTGGTCTGGCTGGTTGCCATGCTGCTCGGTGGCAGCTTCATCATGAGCCTGATGGGATTCGGCGCCATGGGGGCGGGTCACATGGGCGGCATGGCCCTGGCCGGAGCTGGAGCCGGCATCGGCCTGTCTGCGCTGCTGCTGGCCTTGCTGCTGTACGTAATCTATGCTTCCGCGCTGTTCTTCGCCACACCCCTGGTCATGCTGGCCGGCATGGAACCGCTGGCCGCACTCAAGCTAAGCCTGCGCGCCAACCTGTACAACATCGGCGCCTGGGTGATCTTCGCCCTGGTTTATCTTGCACTGGTGGTCATCGCACTGATCCCCGCCGGACTCGGCCTGCTGATCGTCGGTCCGATGAGCATCGCCTCCGCCTATTGCGCCTATCTGGACACCTTCACCAATCTGCCGGGTAAGGTCGACCCGGCAGCCGGCGATGCCCTGCCGAACGGCAAGGCGGAGTAAGCGGAATCAGCGCTGCTTGCGCCGGAAGACGTCCGTGTGCCGGCTGACGACCCGGTCCAGAAATACCCGGCCATCGAGATGATCGATTTCGTGCTGCGCCGCGCGCGCCTCGAAACCATTCATGTCGTATTCGTGAGACTCGCCTGCAAGATCATAGGCACGCAGAATGATTCTCTCCGCGCGGAGCACGTTGCCGGTGTAATCAGGCACGGAAAGGCAACCCTCACGACCGAGCGCATGCCCCTCCCAGGACAGGATTTCCGGGTTGATCAAAACAAGGCGCCCATGGTTCGCTACCGGCTTGCGCGTGATTGAACAGTCCAGGATCACCACGCGCTGATGCCGCCCGACTTGCGGGGCAGCAATACCCACCGCCGACGGTCCGGCCTGGCGAGTTTCCTCGAGATCCTCCACGAAACCACGCAGCTCGTCATCGAACCGATCGACCGGCTCGGAAATCCGGCGCAAGCGCTCATCGGGCCAAACCAATACATCGAGTGCGGCCATGGTCAGCCCCCGTGCGACGAAATTGCTGCACGGCGCTGGGTGCGGGAGAACATCTCCCACGAAGGCATCACCCGCATGGCTCAGCCGACCAGGGTTTCGACGGAATCGACACGCACGTCGATTCCGTTCGCGCGCAAAGGAGAGAGGGCCGCCTCGACCACTTCGATACCATCGGCCGCACGCCCCTCAATCTGCATCACGTAGATCGGCGCGGCGTGGAGCCCGGCAACGTCGGAATCCAGTGTCAGGATATTGAAACCGACTGCAACCAGCGCCTCGGCCACTTCAGCGACGATGCCCGCACGGTCGGCCCCATGCACATGAACGCGGACATCCGGAACCACATGCTGGTGCAGATCGCCGTCTATCGCATCCACATGCAGATGCAAACCGAGTTCCGCGGCGGCTACCGAGAGGGCTGCACGTAGCGAATCGGCCGTGAATTCGCCACGCACCATGAGCATGATGGTGAAGTTGCCGCCCAGGCGCAGCATCGATGCCTCGCCCAGATAGGCCCCAGCCACGAAAAGATCGCGTGCCAATCTGGCCACGATACCCGGCCGATCTGCACCTACTACCGTCAGCATGAACCAGGATTCCGGCATGATGTTCATTCTCCTAGGGCTTTCTGGGGGGGCCCCAAATTAACAATGGTTCACTCCCCAGTCGCAACACACGCGGATTGGGTACGAGATCATGCAGCGCCCGAGCTAGGCGCGCAGCCTGTCTACTGTCAATCAACAGACCTGTCGCAGCATCTGCGATACGCATCAGCATCGCATGCGACCATTGGCCACTTGGAATCCTTCTAAAATCCCAGCCCGTACGGAAAGACATCAATCCAGGGCGACTGCTCAGTACGACACCCACTATCTTTGGCATGCGGACCGGATATAGGTTCGAATAAACTGAAGTCCCATTCATACGCCACTGCGGAGAACCAGTATTCCGCCAATCAATGTGTGCCTGAAGCCCTAGCTGAAAGCTAGTCGTCGCGGCCAAGAAAAACAACGCAGCAAACGGTGACACCAATACAATGCGTTGCCAAGTTATATTAGTACCCCGCCAGACTATGACAGCCCATGCGGCCAACCCCAACAGCACCCAAGGTATAGCCGGACTGAGCATGCGAACCGTTAAATCAAAGTCGCGCCACAACCGCAATGCCGAAATACCAAATAAATATGCGAGAGCATATGAGGCCGCCATCCAAGCCAACCATTTATCACCCCCACCTGTTGAATCTTGAGAAAACACTTGTGTAGAACCCTTGGATTCTAAACGACAGGCCAGAACCACAGCTGGCAAAGCCATGACTGACAACACAAATATGATCTGTTGCCACGCTTCAATACCGAATACCCAACTAATATATGAAGAGACATCTCGCGTTACTGTTGAAATATCCAGCGTGGATGCTGGGCGAAGAGTACCTGACAGCGAGCCACTGTCGAATTTGTTACGCAGCAACAACGGAAATATTAGGAAGCCACTCATGATCGGCGTCGAGATGATTAAGACCCATCGCCGGGACATTTTTATTGGTGCTCGAAGCAAAACCAAAACGATGGCAGGAATAAAAACTAGCGAGGCGTAACGCGTGTAAATAGCACAACAGACCGCCAGGACCGCAAGAAACCAAAACAGGACCACACGCGATGGGGTACTTCTATTTATCCACAATGCACCCAGCGCATAAAGCGAGAGTGACACCCAGAACAAAGCGAATAACTCGCTCCACACGTAACTCGCGTCCATCAACAGCGGCCATGCCAAAGTAATGAGCAACGCCAACACTACTGCCATTACTGCGCCTACTTTCGCCACGCGGGTCAAAAGCAAATAGGAAACAGCAGCAATACAGCCTAACAAAATGGCCTGAAGCAATAGCGGCGGCATGCCAGTAGCCAACAGCACCGGATACAAAGGCGGCCACGTCGTATAGGGCACGAAATGCGGGTCAAATAATTCATACCCAGGGATGCTTATTCCGTGCCCTTCAGAGATCGCGCGCGATGCGAGCAAATAAAAAATAGAATCTGGCGTATAGGCAGGCTGCCCATCTGTCGGCAGAACCAAAGTAACGCAGGCAGCCACGACAAAAGCCAATAACAATCCAGGAATGAACCAAATTTTATTGCTGGAGGGATTCATTTTCTCTCCCATGGAGCGGTGCCATCCATCAATACCATCCATTCTGCATTGACTATCGCTTATCTAACCAAATCATGCTGGCCATCCGCCCCGTGACGCCATCGCGCCGATAGGAGTAGAAGGTCTCTGATTCAAGGAAGGTACAGTGAGCACCGCCATAAATCTCGACCACGCCCATCGCCTCGAGGCGCAGCCTCGCCAGTGCATAGAGATCCGCGAGCCAGCGCCCAGCCGGTGATGGACGGAAGGCGCCGGTGACCGCCGGGTCCCCGCTCAGAAACGCGTCACGCACTTCATCACCGACCTCGAAGGCATTGGGACCGATGGCAGGGCCCAGCCATACCATGATGTCGCGTAGTGCAACGCCCATCGCGTCGACGGTCGACTCCACAACTCCGCCGATCAATCCCCGCCATCCCGCATGCGCCGACGCGACGCAACTGCCCGCGCGGTCACACATCAGTAATGGCAGGCAGTCCGCCGTCAACACTGCGCAAACCACGCCGGGCTCGCGCGTTACCGCGGCATCCGCTGGCATGCCCGGGGAAGTCTCCTGATCGAGTAAAACAACCTTGCGGCCATGGACCTGATCAAGCCACGTGGGTTCCGCCGGCAGTCCCGCCACCTCACGCAGCCGCCTCCGATTTTCGGCAACGGCCCGTGCGTCATCACCCACGTGTGTTGCGAGATTGAAACTGGCGTAAGACCCTGCGCTGATCCCGCCAGACCGTGTCGTGGTCAGGGCACGCACCGTCGCCGGAGCCGGCCAGTCAGGGTAAAGCCAGTCTGTCCCGATCACATCAATCAAGACGCGCCTCCGCATGGGCGCGCAAGGCGGCAAGCAACAGTAGAAGATCTTCCGGCGGCTCGCTGTCCCAGACCATGGGTTCACTCGTCCGAGGGTGCTCGAACGCCAAGCGCATGGCATGCAGGGCCTGTCGCCGGAACCCGCGCATCGCCGCGACAAGCCCATCACCGGCACCGGGTGGCAGGCGCAGGCGTCCGCCGTAAACCGGATCACCGACAATCGGATGACGAATATGAGCCATGTGCACACGGATCTGGTGAGTCCGTCCGGTTTCCAGACTCACGCGCAGCAGGGTGTGCCCGACGAATCGTTCGAGCACACGGTAATGAGTCACTGCGGGTTTACCGCCGGAGACCACGGCCATCCGCTTGCGGTCTCGAGGATGGCGTGCGATCGGCTCTTCAACCGTGCCGCCGGCGATCAGCTCCCCCTGTACCAGGGCCAGATATTCTCGACTCACCTCACGCGCTGCCAGCGCTGCCACCAAAGCCTGGTAGGCACCGGGTGTCTTGGCAATCACCATCAGTCCGCTGGTGTCCTTGTCCAGACGATGGACAATTCCCGCCCGAGGGAGTGTCGCCAGATCAGGGTCATGATGCAGTAGGGCGTTCAGCAGGGTGCCCTCACGGTTCCCCGCGGCGGGGTGAACTACAAGCCCGGGGGGTTTGTTGATCACCAACAGGCTTTCGTCCTCAAAGCGGATATCCAGCTCGATCGCCTGGGCACGATCCTCGTGCACGATCTCCACCAACGGCTCAACGCAGACCGTCTCGCCTCCGGCAACGTTGTCGCGAGGGCGGGGAACCCTGCCGTTCAACGTCACACGACCACGCTCGATCCAATCCTTGATGCGCGTGCGCGAATAGTCCGGCATGAGCTGCGACAAAACCTGATCCACGCGCCTCCCGGCGAATTCGTCCGGAATCGCGAACTCAAGTGTGGGTTCTGGGGGCATACGGGAGATATCGGGTCGGTTATACTCGCCGGCTATTATTCAGGCTTTTACCCGGGACTGCCATGCAAATCTGGCGATACGCCGCAATTCTCACCCTCGTCGCAACCCTCGCCGCCTGCGCCTCCGCGCCGGACGAAACCAAGCACTGGACTGCAGAGCAGTACTACAAGGCTGGCGAACAGGCGCTCAGGGACAGCAACTACACGCGCGCACTGCATATGTTCGATTCGCTGCGTGGGCACTATCCGTTCGGCAACTACGCGCGGCAGGCGCAGCTTGAGACGATCTACGTCTATTACAAGCAGAACGAACCCAAATCGGCGGTCGAAGCGTCCCAGCGCTTCATCAAGGAAAACCCACTGTCGCCACAGGTCGCCTACGCCTATTACATGCAGGGCCTTGCCAACTTCAACGTGCGTTCCGGCATCATGGACCGCCTGTTTCCGGTCGATCCCTCGCGGGTCGACGTGAAACCGCTCAAGGAATCTTTCGCCGCCTTCAAGAAGCTGGTGGAAAAATACCCGCATAGCGAGTATGCGCCGGATGCCAGGCGGCGCATGATTTTCCTGCGCAACGAACTCGCCCAGCATGAGCTTTATGTGGCCCACTTCTACATGCGCCGTGGGGCCTACGTTGCCGCGATCAACCGCTGCAAGGTGGTGCTGCAGGAATACCCCGGAGCCGCAGATACCCCACGCGCTTTGTCGATGATGATCGAGGCCTATGGCAAACTCGGCATGCCCGATCTTGCCGCACAAACACGCAAGGTCCTCAACCTGAACTATCCTGATTACCATCCCAGGCAATAGCATCGGCAGGAAGAGCACGGCATGAGCGACTTCTTTTCGACTATCCGTCGCCGCCATTCGGTTCGGCAATACCAGTCCGATATGCCCGTGGAGACGGAAAAGCTTCACGCCGTGCTCGAATGCGCGGTTTCCGCCCCCTCGGCAGGCGACCTACAGGCCTACCAGATCGGCGTGGTCGAAACCCCGTCGCAGCGTCTTTCTCTCTCGCATGCCACGGGCCAGGACTTCGTCGCTGAGGCGCCGGTGTGTCTGATTTTCTGCACCGATGCGGAAAGATCGGCACTTTCCTTCGGGGATCGTGGCCGAGACCTGTACGCCCTGCAGGATGCAACCATTGCGGCCGCCTACGCCCAGCTGGCGGCCACGGCCGCGGACCTCGCCACGACCTGGGTCGGTTATTTCGACAGCAAGGAAATTGCGCGCCTACTCGAATTACCGCCCGCCCTGCAGCCCGTAGCCCTGCTGACGCTGGGCTACGCCGCAGAGCAGCCACGGGCGACGTCTCGTCGCCAGCTTGACGAAGTCGTGTTCCGCCGCTGACCCTAGCCAGCAATCAGATCGCCGCTTCACCCTCTTCGCCGGTGCGGATACGGATAATGCGCTCCACCGGGGTCACGAACAGCTTGCCATCGCCGATCTTGCCAGTATGGGCGGCATGCGTGATCGCATCGATACTGGCCTCCAGCTGATCGTCTCCCACCACCACTTCGATCTTCACCTTGGGCAGGAAGTCGACCACATACTCCGCACCGCGATACAGCTCGGTATGACCTTTCTGGCGACCAAAGCCCTTGACCTCGGTCACCGTGATGCCGGCAATGCCGATTTCGGTCAGTGCCGCCCGCACCTCATCCAACTTGAACGGCTTGATGATCGCTTCGATTTTCTTCATCGGGTCCACTCCTCGAATTTATTGGTCGTATGACGCGCGCACGTCAGCTCAGGACGCGTCCATATCCTGATGTAATGGGATAGCGCCGATCCTTGCCGAATGCACGCGGCGATATGCGTACGCCCGGCGGTGCCTGCCGGCGCTTGTATTCATTCTGCAGCACCAGCCCGACCACGCGTTCGACGATAGCGCGATCGTAACCCTCGGCGACAATTTCACCTACGGACCAATCACGCTCCACAAAGTACTCGAGGATAGGATCGAGCACCTCATAAGGCGGCAGGGAATCGGAATCTTTCTGGTCTGGCGCCAGCTCGGCGGACGGTGGGCGGGTCAACACCCGCTCGGGGATGACGACGCGGTCGCGGTTACGCCAGCGCGCCAGACGGTAGACCAGCGTCTTGGGCACATCCTTGAGCGGCGCGAAGCCCCCGGCCATGTCCCCATAGAGGGTCGCATAGCCCACGGCCATCTCGCTCTTGTTGCCCGTCGTCAGCACCATACGGCCGGTCTTGTTGGAAATCGCCATCAGGATCACGCCGCGGCAACGCGCCTGGAGATTCTCTTCCGTCGCGTCTGCCGGACGGCCAGCCAATAGCGGGTCCAGCAATTGGAGAAAGGCCTGAAAAGGGCCCTCGATCGGGAATTCGAGGGATTTGACACCCAGGTGGGCGCACTGCAGACGCGCATCCTCAAGGCTCATCGGTGCGGTATAACGGGAAGGCATCATGACCGCCAGCACGTCTTCAGCGCCGAGCGCATCGACGGCGATCGCCAGCGTCAGCGCCGAATCGACGCCACCGGAAAGCCCCACCACCACGCCTGGGAAGCCGTTCTTGCGCGCGTAATCGTGCACACCGAGCACGAGTGCGCGATAGGCATCTGCCTCGATCCCCGCAAGCGGGGCAAGCTCCGCCTCACCGGAAAACGGGACGGAAAAGACCCCGGTTTCGAAGGCTGGGGCACGCAACAGCAGCTCACCGGCCCCGTCAAACGCCAGGGACTGCCCATCGAACAACAATTCGTCCTGACCGCCGACCTGATTGACATACA
This sequence comes from Acidihalobacter aeolianus, assembly GCF_001753165.1. GTDB lineage: Bacteria > Pseudomonadota > Gammaproteobacteria > DSM-5130 > Acidihalobacteraceae > Acidihalobacter > Acidihalobacter aeolianus. The sequence goes on from NZ_CP017448.1 coordinate 2,837,095, forward strand.
CCATCGGCAGCCCGGTTTCGGCAATACGCGCCTGCAAGGTCTTGATCCGTTCACCGTACTTGCAGGAATGGAACGGTGAGGCATTGATGTTCACCAGCAGCTCGGCACCGGCATCACGCGCGGCACGGGCAGGCTCAGGAAACCAGATGTCCTCACACACGGTAAGGCCAATGCGCACCCCCTCCACCGAGACGACGCAGGACTCGTCGCCTTCGACGAAGTAGCGCTTTTCGTCGAATACGCTGTAATTAGGCAGACGCTGCTTGGCGTAGCGGGCGAGAATCCGGCCTTGACCGATCAATATCGCGCCATTGCGCAACCCGGCCTCGTCCCGGTACGGGGCGCCGATCACCGTGTGCCAGCCCGCGGACTGGTCAGCGATCAACTGCAGCGCGGCCTCCACCTGATTGAGCAGGGCGGACCGCAGCAGCAGGTCCTCGGGTGGATAACCAGTGAGCGCGAGCTCGGGAAACACGACCAGTTGTGCGCCCGTGCGCTCGTGCGCTAGCCGAATCTGTTCGAGGATCATGCGCGCATTCCCCTCGACGTCCCCGACCAGCGGATTGCACTGCGCGAGGGCGATCCCCAGCTTTGTGCTCATGCCCGAGCAGCAAGCAGCTCGTGCATGCGCCGCCCCATCGCATCCGGCGAGTGCACGATGGCCACGCCGGCCGCTTCCAGTGCGGAAAACTTCTGCGCTGCGGTACCCAGCCCCCCGGAAATAATCGCGCCAGCATGCCCCATGCGCTTACCGGCAGGCGCCGTCACGCCAGCGATATAGGCCACTACCGGTTTGCTGAACTGCGCCTTGATATAGGCCGCCGCGGCTTCCTCGGCCTGCCCGCCGATCTCGCCGACGAGTATCACACCCTCGGTTTGCTCGTCTTCGTCGAACAACTGAAGGCAGTCCACGAAGTCCATACCCTGAATCGGGTCGCCGCCGATACCGACACAGGTCGACTGGCCAAGCCCGGCCCGCGTGGTCTGGTAGACCGCTTCATAGGTCAAGGTGCCCGAACGCGAGACGATACCGACACGCCCCGGATGGTGGATGCTGCCGGGCATGATGCCGATTTTGCACTCGCCGGGCGTGATGATGCCGGGGCAGTTCGGGCCAATAAGCCGAACCTCGGGATAATCGTCGAGGGTGGCGCGCACCCGCAGCATGTCGATAACCGGGATGCCCTCGGTAATGCAGACGATGACGCGGATACCCGCATCCGCCGCTTCCAGAATCGCATCCCCAGCGTACGCTGCGGGCACATAAATCATCGTCGCTTCGGCGCCGGTCTCTGCCACTGCCTGGTGGACGGTATCGAACACCGGCAAATCGAGATGAGTCTGGCCGCCCTTGCCGGGCGTCACACCGCCGACCAGGCGGGTACCGTATGCGAGCGACTGCTCGGAGTGGAACGTACCCTGCTTGCCGGTGAACCCCTGGCAGATCACCCGAGTATCTCGGTCGACCAGAATACTCATTCGTCACCTCCGGCGACGGAAACGACCTTGGCCGCCGCCTCTGCGAGATCGTCGGCCGGGATCACGTTGAGCCCCGAGTCCGCAAGAATTCGTCTTCCTTGCTCCGCATTGGTACCCTCAAGTCGCACCACCACAGGCACGCCGACCGACACCTCGCGGATCGCCTGTACGATCCCGTCGGCGATCAAGTCGCAGCGCACGATGCCGCCGAAGATATTGACCAGTACGGCGCGAATCTCGTCGCCCGACAGTATCAGTTTGAAGGCCTCGGCCACGCGCTCCGCAGTGGCCGCACCACCCACATCGAGAAAATTCGCCGGCCGGCCGCCGCTCAGCTTGATCAGATCCATCGTTGCCATCGCCAAGCCGGCGCCATTGACCATGCATCCTATCTCGCCATCCAAACGGATGTAGTTGAGGCCCAGACTGCGGGCGAAGAATTCAGCAGGATCGGCTTGACCCTCATCGTAAAGCGAGGCCAGGGCCTGCTGACGGTATGCAGCGCTGTCGTCCAGGTTGATCTTGGCGTCCAAAGCGACCAGATCGCCCCCTCCGGTCACAACCAGGGGATTGATTTCGATCAGCGCAGCATCCGAATCCATGAAGACGCGGTATAACCGGACCAAAAGCGCGCTGAACTGACCGACCTCGGAAGGGGCGAGACCGAGCTCGAACCCGAGTTTTCGTCCTTGCCAGGGCTGGATGCCGACCACTGGGTGAGCATGCACGGTCAGAATCAGGTCTGGTGACTCAGCGGCCACCCGCTCGATTTCCATACCGCCCGCGGTCGACGCGATTACGGCGAGCCGCCGCTGAGCTCGGTCGATCAGCAGGCTGACATACAGCTCGCGCTGGATATCCGTCAGCGATTCAATCAATACCGAGTGAACGGGCAAACCATCCGCGGTAGTTTGGGCGGTAGCCAGACGCGACCCGAGCATCCCAGCGACAGTATCCTGGAGCTCCTTGCGTCCAACAACACGCTTGACCCCGCCTACCTTGCCTCTGCCCCCGGCGTGAACCTGCGCCTTGGCCACCCAGGCGCCCCCTCCCAACTGGTCGGCGACGTCGCCGGCCGCATCGGCATCCGTCACTCTGATCCCCTTGGGGACAGGGATGCCGTAATGGGCCAGTAATTCCTTAGCCTGATATTCGTGCAGGTGCATGGGCGAGTGCTTTATCCTTAGTCTTCAAGGCCGAATGCGCGGACAGAGGCGCAAGGGTAAACGGCCAACACTTTACGCGCTTTATTGTGCGGGAAAACGCGGGGGAGGCAAAGCCACCCCATCACCGAGGGCATCATGTCGCGATTGCTGTTCCTGCTGGCCCTGGCCGTAGTCGGCTATTACTTCTACCGAACGCTGATACGCCGCCGCACGCACAACGCGGACCATCGTACGACACGTTCGCTCGATGTCGTCCGCTGCCATTACTGTGGCCTGCTCGTGGAAAACGACAAAGCGCTGACTCATGCCGGGCACCACTACTGCTCCCGGGAACATATGGCCCGCGACGAAGCAGGTTCGACCTAATTATGTCGCAACGCGACTTCGCGGCTGACGACAAGCAGAATTGGCAGCCCTTGCGGCTGTTCAACATCTACCGCATCTTCGTGGCGACCTTGTTTCTGACGCTGTGGCGCTTCGGGCTGGCCCCGGACGCACTGGGCCATCTTGCCCCGCGCCTCTACATCGACACACTCATCGTCTATCTCGTCTTGGGTCTTTTGGCCATGATCGCAGCACGGCTGCGCTGGCCTCAATTCCAGGTACAAGCCACCCTGCTTGCCTCGGTCGACGTGTTGGTCGTCATTCTGCTCGCCCACAACAGCGGTGGCGTGACCAGCGGCGTCGAAGTCCTGCTGATTCCCGCCATCGGCGCAGTCGGTTTGTTGCTGTCGGAACTGAGTGCCCTGTTCGCCGCTGCGGCTGCCTCGCTACTTCTGCTCTTCGATCAGGTATACCTGCATTTGAGCGGGCAGCAGATCGATAGCGCGTATACACAAAGCGGCCTGCTCGGGCTGGCCCTCTTCGTTACCGCCGTGGTCAGTGCCGCCCTGGCGCATCGCGCGCGCGCCAACGAAGCGCTCGCCGTACGCCGAGGGCTGGACCTCGCCAACCTGGCCGAGCTCAACGAGCACATCGTCGAACACTTCAACACCGGACTTATCGTGGCCGAACCTCACGGGGAAATCCGCCTGATCAACAATGCCGCTTGGCAACTGATGGGACACGCGGCAGGCACCCAGCTAGGGTCTCTGGAAAACCTTTCCCCGTCGCTGTACACCACATTTCGCCAATGGCAAGCCACTCCTGACGGTTTGCACCGCCTCCTCGCGCAACCGGGCAGAGGCATGGAGTTGCGCGTGCGTTTCATACCGCTGGGCATCGATAATCAAGCCACCCTGATCACCCTGGAGGATCAGGCAGAACTCGCCGCACAGGTCCAGTCGGCCAAACTGGCATCATTGGGCAGGCTCGCCGCCAGCATCGCGCACGAAATCCGCAACCCGTTATCCGCCATCAGCCATGCCGCTCAACTCCTAAACGAATCCCCAACCCTATCCCCACAGGACAAACGCCTGGTGGAAATCATCCGCACCCAGGGGATCCGCATGGATGCCATCGTGGAAGATGTCCTACGACTTTCACGCAAGGACCCTCCACGCACCCGCCCGCTCGATCTGAAAGTCTGGCTGCAAACCCAGGCCGACGAATTACGCCAACGATATGAAAGCCAGGGTGGTAACGGTGTGGAACTGCACCTGCATCTTGACGACACCAACTTGACTGCCGTGTGCGATGAAGGACACCTGTCGCAGATATTCTGGAGTCTGTGCGAGAACGCCAGCCGCTATGGTCGGCGCCCGGACGACGAGCGCCTCGTACTGACTTTCGCAGCACACCGCCCGCCGGGAGCGCCCCAGATCCGGCTCGACGTCATCGACCAGGGACCGGGCGTACCCCCAGAAACGGTATCGCACCTATTCGAACCTTTTTTCACCACCTCGGCATCGGGTACCGGGCTAGGTCTTTATATCGCCAGCGAACTCTGCGCGCTTAACAGCGGCCATCTTGAATACATCCCGATGCCTAGCGGAGGAAGCTGCTTCCGCAGTTACCTACCCGCAGCGAGAGAGGCCGCCCCCCACCAGATTCCTCCCATACCGACTTCCTCGGATGCGAGCAGCGCCAACGCACGTTATATTGAGAAGATTGACTCACAAGTTACAGCAATGCAGGCCCAACAGTCGCCTGCGAACCGACGCGCATGAGCATCCAGCACGTATTGATTGTCGACGACGAACCGGACATCCGTGAGCTGCTTGAGATCACTCTCGGGCGCATGGGCCTGGAAACCCGTTCAGCAGGCGACATCCACGACGCCGAGGAACTGCTCCGTGACAATCGTTTCGATCTGTGCCTTACCGATCTCAGACTCCCCGATGGTTCGGGCATCGAATTGATCCAACTGATCCAACAGCAGCAACCCCATCTGCCCATCGCCGTCATCAGTGCCTATGGCACGATGGAAACCGCCATCTCTGCACTCAAGGCGGGCGCGTTCGATTTCGTCGCCAAACCCCTGGATTTGGAGCGCCTGCGCGCACTGGTCGGTAGCGCGCTGAAACTGAACCAGGATAGCCCGCCTCCGCAAAAAGAACGCCGCCGCCCACTGCTACTCGGCGACTCAAGCGTTATGCAGACAATTCGCGACACCGTCGCCAAGCTGGCCCGCAGCCAAGCGCCCGTCTACATCCACGGCGAATCGGGGACCGGTAAGGAATTGATAGCGAGGCAAATACATGACCAAGGTCCACGTCGGACCGCACCCTTCGTGCCGGTGAACTGCGGCGCGATCCCGCCCGAACTCATGGAAAGCGAATTTTTCGGGCACGTCAAAGGCAGTTTTACCGGAGCCAACAATGACCGCCCCGGATTATTCCAGGCCGCGCATGGCGGCACCCTGTTCCTAGACGAGGTGGCCGACTTGCCGCTCCCGATGCAGGTCAAGCTGCTGCGCGCCATCCAGGAACGGCGCATCAGGCCGGTCGGCGCAAATCAGGAAATCTCCGTCGATGTCCGCATCCTCAGCGCCACTCACAAGGACCTCTCAGCCGAGGTCGCCGCCAGCCGCTTTCGCCAGGATCTGTATTTCCGCCTGAACGTGATCGAACTCAAAGCGCCACCGCTGCGCGACCGGCCCGGTGACATTCCCTTGCTAGCTGCGCACCTACTCGGCCGTATCGCGGCACGTTGGCAGCAGCCTCAGCTTAGCCTAGCCGACGACGCACTGCAGGCACTCAGCCAATACGCATTCCCCGGCAACGTGCGCGAGCTCGAAAACATCCTCGAACGCGCCGCCACATTGTGCGAGGGGCAGACACTTCACACCCATGACCTGCAGTTGTCCGCACCCGCTACGAATATGGACACCCCCCCCACCCCGGCTTGTGTACCCGATTTCATCCAGGAATCTGCCCTGGATACTCAACTGGCCAATCAGCAGCGAGATGTCATACGCCGCGCACTGGAAAAAACCCGTTGGAACAAGACGCAAGCCGCAGAGCTTCTGGGTATCAGCTTCCGCCAGCTACGCTACCGCCTCAAGAAACTGGGGATCGAGTGACGTTTTTTGTCACTTATTGACACACAAGGTCAGAATATGACTCTAACCTCCGGTTAAACTGGAAGAAAAAGCCTTATTTTCCTGGCACGAATCATGTATTACCCTATTCAGGGCGCTCGCAGAGCCCAACTAGCCACCCCACAGATTACGTAGTTCATTCTGGAGAGAGCACCATGAAGAAAGTACAACAGGGCTTCACACTCATCGAATTGATGATCGTGGTGGCCATCATCGGCATCCTGGCCGCCATCGCCATCCCGGCCTACCAGGACTACACCATCCGCGCCAAGGTCACTGACGGTATCAACTTAGCTGCTGCCGCGAAGACGGCTATGGCGTCAACATATGCTTCAAATGGTACTTTTGGCGGTGCCAATGGCACAAATAGCTACTTTGGCTTGGCGCCCGCGGCCTCCATAACCAGTCAATATACCCAGTCCGTAGGCGTGAAAGGACGAACGATCACGATTACCTACTACGAACTCGGTAACAACACGTCCGGCGATCAAGTTGACTTCGTTGCCACACCCACTGGCGGTGGTATCAACTGGACTTGCTTTGCAGGTACAAAGGCTACCCAGACGGTGGGCGGTGTTTCAGTGCCAAATCCCAACACCACCAAACCATTGCCGGCTAAATATGTGCCCGCTAACTGCCGCTAACTGACAACAACAAGCGACCTGAAGACTTCGAACAACACTTCAAACGCGATAAGCAAAACGATCCAGGAACTTCAGGCCTGAGCTGGCGCCCCGCCTTAGAGCGGGGCATTTTTTTGCCCGTCGCCAAGCCACGACCCGGCAAGCAACACCATAGATGGCCTATTGTTTGCTAGCATTTATAGATAGACAGCCTATTACAACGATACAAAACGCGGGCACGCATTATGAGTACGAGCGCACACAAGCAACGCGGCTTCACGCTGATCGAACTGATGATCGTGGTGGCCATCATCGGCATCCTGGCCGCCATCGCCATCCCGGCTTACCAGGACTACACCATCCGCGCCAAGGTAACCGAAGGGCTATCGCTCGCTGACGCGGCCAAGTCAGCAGTCTGGGATACCTACTCAAATCTAGGCACTTTCCCCAATCCCGCAAGCAACGCAGTTTACGGTCTGCCCACGACCATCTCCGGCACTAACACCAGCAATGTCACGATCGGCGCTTATGGATTGATCACCATCACCTTCAAGAACAACATGGGCGGCACGGCCAATGGCAAAACGCTGCTGCTGCAACCCGCCTCTAGCGGCGGCACCATTACCTGGACTTGCTACGCGGCTGGCAAGGCGCCACTGCCGCCATTGAGTAACAACACCGCCACCCTGCCAGGCAAATACGCCCCGGCCGTTTGTCGCTGATCCCACACGCCCAGTCGTAAACAACTGCGAACCCCGCTGACTTGTGGCGCAGGTCCGGTACAATCCGGATTTCCCCGTTCGAGGTACGCATGCCAATGCGAAGCCGCCTTTTCATCTGGGCCTCCCTGATCCTCGCTGTACTACTTACCGTTTTTATCTACTGGCCCGGTGTACACGGCGGTTTCACGCTCGACGACTACGGGAACATCGTCGATAACGCCACGCTCCACATCCATAACCTGCGCATCCAAACGCTGATGGCGGCCGCATTTTCAACCCATTCCGGGCCACTCGACCGTCCGCTCAGCATGCTCAGCTTCGCCCTGGATGAATACTTTTGGGGGCCTGGCCCCTATTCCATGAAGGCAACCAACATCTTCATTCATGCGGCCAATGGCCTGCTGGTGTTTGTCGTTGCCACACTGATTCTGAATGCCTACCGCCGTTTCCGACCCGATCTTTCGCCATCCCTACTTGCCTGGACAGCAGTCGCTATCGCTGCTGCCTGGTTGCTCCTGCCGATCAATCTGACCGCCGTACTCTACATCGTACAGAGAATGACCAGCCTCTCTGCGACGTTCGCACTGATCGCTATTGCCCTATACCTCCAGGGTCGCTTACGTATGCTCGAAGGCAGATCCGGCCTATGGCTGATCTTTCTGGGATTTCTGATCTTCGCGCCGTTGAGTGTGCTGGCCAAGGAAGACGGCGCACTCATCCCCGTCTACACCCTCATTCTCGAATTCACGCTCTTCGGCTTCGCCCGCGCGGACGGACGACGGGACCCTCGCTTATTTGTCATGTATCTGGTGCTGCTTGTTCTACCCGGCGTGCTTGGTCTGATCTGGATGTGGCCGGGGATACATGCCAGTTTCGAACACTCCGGCCGACTTTTCACCATGTGGGAACGTCTACTCACCGAACCACGCGTAATGCTGCTTTATATCGCCTGGTCTCTACTCCCCAATCTGGGTGTACTTAGCCTATACCACGATGATTTCCCATTCTCCACGGGTCTTCTCTCACCGCCGACCACCTTGCTTTCGATGCTCGGCATTGCCGGTCTTGTAGCACTGGCAGTCTGGCAACGGCGGCAACGCCCCCTGCTGAGCCTGGGCATTCTATGGTTCCTAGGCGGCCAACTGCTCACTGGGACCATTTTCAACCTGGAACTCGTCTTCGAACAACGCAACTATCTGCCAGATTTCGGATTGCTACTCGCACTATTCTCGATGACCCTGCTGGAATCCCCGATCGAGCGACTTGCCATGGCACGGCGGGTCCTGATTGCAGGTCTGATCGCCCTATATGCCGGCATTACTGCCCTGCGCGTTCACGAGTGGGCCAACCCTATCCGCTTTGCGATAATTTCGGCGGCGGCGCATCCACATTCGCCACGCGCCACCTATGGCCTCGGTCGTACTTATGCAAACCTAGTGGATAACGCGCAGTCGCCCATGCTGCCGCTTGCGACAAAGGCTTTGGAAAAGGCCGAAGCCGTACCGCACACAAGTATTCTCCCCGCAAGTGCGCTGCTGATTCTGCATGCAAAACTCAAACTCCCCCTCAAGCAGCAGTGGTGGCAGAACGTCGACAGAATCCTGGCACACCCACCACTGACGCCCCAAGACATCAACGGACTGACCGCCATGGTCAATTGCAGTACCCATGGCTGTGCTTTCCCCAAAAAACCCATGATTCGGATGTTCAACGTCGCCATGAAACACAACCCGGGCAACGCTAACCTAGCTACCATCTACAGCAACTATACGCTGAACACGCTGCATAATTTTCCGTTGACATACGATTTAATGAGTCAAGCCGTTAAGCTTGCACCAGACGTTTCCCAGTACTGGGTCAACCTCGCCGAACTGAATATTTATCTGGGGCTATACAAACAAGCAGAAGCTAATATGGCGAAGCTGCGCGCACTAAATCGTTTTGGACATCTTGACGACGCCCTTAAGAGCCTACATGCACGCCTCGAAAAAACGCGCGCTGAGCGATCCGCTGTGAAAAACGCCACACTAGTGCCCCCACCCCCAAGCAAAGCCGCGGCCAATGAGTAAACAACATATCAGCATCGTGATCCCAGCCCGAAACGAAGCAGCCCATCTTGAAATGCTGGTCGGAGAATTGCGGCGACGACATCCTGATGCTGAAATCCTGCTCATCAGCGACGGATCCACGGACCGGACAGCCGAGGTCGCAATAGCCTCGGGAGCCACGCGTGTCATCGAGCACCCTTACGCCATCGGCAACGGCGGCGCAATCAAAACAGGAGCACGACAAGCGACTGGGGAAATCATTGTTTTCATGGATGCCGACGGTCAACACAAACCCGCAGATGTTGCACCTCTCATCGAACGTCTATGCGAGGGGTTCGATATGGTAGTCGGTGCGCGGAGCGCCGGATCCCAAGCCTCTCTCGGACGGTTAGCCGCGAATACGCTCTATAACAGGCTGGCCAGCTGGGTAACCGGACATCCTGTTCTGGATCTAACCTCTGGTTTTCGAGCCGTGCGCGCGTCTCGCTTTCGCCAGTTCCTATACCTGCTCCCCAATGGCTTTTCCTACCCCACAACTGCCACCATGGCCTTTTTCAGGGCGGGCTATTCAGTGGCATATCTACCTATCGAAGCGCTCAGACGCGAAGGTAAAAGTCACGTCAAACCTCTACGGGACGGAATTCGCTTTTTGCTGATCATATTCAAAATCGGCACACTCTACTCACCGCTCAAGGTATTTGTTCCAGCTGCTGTTTTTTTCTTCGCGCTGGGTCTGATCCGCTACATCTATACCTACCTATACAACGGCACTTTCACCAACATGAGCGTGCTTCTGTTCATCACCGGAGCGCTGGTTTTCCTGCTTGGTCTTATATCCGAGCAGATTGCAAATCTGATGTATGCCCGCACGGATATCGACTCACCTTGACTGACCGCCCAGACGTTCTCATCCTCACGCGCAATCTACCTCCATTAATAGGCGGCATGGAACGCCTCGTCTGGCACATCGTCGAGGGGTTATATCCCGAATGGCACACTCATGTGATAGGCCCAAGGGGCTGCCGTGAATATCTGCCTCCAGAAGTCGACTCAAGGGAAGTGCCAATCCAGCCGCTTTGGCGTTTTCTGCTGCACATCAAGCTTGCGGCTTTGCACCAGGCCTTCCGCCTGCGTCCGAAACTTGTCATTGCAGGCAGCGGCCTGACCGCCCCCTTCGCCTGGCTGGCAGCGCGTCTCGTAGGGGCCCGGTGCATGGTCTATCTACACGGACTTGACGTCGAAGCCAGGCATCCCATTTACCGGCTTGCGTGGCGCCCGTTCTTCAGACATTTCGATCACGTACTGGTGAATAGCCGCTTCACCCGCCAGCTCGCGGTTGCGGCTGGCGTCGCCAGGTCACGTATCAGCATTCTGCATCCAGGAGTTACACTACCGGAATTAGCTCAGGCGAATGACCAGCGTACCCAATTCCGCAACCGCTACGCACTAGGCGAAGTCCCGCTTATGCTCTACGTCGGGCGGATCACCGCACGCAAGGGCCTTGCCGACTTCATACGCTGGTCACTGCCCAACATCATTGCCAGCGTCCCTGCAGCGAAACTCGTTGTGATTGGCGACGTCCCATCTGGTGCACTACTCGGCTCCACCGATGAGCGCGCACGCATCGATGAATTTCTACACGCTGTCGGTCTGGAGCATTGCGTCGTATTTCTCGGTGCACGCGCACATGACGATCCCGAACTTGATGCAGCCTATTTCGCCGCAGACGTGTCCATTTTCCCAGTACAACAACGCCCCTACGACAACGAAGGTTTCGGTATGGTGGCCATTGAGGCGGCGGCGCACGGCTTGCCCACCGTTGCCTTTGACGTAGGTGGTATCGGAGACGCTGTAGCCGGGGGCATCTCGGGAGAGCTGATTTCACCCGCGCAGTTCGAGGACTTTGCACGTGCCGTATGCACCTATCTGCTGAACTCTGAAGAAGATAGACAGGTACTTACCAGTAGCGCGCGGGTTTTTGCCACCAAATTCGCTTGGCCAGAATTCGCTGTGCATCTACGAAACACCTGTCGGGATATCACCATCGCAACTGGAACGCCATGAAGTCGAACGCTGCACCAAAGCGCCGACCACATGCCACACATGACATGATGTCCCGGTGGATGAAGGCTCAGAAAATAGAACGATTGCTCGATCTGCAAGGTCGATCCCAACCCATCCGCCTACTGGAAATCGGAACGGGGGCGGGCGGTATCGCACACTATTTCGCTCACCACGCATCCCTGCACTGCGAAGTCGCAGCTGTGGATGTGACGGATCAGCGGATACTGCCCGACGGGTATTCGTTTCATCTGGTGACGGACACCACTTTGCCGTTCCATGAATCCTATTTCGACGTTGTTATCAGCAACCATGTCATTGAGCATGTTGGGGATGAAGCAGCCCAACTCGATCACCTGATCGAAATCCGGCGCGTCATGCAACCTGAGGGCATCGCCTACCTTGCCGTACCGAACCGCTGGATGCTGATAGAACCCCACTACCAACTCGCCTTTCTAAGCTGGCTACCACAAGCATGGAGGAGCCCCTACCTGCGCCTGCGCGGGCGTGGCAGCGATTATGACTGCGCTCCACCTACATTGTCCCGACTAGAAAGCATGCTCATCCATGCACAGTTGACCTTCGAAAACATCTCAACTCTCGGCTTGCATACCACACTAGATATCGAAGGCGGTGGCTTGCTCGCCGCCGCCATCTCGCAACTGCCCGATGCACTCCTGAACCGGCTGGCTTATCTGAATCCAACCCTGATCTATAGATTAAGGCGACCATGAACACGGCACCGCCCACGCCTGCCGTGTGGTTTCCTGCCATTCGCGCTGGTAGCGGTGCAGATGTCTTCACCGAACGACTTGTCGCAGGGCTCCAGGAAAGAGGTATACGCGCAGAAATCACCTGGTTGCCGCATCGCGCTGAGTATGCACCCTGGAGCGTGGCCGCCCCCCAACCACCACGATGGGCAACAGTCGTACACGTGAACAGCTGGTTGCCACCTCGCTTCGTACCTCGCCAGCTGCCGCTCATTATGAACATGTTGCATTGCGTGCATGACCCCGCGCTGGCGCCGTACAAGAGCATGCCGCAGAAACTTTATCACCATTGGTGGATTAAACCGACGGAGCGAGCGCTTATCCGGCGCGCACGCCATATTGTCGCGATCAGTCGCTACACCGCCGACCGTACACGCGAAGCTTTCAGGACAGGTGACATCTCCGTGATCCCCATCGGCATCCAGCCGGATGGTCCTTTCCAGCCGCCACACGCCCAGACCTCAGCGCATCATCCCTTTCGCCTCCTATTCGTTGGTAACTGGTCAGCACGCAAGGGCTGCGATCTACTCGCCCCGATCATGCGGACACTGGGCAAGGATTTTGAGCTATGGGCGCTGACGGGCTTAAGAGGCCACCGCCCAGACAACCTACCTGCAAATGTGCGGCTTTTGGCACGACGCGAGAACGAAAATGCGCTGGCTGAGCTCTACCATGAGTGCGATGCTTTGCTCTTTCCCTCACGTCTGGAAGGATTTGGCATGGTCGCGCTGGAAGCCCAGTCCTGCGGACTACCGGTCGTCGCCACCAACGGCTCTGCGCTGCCCGAAGTGGTGGAAGACGGCGTCTCTGGTCTACTCTGCTCCCCCGAGAGCCCGGAAGAATTCGCTCAGGCGGCACGCCGTCTTGCGGAGGACAAAGGAGTTTTCGATTCTTTAAGAATTGGCGCTAGGCGGCGTGTGATCGAATATTTTGATATGGGACGCATGATCGACTGCTACATAGCGCTGTATGAATCGACGTTATCCAGATAAGGCCGCCAAGCGACGCAATTCCGCCGCCATCACCTCGGCCGCCTCGTGCCAGCCGGGAGCAGGACATGCTGCTGGCCGCGGCCTTGCCAACACGGTGTCGAACCCGGCTTCAAAACCCTCTACCGTGGGCGGCACATACACAGCATCTTCACCGCCAGCCTCCCTGATTTCGGGAATATCCGTAGCAAGCACACGAGCACCGCAGGTACGCGCCTCCAGAGCAGGAATACCGAAACCCTCATAACGTGACGGAAAAACAAAGGCCTCGGCAGCTGCGTAGAGACAGGCAAGTTGTTCATCGCTAACGTAACCCAGCCAGCGAACGCCCTGCGTCTTTGCTTCCTCCAACAAACCTTTCAATCTACGATTTTTCCAACCCGGAGCTCCAACGAGGAGCAGTTGATAACCCAGCAAGCCACCCTTTTGTTTGCCACGAACAAAAGCGTGCAGCAATGTTTCCAAATTTTTACGGGGTTCGAGCGTACCTACAGCCAAAAAATAGGGCTTTTCCACGCCCAGGTCACGCAGATGTGCAGCCGAAGCCGCCTTATCTTGAGGACCAAACGGCGATGTGACACCAGGGCGCGCGATAGCATCAGTGAGAATACCTAGTTCCTTCTGCAAGCGTGACGCCGTACCCGCAGAAATCGCAACTCGCGCATCGGCCGAACTCACATCCGCCACATACCACAAGCGATGTGCAAGACGCGTGAGCCCAGGCATGGACCCAGGAAACAATAAATAATTCAGATCATATATTGTACTTAATATCTTTATTTTTAAATTTCTTCTCTTGTGTAGAGCAAGCGTTCTCGAAGCCCAGAAGACATCTATATTGTCTAACTCACAATGCTTGCTTATATAACGCTTCAACCAAAAATACGAGGAAGGGAAGCGCCAACCTCCTACACGGGATACCCATCGGCTTGATGGCAAATCCACAACCAGTGCGGTATGGCTATATAGGAAAAATTCCGCTTCCGGAAGTTTTTCATCTAATTCACAAATAATTTGCAAAACATAGCGACCGATACCCGTTATTCTGCCGGACAAAGGTGTCGCATCAATACCAATTCTCATTTCAATCACCAGAACCTGCCATCAATGCTTACAGAGCCATCATCGATTGATCAGCCAACGATTTACGTCGAACAGGATTTTCGCCCTTCTGACGTGACCATAACTCTCCATAGCAACACCCCCATGCCGACTTCGGCTGCATACGTGGCCACTACCGCCCCCTTCCAATTCCAAAGTGGAATGAGCCACAGATTCAACAACACGTTAACGGCAACACCAGCCACCAGAACCGGGGCAACGACCCGTTCCCTGTCTTTCCCAATCAACAGATTCTGAGTCAGTAATCTGGGCAAACTGATCAACGGCAGCCAGCACAACCATTTCAGCACATCAACCGCTGTCTGGTATTGGTTCCCCAGAAGTACAGGCAACCAATTGGCGAATAAGAACAGGAGAGCGGCGGAAGCAGTCGCATACAGCAACGGCAATGGCAGCAGCGTCATACCGGATTTCAACATGGAGACGTTTCCTTTCGCGCCCATTTTGAAAAATCTGGGCATGCCAGCCATCAACAGCGCATGCAATGGAATCACTGCCAGATCGACCACGCGATACCCGGCGGAATAGGCTCCAGTCACCGCTAGATCGGCCAAACGTGCCAACATGATCTTATCTACGTCGGCATAGAGTTTGAGAGCGCTTCCGCCCACGGCATAGGCTGCCCCCCGGCGCATGACCGGCAGCGTCGCACGTAGCGCCGGCAGGCGCGGTCTACCCAGATCCTCTCTGATCATCAACGACATATAAACTGCCGAGACGAGACTGGCGAGAAAGTACAACAACGCCCAGAGTCCCAACCTGTTCGCTGCTGCCAGCCGCGGAGCAATTATCAACAAACACACCACCGCCACAATACGCGGCAAAATAGGCAGCAACACTAGCCTGGCGGCACGACCGATCCTTTCGTGCCCCTGATATGCATTCACACAGGCCAGAGTGAACGGCATGCAAATGAGTTCAGCAACCCCGATAAAAAAGATCGCAACCCACGAAATGCCAACTGGCAATATGGCCCATGCACACGCGCCGTAAAGTGCGAGTAGAATCGGACCGGTCACGGCAAGAACAACCAGAGTATCGCCCCAGGCACCGGCAAATGCAGCGGGGTCACGCGCTACATTCCGCAGCATCAGAGTCGATGCCCCCAACCCTGCGAAGGTACCCATCGCCGTAGCTAGTGCCAAAACGGCCGCATACGCGCCATATCCATCAACACCCAACACACGTGCAACGATAAGAAACACAACCCCCTGCCCCAGGGTTCTGCCCCACATCGCCAGACTCATCAGCAATGTCCCGATCGCTAGTCGGCCTGGACGCCACGACAACCATCGTCGGTAACCTCTTCCTCCATTGCTACGCCATTTCATGCGACATGCATCCTGACCGTTACGAACGCTAGAACCTTCGCTAGTAGATAGACCTAGTAGATAGACAATGGCAGCACTCAACACTCGCCCACAACACCTACATTGACTTTGTACGTGTAAGCGCTAACATACTGACATTATTAAGCTAATAATGCAGAGTCCCCGGGAGCCCCATAATATGTCAACTCCTGCGGCGCAATTGAGACTCAGCGGCCTCGCGCGCCACCTGGTTCGTAATGGACTACTCAAAGAAGATGAGGCATACGGGCTGCAGGAACAGTCCCAGCAGAAACGTATACCTCTAGTCAGCCTTTTGGTAAAGGAACGGCGGCTGAGCGCCGGCCAAGTCGCCTTGGCTGCAGCCGAGGAGTTCGGTATCCCGCTGTTTGACTTGGAGGCATTCGACATTGAATACCTGCCCAAGGGCCTGATCACCGAGAAGTTTGTACGCCAGAACCGCGCACTGCCCCTATGCCAACGCGGCAACCGCTTGTTCGTCGCCATTGCAGACCCCATGAATCTGGCTTCGGTCGACGAACTCAAGTTCAATACCGGGATCCAAACCGAACCACTGATGGTCGAGGACGACAAGCTCGACCGCGCCATCGAAGATGCCCTCAATGCCATGGATTCGTCCATGACGGACCTGATGGGCGATTCTGATTTGGAAGGCCTCGACCAACTCGAGGTCGCCGACGCTCCAGAAGAAAACGAAAACACAGCCACTACTGCGGATCAGGACGACGCTCCCGTAGTCCGTTATGTCAACAAGGTGCTGCTCGATGCGATCCGGCGCGGCGCGTCGGACATCCATTTCGAACCTTATGAGAAGTACTTCCGCCTGCGGCTGCGCGTAGACGGCATGCTGCATGAGGTCGCCCGACCTCCTGTCGCGATGTCAGCCCGCATCGCTTCCCGAATCAAGGTCATGTCGCGCATGGACGTGGTCGAGCGGCGCAAACCTCAGGACGGAAGAATCAAGCTTCAGATCAGCAAGAACCGGGCAATCGACTTTCGTGTGAACACCTTGCCCACGCTGTTCGGCGAAAAGATCGTGCTGCGTATACTTGATCCCAGCAGCGCCAAGCTCGGTATCGAAGCTCTGGGTTTCGAGGAGGATCAGCGTGAAATCTACCTCAACACACTGAAACGCCCCTACGGCATGATTCTCGTCACCGGGCCTACCGGTAGCGGCAAGACCGTCACGCTATACACGGGACTCGGCATTCTCAATACCGAGGATCGCAACATTTCGACGGCAGAGGACCCAGCCGAAATCAACATGCCCGGCATCAATCAGGTCAACGTCAATCCGAAAGTGGGCCTAACCTTTGCCGAGGCATTACGCGCATTTCTGCGTCAAGACCCGGATGTGGTCATGGTGGGTGAGATCCGCGACCTCGAGACCGCTGAAATCGCGATCAAGGCAGCACAAACAGGACACCTGGTCCTGTCGACCCTGCATACCAATGACGCCCCACAAACATTGACACGCCTCATGAACATGGGTGTGCCAACATATAACATCGCAAACTCGGTTTCCCTGATCATTGCACAACGGCTCGCACGTAGACTGTGCCCACATTGCAAACAGCCTCACGACGTGCCACACGAGACTTTGATCGATGAAGGCTTTTCTCCGGACGAGGTCGCAGAACTCAAGATTTTCAAGGCCAATCCACAGGGCTGTAACAAATGCAGCAGCGGCTACAAGGGACGCCTTGGCATCTATCAGGTCATGCCGGTATCGGAGGAGATGGGCCGACTGATCATGGCCGGTGGCAACGCGATGGACCTCGCAGAACAGGCAAAAAAAGAAGACATCGATGACCTGCGCACATCTGGGCTCAGAAAGGTACGCAGCGGCATCACCAGCTTGGACGAACTCAATCGCGTTACCAAGGACTGACCGCCACAACCCGCATAGAGACCCGCTATGGCACAGAAGGCACTGAGCAAATCCATCTTCGTCTGGGAGGGTGTGGACCGCAAAGGTATCCGCATCAAGGGCGAATACGAAGCGCAAAGCGAGGCTCTGCTCAAGTCGCAACTCAGGCGGGAAGGTATCAACCCGACCAAAATCCGCAAAAAAGCCAAATCGCTGTTCGGTGGCGGCAAGAAGATCAACGGCAAGGATATCGCAATATTTGCGCGCCAGCTCGCCACCATGATGAGCTCTGGTGTCCCCTTGGTGCAGGCGCTCGACATCATCGCGCAAGGGCATGACAAGCCGGCCATGCAAAAGATGGTCTACGGGCTCAAAGGCGATGTCGAAGGCGGCAATACACTCGCCGATGCCTTGGGCAAATACCCTGAGCAGTTCGACGAACTTTTCGTCAACCTCGTGCATGCCGGCGAACAATCGGGCTCTCTCGAAACCCTGCTCGACAAGATCGCCACCTACAAGGAAAAAACCGAAGCCATCAAAGCAAAGATCAAAAAAGCGATGATGTACCCTGCAGCCGTGGTCAGCGTGGCCTTCATCGTCACAAGCATCCTATTAATCTTTGTGGTGCCTGAATTCCAGAAGCTTTTCAACGGGTTCGGTGCATCCCTGCCCGCATTCACGCTCTTCGTGATCCACTTGTCAAAACTTTTCCAGGCGTGGTGGTGGGCCATATTTGGCGGTATCGGCGTTGGCGTCTGGGCATTCGTTCGTGGATACAAGCGCTCACAAGCTTTCCACCGCATGATCGACAGTTGGACCCTGCATGTTCCAATTTTCGGTGCTTTGGCCAGCAAGTCCTCCATCGCCCGTTTCGCACGCACACTCTCAACCATGTTCGCTGCAGGCGTCCCCCTGGTCGAGGCGCTGGAATCCGTCGCAGGCGCTACCGGCAATATGCTTTATGCCGAAGCCACTCGGAAAATGCGCGAGGATACCGCCTCGGGGACTCAATTGCGCCAATCGATGCGCCAATACACCAACCTGTTTCCCAACATGGCCATGCAGATGGTGGCTATAGGAGAAGAATCTGGCGCACTCGACAACATGCTGTCCAAGGTGGCCGACTTTTACGAGGAAGAGGTCGACGTGATGGTCGACGGGTTGTCCACCCTGCTTGAGCCCTTGATCATGGTTATTCTCGGCGTGATCGTCGGCGGTCTCGTCATCGCCATGTACCTACCGATCTTCAATCTCGGCAAGGTCGTCTAAGCACTCTGCTGGCGGGAGACGTCCCGCCAGACGCTTTTCCATTCAATGCAGCGCGGGCGATGACCTCTTCATTCCTGATCTCGTACTTCGTCCTGTTGGTCATCATCGGACTAGTCGTGGGAAGCTTCCTCAATGTGGTGATCCATCGCCTACCACGCATGCTGGCTAGGCAGTGGCGTGAGGAATGCGCTGCACTAGCTGCCGAAACGCCCGCCCAAGACATGCAACCCTCCTTGCCCCCCTACAATCTAGTGACACCCCGTTCCGCCTGCCCTGATTGTGGGCATGCGATAGGCCCTCTGGAAAACATTCCGCTCATTAGCTATCTCTGGCAGCGTGGCCGTTGTCGCGCCTGCAAGGCCAGGATATCGCCACGCTACCCCTTGATCGAACTAATGGGTGCGGCACTCGCCGCAATGGCCGCTCTCCGTTTCGGCTTCAGCTGGGAAACCCTGGCTGCTGTCGTGCTTGGTTGGAGTCTGCTCGCATCCGCGGCAATCGACCTCGAAACCCAGCTCTTGCCAGACGTAATCACACTCCCGCTGCTTTGGATGGGCTTGCTGGTTAACCTCGACGGACTGTTCGTGCCGTTGCATGACGCAGTCGTCGGCGCTGCTGGCGGTTACCTGAGTCTTTGGCTGATCTACCACCTATTCCGCCTGCTCACCGGAAAAGAAGGTATGGGTTACGGCGATTTCAAGCTGCTCGCGCTGATTGGCGCGTGGCTGGGTTGGCAGCAGCTACCGCTGGTTATATTGCTCTCCTCGTTGGTCGGTGCTGTGACCGGGCTGACACTGATGGCATTGCGCCGACACCAGCGCGAGATCCCAATCCCCTTCGGGCCCTACCTTGCCGCCGCGGGCTGGATCGCGCTGCTATGGGGACCTCAGTTGACCGATGCCTACCTGCGCTTCGCGCACATAGGCGGATGACATTCCGCGTCGGACTCACCGGCGGTATCGGTTGTGGAAAATCCACGGTATCCGAGCTCTTTGCCGCTCGCGGCATCCCGGTGATCGACAGCGATCTGGTCGCGCGCGAGCTCGTACGCCCAGGCGAGCCGGCATTGGCGGAAATCGCCGCGGCATTCGGCCCAGAAGTATTACATGACGACGGCACACTCGACCGACGCGCGCTGCGATCCAGGGTGTTCAAAGATGAAGAGATGCGTCGTCGACTGGAAGGGATACTCCACCCTCACATCAAGAGCGTCCTCGTCACCCGTAGCGCCTCGGCGAATGCCCCCTACACCATACTGGTAGTGCCACTCCTGCTCGAGAGCGGCTGGGAAAATCTGGTCGACCGTATCCTCGTCGTCGACTGCGCGCCAGAGACCCAGATCCGCCGCGTGATTGCGCGAGACGGATGCAACGACGCCGATGTCCGCGACGTCATGCAGGCTCAGTGTACACGCGAAGCACGTCTCGGCCGGGCCGACGATGTCATCCGCAACGAGGACAGCGACCGACACTTGCTGGATGCACGAGTAGCGGAACTAGACGTGCGCTACCGAGAGGCCGCGCGCGTCTAGCCCAGCCTGCTAAAGCAAGGGCTCAGCTCCCGGCTTGGGGGTTATTCAAACCGAACAGCCACGGCGCCTCGACACTGTGCGTTTCCATGCTGTGCCTGTCTAGGGGCTGGGCATTGAACCAGTACCGAACCAACACACCACCGGACAAATTGGTGTAATTCTGGCTGTTGTCCGAACCGAAAAATCCGCTTATGAACAGATGCGGCGTCCACGCGTAGGTACCCGTGAACTTCAAGCCATAGGCGACACTGCCCACGGTGTTCGAGGGGTAGTAGGCATTCCCGGACAATGTCTGCATGCCCGAATCGAGTGGGAAGTATTGGCTGCTGTTGCTGTGAAATACCTGCCAACCGACCAGCCCGCTGAAACGGTAGTTGAGTCTGTGTGCCGCGGTGCCCTGCCACTTGAGGGTCAGTGCGGGACGGAAATAGTACTGCGGACTGAAATATCCGCCCTGGCCGTAGGTGAAGTGGCTGGAATCGTTCGAGTAGAACATGGAAAGAAGATCGAAGCCCAAGGCGATGCGAGCCTCGCGCTGGTCCACGATGCGCCAGTTCGCCCCCAGATTCGCCTCCACGCGCGTATTGGTCTGCACGTGCTGCCCTTCCAGCGCGGCCAGGCTGAGGCTGCCATACAGCAAGCGCTCCTCGTTACCAGAACCAAAGCTGATCCCGAGTCCGTTGACAAATACACCACCCCACACCAAACCGGTCTTCTGGTCCTTGATGCCCGCATAGGACAACACGCTGTCACGCATGGCATGTCGGAACAGGTCGAGCGCAAGCGGACCACCCGACGGCTGCCAACGCAAAGACGCGATCAGACTGTGTTCGAGGAAACCCAGAGGCGAGCTGCCTACCGTAATGCCCAGATTGGGACGGTCTAGGCTCATCGCTAGCCCCAGGCCACTCGCCTTGGCGTATGTTCCCGGTTCGGATCCGTAAATCGGCGCGGTACCTATCTTCGCCCCGCTGCTCACCGTACCCGCATCCACGGCAATCGGTGCCAGCCGTACGGTAACACGCGTGTTGTAATCGACCGCCGTGCTGCCTTCGAACTGACTGCCGAACAGGGTCATCTGGTCAAGCCCCTGCGTACCGCTACGCGCGCGGGCGTAGAAGGCCGCATCCACATAGGGACTCATATGTCCCTCGATCGCGGCTAGCTCATCACGAATTTCCTGCCGTGCCTTCGGAACATCTGCCATGGCGACACCCGTTTTTACCTCGGGCAAAGGCCCTGTTGCCGCAACCTTAGCGCCGACTGGACCCGCGAACGGGTAACTCTGTGCTGGGGCCGCTGCGGCGAACGGATAGCGCTTGTCAAAGCCATTGGCAGCTACAGAGCCACCCATCGTCTCGCTCGCTGGCAAAACCGGTTCCGGCAGGCTGGCCAGCGCGCTGCGGAGTGACTTGCGTGCCATATCGGCATTGCCCTGCCGCAAATCGACTTTCGCCGCCAACATTTTGAGGCTCACATCGTCAGGTCGGCTGGCCAGTCCCTGTCGCACCCATTTTTGTGCCTGCGCTGTATCGCCTGCAGCCAACGCTGCGCCGACTGCTGCCTGATAGCCTGCCGACGTTTTGCCGGGGCCAACCTGGCGATATATGGTCAACGCTTCCGAAAAATGCCCTTCCTGAATCAACAGATCAGCGCGCACTCTCTGCACGCCCGGGTCGTTCGGGTAAATGGATTCCGCGCCGCTGACGATGGCCTCAGCGATTTGCGTATTCCCATGATCAAGTGCGTGCTGCGCCTCTCGCCGGGCAGCATTGAGATAAAGCGAACGCACTTGATCGGTCTGGTCCGAGGTCAAATCCTGACGACCCAACAAGGCAATCAAGCGGGTATGCAATGCCACATCATCGTCGGACTGATACAGCAACCAGGCCAGTTGCAGCTGTAGGTCGACTGGAGCAGCCTTACCGTCCCTGGCAAGCGCGGCGCGCAAACGGGCAATGGCCTCTGGCCGATGCCCCGTCGCCGCTTCCGCCCACGCCACAACGCTCGCATAATCCGGCGTACCCTGTAAGTCGCGCTTGACGCCGTCAGGTATGCGTCGGTTCGCCGCGAGCAACTGTGCGGGGCTGTCCATCTGCTGGAGTGATTGCAATGCGGCCAGCCAGGCCTTGGGGTCGTCGGGAGCCGCCTTGGTCAACCGGGCGAAAATACGGCTGGCCTCCTGACTCTGCCCCATCCGCTGATATGCCCCTCCCAAAGCCGCCAGGGCAGCAGGGTCTTCCGACTTGAGGTTGAGTGCCTGCCGATAGTCGTTGACCGCACGTTGATAATCGGCGACGGCGACGGCCTGTTGGCCAGCCTTCATCCACGACCAGTAACGCGCGTTACGTGCAGCCTTGGCAAGACGTGCCCGGTCCGCCGCGCTACGCGTCATACCCTCTGCACGACCGTAGTAATCCGCCGCCCGCGTGAAATCCTGCGCGCGCATGGCCACATCGGCCAGACCCTCCTGAGCTTTCGCGTTATGCGGATCGCGCGTCAGGATGGAAGTAAACATCTCGCGGGCACGGTTCAGATGACCCGCCTTGAGCGCTGCATAAGCGTCAGACATCTCGCGCCCATGACGGCGCTGGCGCTCGATTCCCGCCTGCAACCCCTCGGCCTGGCGCAGATTCGCCGCCAAAACGGAATCCCGGTGTTTTGCCAGATACGCCCGCAAGTAGGGTATCGCACGCGGATCCTTGCCCATCCAGCCCAGCGCTTCGCGCCAGTGCGCCTGCGCGCCCGGGACCTTATCTTTTGCCAGAGAGGAAAGAATCTTGATGCCCTCGATCCGAGTCTGCGCGTGATAGCTCAAGAGTTGGCCTAGCACCAGCCGATACGCGGTTTCATGGGGATGCAACGTCACCTGGGTGCGCAGTTCGCTCACTGCGGTCTGCCAACCGCCGGTGACCTTGGCCAGAGTCTGGTAATAGGTCTCCGCCCATTTAGGTGGAGGTGGGCCCTGAAACACGTTCCGATAGGCGGAGACTGCAGCGGCGTATCGTTTCTCGCTGGTCAGCCGTGCCGCCTCTGCAAGCTTCGGACCCGCACCGGGGCCCAAAACCAGCAGGCCGCGTATCTGGTCGATGGCCGGATTCTGAGGTGCCACCTGTTTGAGGCGGTCGAGATAACGCTGAGCTTCAGCGAGTCTCCCCCGACGAGCATCGTACAGCGCCAACCCCGCCAAAGCCGTCGGCTGTTTGGGATCGGCCGCGAGCACCTGCTCCCAGCTCTTGGCTGCCAGATCTTCGCGTCCGTGCATTTTCCAGTATTGCGCGCGTTCGATCAGTAGTTGCACTGCGCTGCCATTGCCCGATGCCGCGGCCAGAGTCAGTACAGGTGCGCCCATGGTCAGCACGCCCGCAATCAGGGTGGGCATCCAGATTCGTCGCTTCATCGCCAGTTCACCTCAAGATTGCCTTTGGAATCGAAGCGGTAGATCCCCCCCAGGTAACCCAGCGCGAACAGCGCCAGATTCTGGTCGTAATAATGCGCCGGACGGCCATACAAACCATCCGCTTGGCGACTCCGCTCGATAATTTCAAGTTGTTGTTTAAAAAGTGAAGTTGTACCCAAACTCCGCAGATAGGGCAGTAGTGCGGCGGAAAAACCGACGGGACCATCACCCACGGCATCGCCCGTAGCCGTGTTCACCGAAACCGGCGGCACGGCATGAGTGTGCAGATAATTCGCCATGCCCCATAACGCGCCGATACTCTGTTGTGCGCCCGGCATATCATCCGGCGTCATACCGGCCCACAGGTACACGCGTATCGCATCGTAACTGCCTCTGTCAGGGGAGCGTTCGGCGGGACCGAAGCCCTTGCTCGGGCACCAGCCGACCCAGTTCGGCGTGAAGCCGTGCGGGGAAACGGACTGTAACAGCGTGGGAAGCGCATGCGCCATGTCGGTCCATGGTGCTCCCAGAACGTGCCCCATTCCCTGCAGCACCGGCAATGGCATATAGCTGGGATCGAAGGTGTAGCAACCCGATCCGTCCGGCCCGAAACCCTTCCGCCCCGGCAGCAGCAGCGGCCCCACACCCGGCAGGTTCACCACTTCCTTCAGCGCGATCGCGGCAGCCAGGCCGCGCCCCAGCTTGGTGTAGCGCTCGTCGTGCCACAGACGCCCCGCCTGCAACAGCGTATAGGCCATCCAGAGATCGGCATCGGAGGCCGAATTCGGATCGAT
This sequence comes from Acidihalobacter aeolianus, assembly GCF_001753165.1. Taxonomy (GTDB): domain Bacteria; phylum Pseudomonadota; class Gammaproteobacteria; order DSM-5130; family Acidihalobacteraceae; genus Acidihalobacter; species Acidihalobacter aeolianus. Next base: position 2,861,769 of record NZ_CP017448.1, read on the forward strand.
CACCCCCCATGTGCCGTCCGCCCGCTTGCCCCACAGCCAGGCCGGCAGTCTTGCGCCGAGTTCGTCAGCAGCCAGGTTTTCCCGGGTCCACTGCAGCAGCTTGGCGAATACGGTCGGTTGGTTGGACACCAGGGCGAAGAACAACGCATAGGCCTGCGCTTCCGACGTCGTCCGCTGGTCCTCGTAGGCACGGTCGATCACCCGCCCCTGAGCATCGATGAAGGACTTGGCATAAGCCGTCCACAGCCGGCCGAAGAGATCGGGGTCGACCGCGCTGTGTACCTGGCTGCAGGCGGACAGCAGGATCAGCAGCAAGCCGATCCCGCTTCCGCGCAGCAGGTTTAACAGAGGTGCAGCGGCCCGCATGTCAGGCGGCGTTCATCCGCTTGGTTGCACGGCGCCTTAGCAAGGCTCCAACCAACCAAGCCAAGATCAGAGACGCCACAATCACGCCGATCCAGATTACCCACGGATGGCGGCTCAGGTGATAGCGCATCCAGGTCCAGAAAGGCAGTTTGCCGACGAAGTAGCTCGGCGTATGCAGAATGAACGAACTGACCTCGTCGCCATGCACCACGCTCAGGTTACCGAACACGTTCTTGCGCTTGTCGGCGCTGTCCAGCGCGTTGAGTAGGGCTTCCCAGCCGTTGCTGTCGTGCGCCGAGATCACCAGCAGCGCCCGAGACTTGTGCAGCGGCGAAATACCCTCTTCGATCACCGCCTGCGGCACAGTGCCGGCTGAAACCAGCCTGCCCAGCGCAGCCTCGCCATAATGTCGGTCGTCGCCGTTCCACCAGGGCAGATGCCAGCGCGACTCGGCGAACCAACCGGCCAGATTGTTGAGCTTGATGCCGTCCTGCCCGTATTCCATCGGCAGATGGCTGCCCCACTGCTGCATCGACTCGCCGTTCGGCGTGGTGAACACCAGCAGATTACGCTCGGATACCGTCGCGACATCGCCAGGATGCACGACCGCCACCCGTACGCCGGCCATGCCGGTCTGCTGCCCGAACATACCCATGACGTTCAAATAGGCATGCAGCATCGGCTGATCCGCACTGGCCGGCAGGACAACCGCCGTGCGCGACAGATCCGCGTAGCGCGTGAACGGATAGCCACCGTTCATCCAGATCGAGAGTGCGGGCAGTCGCGTGTAATGCGGGATGCCGCGCAGGTCGATGGTGGAATCCGGATAGATCACGCCGGCAGCATTGTTGATATTGGTCTGCGTGCACTTGCCCTTGATCGGAGCGAAGTAGAAGGTCGCCGCCATCGAATTGGCGTAAGGCTGAAGCACGCTGGCCGGGAAATTCACCACGGCACTATGCTGCTGAGATACGCCGGCACCTTGAGGCAACGAAAACCCATGCACGAAATTCCCATTGGCATTCAAGTTCAGTGTCGAATTGGCCGAAATCGGCACCGAGTTATAACCGTAATGGATATCCACCGGCACGCCGTGTCGATCCCATAGGAACAAGGACGGCGGCAGGTAGAAGGTGAACGGCAGGGTGCCGGTACCGTTGACAGACATGGGATTCCAGCCTGCGAGTGCATCCAGACGCACAGGTCCGTTGCTCGGCACCCAGCGAGGTGCATGATCTGGTTTTGACAATGGCGGCATGTCGACATTGCTTACCTGCGCATCGGCACCACTCAACATGGCATAACCCAGCGCCAGACCACGTGCCGCCGTTACGACCTGCTGCGCATTCTCACCCACCACCCACAGAATCTTGCCATAGGGATCGTTCGGATTCGTGGTCACGGCCAGTGTCGGGCCGCTGACCTGAGGGACACCCGTGATGGGGGGGAGATTGGCGCTTGTGGCAAACACCACTGCATTGCCGTTCGCTGGCAGGCTGCCGATGGAAACCGGGAAATCGGTGCCGCGGTAGCTCGCCAAATCGCCGAACCATGAGGCCACAATACCTGCTGCCTGTAGCGTCGTACTACTCGGCTGGGTGAAAAAAACGAATGGCAGCTTGAGGCGATTCTGCATCGACTTGTAGAAGAACGGTGCGGGCAGAAAGTGCAGATTGTCGTTCAACGCAAGCCGTGCACCCGAAACACGTATCTCGGTGCTTGGGGAAATTGTCGCCCATAAGGTGCTGTTGTTCGGATCCTCGCATTGATTGGTGTAATGGCCGATCAACTGGAACGCAAGATGATTGTATTCGCTCAGCAGGTTCGGATTGACCGAAAAGCTTGCCGTATGCGCATCGCCCTCCGTGTCGCCGGGCTGCACAGGAATGGAACGTACCACGCGATTGTTGATCAACACATTGATCTGGCTGATACGTGGCAGCAAGCCAGGTGAAACGTGGTAACGCACGGTCATCTCGGCCTTGGCCACCACACGGTCCGGCGGGATCGACAATGACACGCCCTGAATATCGTCGACACCACTCATCCGGAGACCCTGCTTTGCCCCGAGACCGGCCAGCGTCCATTGCGTGGAGAAGCTGCCCTGCGCGTTGGTGGCGGCGCTTTGGGTGGCTGCCTGTGCATCCTGCGGTACTGCGGAAAGACCCGCAGCACCCAACATCAGCGCCAGCGGGATGAGCAGGGTTCCGGCGGCGCTGCTCTTGGTGGCCGAGGCAGAAGCAGGGGCAGCTTCTTCACGCGGCGCACGCGTCCAGATGCCGGACACCATGCGCCACACGCCGAGCAGCGCAAGCAGCGCAACCTGCACCAGACTGCGCCATGGGCGATCCGCATCGCGTGCCTCGCCCCATCCCAGCCAGGCGTCCGCGCGCCCGTAGATGATCCTCACCAGATCACCTAACTGTTCGTTGTTGAGTTCGCCGAACTTGAGCCGCATCAAACCATCCTCCGAGAAAGTCACTGTCGCCGGGAAGCGATACTCCCCCCCGTCGTAAACCACACCGATTACTACGCTGGCCCCCTTTTCCAAACGGGCCTGATGAGCCAGGTCGATGCTCATGCCGCCTTCGGAAATATCTACCGTGCGGGCCAGAATCCGCTCGCCGCTGGGCCGATAAAGCATGGCCGGCAGCGCCAATGGCACGCGCACCTTTTCACGTACCTGTCTCGTCTCCCAGTTCACGCCCAGCACCACGCTGATCATGAGCAGGTTGTAGATGGTCCATGCGGAGGTCATCACGATGGTCGCGGTATCGGCGTGCGGCTGTAGATTCCAGCGCATGACCGCGGCTACGAGACCGCCCACATTGAGCAGAAAAAGAACGACAAAGGGCCAGGCGAAACGCCTGTCGAAATAGGCCTTGCGCACGATGCCGCCCTTGGCCGTGACATTGAACTTACCGAGCTTTGGATTGATGACCGCCAGCAGCGTGGGCAACATGATGTACGGTGCCAGCGCCGTCTCGTAGACCTCGTTCCAGAACGAGTTGCGATGCCGCCCCTGCACCCGCGAGTTCGCGATCATGGCGAGCGCGAGGTGCGGCAGCGAGTAGGCCGCGATGGTCAGCGCATAGGCATTGATCACGTACACGCCGAAATACAGGAACAGCAGTGGCGCGGTCAGGAAGATCAGACGCGGCACGGCGAAGAAGAAGTGCAGCATGGCGTTGAGGTAGCACAGACGCTGCATGGGCTTGAGCCCCGGTCCCGTCAACGGGTTGTCGACACGCATGATCTGCGCCATGCCGCGCGCCCAGCGGATGCGCTGGCCGACGTGGCCGGAAAAGCTGTCCGTGGCAAGGCCGGCCGCCTGCGGCACGTTCAGATAGGCCGAATTCCAGCCGAGGCGCTGCAGCTTGAGCGAGGTATGCGCATCCTCAGTCACCGTCTCGGTGGCGATGCCGCCGATCTGCTCCAGCGCCGTGCGCCGCATGATCGCGCATGAGCCACAGAAGAAGGAGGCGTTCCACAGGTCGTTGCCGTCCTGCACCACCCCGTAAAACAGCTCGCCTTCGTTGGGCACGCGCTTGAACACGCGCAGATTGCGCTCGAAGGGATCGGGGGAATAGAAGTGATGCGGGGTCTGCACCAGCCCGAGCTTGTCGTCGCGCAGGAACCAGCCCATCGCCACCTGCAGGAACGAACGGGTCGGCACGTGATCGGAATCGAAAATCGCCACATATTCGCCCTGCGTCTTGCCCAGGGCGTGGTTCAGATTACCGGCTTTGGCGTGCTTGTGTTCGGAACGGGTGATGTAGCCGGCGCCGATGTCGCGCGCAAAATCGCGGAACTCGCTGCGTACGCCGTCGTCCAGCACGTAGACGGACATCTTGTCGCGCGGCCAGTCCATTTCCATCGCCGCAAGCACCGTGGGACGGACGACGTCGAGAGCTTCGTTATAAGTCGGGATGTATACGTCAACCGTGGGCCACTCCTGCGGCGAGGCCGGCAGCGCGACGGGCTTGCGCTGCAGCGGATAGGCGGTCTGCAGAAAACCGAGCACCAGCACCATCCAGGCATAGACCTCGGCCAGGAACAGGGTCAGCGTGATGGCGATGTCGTACCAGTGGTAGCCGGTCACGCCGAAACCCAGGGTTTCCGTGGCACGCCAATAGGCATAGCGCGCGGTCGCGAAGAGCGACAGCGCCATCAGGAAATACGTGATCCAGTGAGCCTTGAATATCCGGTTCACCAGAATCGCGAGAATCACGAAGCCGACACCCAGCAGCGACTGGGCCTGCCAGTCGAACGGCACCACGACCATCGGCGAAAACACGATCACCCCGACGATGAACGCGACGACCAGCGGCGCTTCTTCCTCACCGAACATCCGTCTGATGCGCCCCATGTCAGTCGTCCTCCATCGCTGTGTCCTTCGGATCCAGCTGGATCCGATCCTCGAGCCAGGCCTCGAATTCCTCGATAGCGTGCGAGAAGGGCGTATACGAGCGATACACCTGCGGCGGCTGACCGTTGGCCAGCGCCTCCTGCACCGAGTTGTCGAGCGGCAAAGATATTTCCAGTAACCGACCGCCCAGACGCTTGCGCAGCGCCTCGGAGATCTGTACGTGCAGCTCGCGTGCGGCATCGAACTGGTTGAGGATGTACCAGGCACCGAAGCGGGGGCGCGACTCCGCTTCGTCAAGCGCGCGTTCGATGCGTTCGATCACCACCAGTGCGTTGATGTCCGGGCGCACGGGGATGATCGCCATGTCGAAGAAGGGTATGTCCTCGGCGACATGCGGCGACGCCTCCATGTCCATCACGACCACCGAGGCCTGGGAAACGCGCTGACGCGCGTTCTCGATCAACTCATCCGTAGGTGCATCGCCGATCAGGAGATCGACAGGCTTGCCGCCGCCTTCGATGGCCTGCGAGTAGTGGAGAATGGTCGTACGGCTGCGTGCGGGGTCGACCTCCGGTCCACCGAAGTAATACGCCAGCGGCGAATACGGCGTCTGCCCCACGAGGACGCAGCGCCGGTCCAGCCGCGCAAACGCCGCACCCAGTGCGGCAGCCAGCGTGCTCTTGCCGACGCCCCCGGTATACGACACGAGACCGATGATCGGAGCATACGGCTTTTCTTCGCGGCCGGTATCGGCTTCGAGACGATTCAGCATCGCGAAGCGGGTCTGTGCCGCATCCGGCTTTGCGGTATATGCTTCTTTGCCGCTACCCGCAGTGGATGCCATCGGCGGCAAAGCCACGGATTCCGGCAGCTCCCTGTCGACGTGCGGCGAGACCGGGGGGCGCAGCACGGGGGCTTCCTGCACGGATACGGAAGCGCCTCGATCCCTCACGGGAGGGATGAACTCCTCGGCGCGACTTTCGTCCATCAAGGCCGTCGCCGGTGGCGGCGGAGGCGGATCGTCGAAACGATGGTAGGAGGTCGGCTCCAGCCCCAGATCCCGATAAAGATTCTGCACGTCCGCCAGCGACTCAAGACCCGCCGCTCCCTTGCTGCGGGGCCGGCGCCACCACTGCCACCACGACTTGCGTTCACTCGCCATCTTCATATCCTCGTCGCATCGTTCTACGTCCGCGATTTATCTGATTTATGGCGGACTGTAAGGCCCCAGCGTCACACCAGCGTCAACGCATCCCGCCCTTGCTACGGGCGGCGCCGCCGGAAAGACCTCCTTGAACCCATTACACGGACTCCAAACCTCACCCGGCCGTCCCCAAACCCTGGATGCCTCAACCTGATACACTATCGAAAAATAAGATAAAAGGGCTCCGTCACATGCACGTCATACGCCGCCACTGAACCCGGCCGATTCGGATTCCGACCCCGATGTCCACACTCAAACTCTCGCTGCTCGGCCCGATCGAAATCGAATTCCAGAACAAACCGTTTTCAGGCGCGCCGCACGACAAATCCTTCATGCTGTTGGCCTATCTGGCGGTGGAACGCAATCGGCCGCACAGCCGCGAGGCCTTGGCCGACATGCTGTGGCCAGACCTGTCTGCCGAGCGAGGGCGTCACAACCTGCGCCAGACGGTGTTCCGCCTGCGCAGCTTGTTAGGCAACGGCAAGGCCGGCGACTTCGTCGAAACAGACCGTCATCGTATCTGGTTCAATCGCGACAGCGACTACCACCTCGACCTCGAACAGTTCCATGCAAACCGTGCTGACGGCACAGCCGAACACCTGCTGAAGCGGCTCAGCAATTACCGTGGCACCTTCATGGAAGACCTGCGCGGTGAAGTAAGCGAGGACTTCGATCTCTGGCTGGAGCAGCAGCGAGCTCGAACTCACCGACAAATGTTGAACATGTTGGAGTCGATTTGCACTCACTATGAAAGCCAGGGCGATCTCTCAACGGCATTGCGCTGGGCAGGTCGACAGGTTGAAATCGCACCGTGGGACGAACATGGGCACCAGCGCCTCATCCGACTGCTGGCGGATTCTGGTCAACGAAATGCAGCCATCCGCCATTACCGTGCCATGGCAGAATCGCTCAAGCGAGAACTGGGCATTTCCCCGTCAAAGGAAACCCAACGCTTGTTTGAGCAAATAGAACAGTTGCCGGACATTACGCCCGCTACTTATCCTGCCCAAGATTCACATCTCACCCAAGATGACACCCATCCAGGCCTGATACACGAATACCGCCAGGTTACCGTACTACGCTGTGGATTCAGTTATCGGAAAATCAACGATCCCGAAGCGTTCGCTGACCTCGTAGCCGAGCCACTATTGCGGGCTGTACGTATCATTGAGGAGCATAACGGCTGGATTCTCGCCGCACGCGGCACCGGTGTACTCGCCTACTTTGGTTGGCCGACCGCCGACGAACGGGCCGCCACTCACGCCGTGCGTGCCGCAATAGGTCTAGCCAATCAGCTCTCCGACACCCCGATTGGTTCCACCCTTTCAACTGGAGTACACACAGGACGGATCATTCTGACGGGAGAAACAGACAGCCCGGATACCATTGGTCTAACCACGGATATCGCCGTTCGATTACAAGCCTCTACGCGTGCCGGTATCATAGCGATTAGCGAAACGACTCGTCGTTGTATCCATGACCACTTCGAGCTGTCGGCACTCCCACCCCTATCTATGGCCGAACAGACTCATCCGCTATCCGTGTGGCGAGTACACCGTAGCGAATCAGGCCCCTCTCTCGAAAGCACCCAGCAACGCCCACCCCTAGTCGGCCGAGATGCTGAATTAAACAGCTTGCTCGACGACTGGGCCGTGGCCCAGAGCGGACGCTGCGTGGTGACCGTACTGGTCGGCGAGGCGGGTATCGGCAAGACCCGGCTGCTGCAGGCCCTGCACGACAAGCTTGGACACCCGCTGCTGCGCGAGACGCATTGCGATCCGCTGATGCGGCAGACACCGTATCAGCCGATTACGCATTTCTTTCGCCGCCACCTCGACCTGCCGCGCAACTGCACCGACGCGCAGATCGCCGACAAGCTCGCCGAGCACTATTCCAACTTCCCGCATCAGGGCAAACACGTTATCAAGCCGTTGCAGTGGTTACTCGCACGTACCGACAGCCACCACGAGCAGACGGAGGAAGGCCGTTTCAACGAGAGCGAGCGTTCGCAACTCATCGAGGCCATCGCCAACCTGCTCGAAACCAGCGCCAAGGCCACGCCTCTGCTGCTCGTCGTGGAAGACCTGCACTGGGCGGACCCATCCACCTTGACGCTGCTCGGCTCGCTGGCGGCCCGGCTCGCCGAATCGCGGATTCATTTTTGCCTGACCATGCGCAGCACCAGCTGCCTGCCCGGTCCGCTGCTCGACCGGGCTCGCATCCTGCAGCTCAGACCGCTGGATCTGAATGCGTCCCTTCAGCTGACCTACCGTCTGGCCCCCCCGGATCGTACCAGCGGCGATTTCGCGCTGACCATCGCGCGGCAATCCGAAGGCAACCCCATGTTCATCGTCGAGCTGACCTACATGCTCAATGACGACGAGCTGGACGACGCCTTGCCCGGCAAACTGCAGGAGCTAATCAGCACGCGTATCGAACAGGCCGGCGAGGACCGCCCCCTGCTACGCGCAGCCGCCGTCATCGGGCGGGAATTCAGCCTCGCGCATCTGGCGCAACTGCTCGGGCTGCCGGAACAAGCCGTCACCGGCGGGCTCCGGCGCCTGATGCAACGCCACCTCATCGAACGCTCATCGGAAGACGAGCTGAGCTACCGCTTCACGCACGCGCTCGTGCATCAGGTCACCTACCAGTCGACCACCCGCAGCCAGCGGCGCGAGTTGCACAAGCAGTTTGCGTCGTTGCTCATGGCCGACGCGAATAGCGATGTCGATGCCGGAGGCGTGGCCCATCATCTGACCGAATCAGGCGCCTATGCCGAAGCCATCGGCTGGTGGCTCAAGAGCGGACGGGAGGCAGCCAATATGGCGGCCTACGCGGAGGCCGTCAACCACTTCGAACGCGGTCTGCATCTGCTGGAACACGTACCGGAGCGCGGGAATCTGTGGGAAACCGAACTCGAGTTGCTGGTCAACCTCGCCTATCCGCTGGCGATCACCCAGGGCTACTACGGCATCAAATCCGAGCGGCTGTACCGGCGCGCCCTCGACATCACCCGCGACAAGCCCGTACAGGCGCGTCAGAACCTTGCTTTGATGCATAGCCACTGGCTTGGCGCCAGCAGCCGTAGCTCGCTTCGCGAAAGCCGCGAACTCGCTGGCCGCATGATCGAACTGGCCGAATCCGCAAACGCCAAGGCCTTCGCCGCCCTAGGCCACTACCTGTACGGCAGCGATTCCCTCCTGCTGGGCGATTTTGCGGCAGCGCGCACCCACCTGGAGGAAACGCTGACCCGGCTCGACCGCAAAAACCAGGAAACCGAACACTTCCTGCGCAACGACCAGCACTTCGACATCACCGCCACCGGCACTCTGGGCTGGACCGCGTGGTTCCTCGGGCAGGTCGATGGCGCGCTGCGCCTGACCCAGCGCGCCGTGCACATGTCGGAAGCCCGCCACCACCCTGCCACGCTGACCTCGGCGCTGGTAATTTACATCTTCGCCCGCATCTGCTGTCGCAGACCCGAGGAAGTCGCCATCGCGGCCAAGCAGCTATGCGCCATCTGCCGCGAAAACGGCTTCCGCATGTGGGACGATTTCGGCACCTTGGCCGGCATCTGGGCCTCGGCCGTCGCCACGCCACCCGGCGAAACCTGCAAGCTCGATCAGGCGGAGGCGTCCCTGCAGCGCGCCGTTGCGCTCTGGCCCGGCGGAGCAGCTGCACTGCAATACATCCTCATCGACGCCTGCCTCGCCAAGGCGGACGATGCCCGGGCATGGAAAATCCTCGCTCAATTCAAGAAAACGATGGACAGCACCGGTGCCGCGGCCTTTTCCGTCTACGGCTGGATCGCCGAAGCCGACTTGCTGACCCGCGGCGGGCAGGACGGCGAACCCTGTTTGCGCGAGGCGGTCGAAGTGGCCGAACAACAGCGTTCACCCACCCTCACGATCCTGGCATGGGGACATCTCATCGATGACTACCGGAATCGCGGATTCGCGCTGTCCGAGGACATCTGCAGGCATCTGCAGGAAACCGTGGACCGCTGCAGCGGCATCGATCTCGCACCAGCCGTGGCCGAGATTACGCGCAAGCTGTCCGGAACGGCCTGAGTCAGCGTCATGAAAATGGCATTACGCAGGCAAATATGCAGAATAGTCCCGACACTAATGACCCGGAAAATGGTGTGAACGATTTCGTTACCTACGAACAGCCGCTCAACGAACGCATGCGTACTTTTCTGCGCCTGGAAGTCCTGATGCAACGGCTGCGCGCCGCGATGGAGGGAGAGGAAACGTGGCGCACACACTGTGCGCTGAATTCGCTGCTCGAGATCGTCAGCCTGGTCAACCGCGTCGACGTCAAGAATGACCTAATGTTGGAACTCGACCGACAGGCTGCAAACATCACCCGGCTACGCGCCGATGAGGACGTGGATCAGGCGCGGCTGAAAGAAATTGTCGACCGACTCCACGTATTAAGTCACAAGCTCCACGAAATGTCCGGTCCGTTGGCCCAACACCTCGTACGTAACGAATTGCTGTCCAGTATCAAGCAACGCATGAGCATTCCTGGTGGCACCTGCGACTTCGATTTACCTGCATACCACTACTGGCTGTCGCGCAAACCAGATATCCGGCTCGAAGTCCTCAAAGCCTGGATGGCTCCCTTCGATCAGGTCATGGAGGCGACCCAACTGGTTCTCGGGCTGGTTCGGGACAGCGCCGTTCCCACCATGCAATGTGCGGCTCAGGGTTTCTTTCAACAGACGTTGAGTCTCGAAACCCCGACGCAGATCCTGCGTGTGAAACTGGATGCGAACCAGTCGGTGTATCCAGAGATCAGCGCCGGCAAGCACCGTTTTAGCATACGGTTTCTACGCTTGGCCGATATCGCCGCGCGCGCCACTCAATGTGAAGAGGATATCGAATTCGAACTGGCCACCTGCGCCCTGTGAGTGCTTAGGGCGTGATAAAAGGCACTCGCATTTCCACAATGCGTTGGGGATAGCTTAAACACACGACCGCTATCCAATCTGCGCGCCCGGAGGAACAGGCAGGGATCATAGCTCGGGCATGCCATTCGCTACCGGTACGTCTGAATGCGAAGCGATTCATCCCCATGTCCATCCCGGTCATCACGAAACGCACTTCCGCCTTCTGGGGAACAGGAATGGCAACCAACGTCAATGGTAATGGCGATAGGCTGCGGGCGGGCGCATCGAAACGTAGGGTCACCCGATAACCCGCCTGCGTCATGCTGCAGCCAGCGGAAGAGGTTGGAGTGCAGTCAACCGCAGGGGTCAGACTAAGCACTTGTTCACCCCCTGCATACACGGCTAACGGCAACAGCAGCGCAGTCAACCCCAGTATCCCCGCCGCCTGCGCGCCAATCATTATCAGCCCCTCCTGCCGCCCCACAAGCCACTGATCGCGGCAACGCCCTGCCCACCGCATTGCTGGGCGAGGTCTACGTCGTCGTTTGTCATCCCACCCAGAGCATAGACCGGAAAGCTTGCTGCCGCGCATAGCTCGGCAAAACCGTCCCAACCGATCGGAATCGCTTCCGGATGACTGCCCGTATGCCGCACCGGCGAACAGACTGCCAAATCGACCTGCAGGGCAGAAGCCAAGGCGATTTCCTGCCTGTCATGGCAGGATGCGGCCACCCAGAGGTCATGAGGTCGCCCGAATTCTTGCAGTAGACGCAGGGCATCGGCGCTCAGATGGACACCATCCGCACCCACCTCTCGCGCCAGGTCGACAGAGCCGTTGACCAGGCACATGGCCTCATGTTCGCGACATAGCCGGACCACACGCTCGGCCAGGCGTCTCAAGCTTGTTTGCGACAGTTTTTTCGCACGCAGCTGGACGAGACGATAGCCACCGTCGAGCAGCGAAGATAAGCGCTCGACGAAGGCATCGTCGTCGCCATGTTCCACGGGCTCTGGGGTAATCAGGTATCGATCCGGCAAGCGCAACGCGTTTACGATGCCGCGATTTGCAGCCGGCAGTTGAAGTTGTCGCAGTTCGGCAGCATCGAACCATCCCAACGGTTGGCCCTCGCGCCCCTCTGGAGTGCCGGTATACGCGGTCACGCAGTAAGTATGCAGCCGTACGCTGCGGGCGGGATAATCATATGGGATGACAATCAACGGACGGCAGGATTCGACCTGTATCCCCAATTCTTCCGTCAGTTCGCGCAGCAAAGCCTCGCGTGGCGTCTCGCCCGGTTCTAGTTTGCCACCAGGAAATTCCCAGCAGCCGGCGTGGTCCTTCCCGGCATGTCGTCTCGTGAGCAGGCAGCGACCTGCGCCGTTGACCACGACCCCAACCGCGACCTCGAGACATCCGTCCACGGCCAGCTCGGTGGGGCTCGTTCCGTCAGCTGCGGTAGTCCGCGTTGATGCGCACATATTCGTGACTCAGGTCGGTGGTCCAGACCCGGGTCTTTGCGGTACCCCGCGCCAGCGCGATTCGGATCAGCAGATCTGCCTGAGCCAGGGCTTCCTGACCCTGTGCCTCGGTGTATCCGGGGTCGCGCCCGCCTGCCGTGGCAATGCGCACACCGTTGATCTCGAGATCGACCCGACCGGCATCGAGATCCACAAGCCCGGAACGACCCACTGCCGCCAGAATACGCCCCCAATTCGGGTCGCTGGCAAACAGGGCCGTTTTTACCAAAGGCGAATGGGCCACAGCGAACGCAACCTGGCGAGCCTCCTCGACACTGTAGGCCGTATCGATCTCGATCGTGACAAACTTGGTCGCTCCTTCACCATCGCGGACCACCGCCTGCGCGAGTTCGCGGCATAGGTCGGCCAGGAGACCAGCAAACGTCGCGTAGTCCTGCGAAGTCTCATCCTCGATCAGCAAGCCGGATTTTCCGGTAGCGAGCAAAATGCAGGCATCGTTCGTGGATGTGTCGCCATCCACGGTGATGCTGTTGAAGGAGCCATCCACCGCCTTGCGCAGGGCGCGGTCCAACAGCGTCTGGGACAAACCGGCGTCGGTGCCGACGAACACGAGCAGTGTTGCCATATTGGGATGGATCATCCCAGAGCCCTTGGCGATTCCCGTCAACGTCACCTTGCGACCGCTGATCGTTGTCTGTCTGGAGCATGCCTTAGGCAAGGTGTCGGTGGTCATGATCGTGCGCGCCGCATCCAGCCAGCCGTCGGCGCGCAGGTCGTCCAGCGCACACGCAATACCCTCTGGAAATTTCTCCACCGGTAGGGGTTCGCCGATGACCCCGGTGGAAAACGGCAAGACGGCTTCGGGCGCGCAACCCGCGCGCTCTGCCAATATATGGCAGGTTTCCCTAGCAGCCGCCATCCCAGCGTCACCCGTGCCGGCATTCGCGTTGCCGGCGTTCACCAGTAGGTAGCGCGGTGCAAACATCGCAAGATGCTTACGTGCAAGCTGCACGGGGGCGGCACAGAAAGCATTGCGCGTGAACACGGCTGCGCCGCACGTGCCCTCTTCGGCGGCGATGATCAGCAGGTCATTGCGTTCACGATAACGGATCCCAGCCGGCGCCACGCCAAGACGCAATCCATCAACGGGCAGCAGCCGCCCGGGCATACCCAAACCCACCGCCATGTTCGCCCTCGTTCTCGCTAGTTGAGCTGGCCGTGACAGTGCTTGAACTTCTTGCCGGATCCGCACCAGCAGGGATCGTTCCGGCCCACCTTGGGATGGTCACGGCGGTAAGGCTCGGCAGTGCCTGCAGGCACGGCGTCTTCCTCGGGCAGTTCGTCCACACCCGCATCGAGAAATGCGCTCTGCGCCTCAGGGTGTGAGTACTGCATCGGCGCCGCCATGCGTTGCAGCGCCTCGGCGCGCTCCAGATCCTCCTGGGACGCCATCTGAACACGCATCAGCACAGACACCACTTCCCGCTTTATCGCCTCGAGCATGGACTCGAACATGGTGAAGGCCTCGCGTTTGTACTCCTGCTTGGGATCCTTCTGCGCATAACCGCGCAAACCGATACCCTGTCGCAGATAGTCCATTGCCGCCAGGTGTTCCTTCCACTGGCTGTCGAGCACCTGCAGCATGACGTCCTTTTCAATCCGATACAGTAGCTCTTCACCGAAATCCCGCAGCTTTTGCGCCATCGCCGCATCTGCCGCTTCGCTGATTCGCCTGCGTAGGCCCGCCTCATCCAGGTGGTCGTCCTCGTCCAACCACTGCTGTAGTGGCAGCGCTATTCCGAAATCACGTGCCAGGGTTTCCGTCAGGCCGGTAATATCCCACTGCTCGTCGAGACTGTCTGGGGGCACGAACTCGTCGATGGCCTCTCTCAGCACATCTTCGCGAATGGATTCGACGGTCTCGTGCACGTTTTCAGCAGTCAGCAATTCCCAGCGCTGCTCGTAGATGACCTTGCGCTGATCGTTGGCGACATCGTCATATTCGAGCAGGTTCTTGCGGATATCGAAGTTGTGTCCCTCGACCTTGCGCTGGGCGTTCTCGATCGCGCGTGTGACCCAAGCATTCTCGATCGCCTCGCCACGCTGCATGCCGAGCCGCTGCATCAGGCCCTTGACGCGGTCGGAGGCAAAGATGCGCATCAGGTTGTCTTCGAGCGACAGGTAGAAGCGTGTGGACCCCGCATCACCCTGGCGGCCTGCGCGACCACGCAATTGGTTATCGATGCGCCGCGACTCGTGCCGCTCAGTACCTACAATGTGCAGTCCACCGGCATTCACCACAGCCTCATGGCGCGCCTGCCAGGCCGCGCGGATCTCGGCACGCTTGGCATCATCAAGTTCTTCGTCGTACTTGGCATATTCCGCTTCGAGGCTGCCGCCGAGCACGATGTCCGTACCACGACCAGCCATATTGGTGGCGATGGTCACTGCGCCGGGCATGCCGGCTTCGGCCACGATCTGCGCCTCGCGCTGATGCTGCTTGGCGTTGAGCACCTCATGGCGTATACCCAGTTTTTTCAGCTTGCCGGAAAGATACTCGGAGGTCTCGATGGAGGCCGTGCCAACCAGCACCGGACGTTCCGCTTCAACGCACTCGCGAATATCCTCAATGATCGCATCGAACTTCTCTTCCGCGGTCAGAAAGATGAGGTCGTGCATGTCCTTGCGTGCGAGCGGTCGATTGGTGGGAATTACGACCACCTCGAGCCCGTAGATCTGCTGAAATTCGTAGGCCTCGGTATCCGCCGTACCGGTCATGCCGGACAGACGTTCATACAGTCTGAAATAGTTCTGGAATGTGATCGAGGCAAGCGTCTGATTCTCGTTCTGAATCTGCACGCCTTCCTTGGCCTCGACAGCCTGATGCAAGCCCTCCGACCAGCGTCGGCCCGGCATGGTACGCCCAGTGAACTCATCAACGATGATGATTTCGCCGTCCTTGACGATGTAATCGACGTTTCGCTGGTAGATCGCATGCGCGCGCAACGCCGCATTGAGGTGGTGCATCAGACCGATGTTGGCGACATCGTATAGGCTGGTACCCTGTTCCAGCAGTCCGGCTTCCTCGAGCAGCGCCTCGACATGCTGATGCCCTTCTTCGGAGAGCAGCACCTGCTTGTTTTTCTCGTCAACGGAGTAGTCCCCTTCGGCCTCCTCATCCGCCTGCGGGACCAATTTTGGAATCAAGGTGTTGATCTTGATGTAAAGCTCTGAGTTCTCATTGGTCGGGCCGGAAATGATCAACGGCGTCCGCGCTTCGTCAATCAGGATGGAGTCAACCTCGTCGACCACCGAGAAATACAGCGGTCGTTGAACCCGCTCCTCGACACTGAAGGCCATATTGTCCCGCAGATAATCAAAGCCGAATTCGTTGTTCGTACCATAAGTAATATCAGCGGCATAAGCATCGCGCCGCTGTTCAGGGTCCAGGCCAGCCACAATGACGCCGGTACTCAGCCCTAGGAATCCATACAAACGCCCCATCTGGGCGGCATCACGGCTCGCCAGATAGTCGTTGACGGTAATGACATGCACACCGCGTCCGGTCAGTGCATTGAGATACACCGGCAGGGTCGCGACCAGCGTCTTGCCCTCGCCGGTCTTCATTTCCGCGATCTTGCCTTCGTGCAGCACCATGCCGCCAATCAACTGCACGTCGTAGTGGCGCATGCCCAGGACACGCTGACTTGCCTCACGGACTGTAGCAAAAGCCTCGGGCAGCAGTTGGTCGAGGCTTTCACCCTGTGCGAACCGCTGCTTGAATTCGTCGGTCTTGGCCTTGAGTGCCGCGTCGTCCAGAGCCTGGAATTCTGTTTCCAGCGCATTGATACGCGCCACCGACCGTCCGTAACGCTTGACCTGCCGTTCGTTGCGGCTACCGAAAACCTTCGTTAAGACCTTGCCAAGCATGCGCAACCATCCGCCTTATGCGATTCAGGGTAATACAATGAATGCGGAATGGTAGCAGAAAGCAGCTTGCCAGGTGGGTGCCAGGCTTCAGCTCCGCCGCTTGCGAATGAACTTCAGAGGGTTGATCGGGTGCCCTTGGTAACGCACCTCAAGATGTACGTGAGGGCCGGTCGAACGCCCGGTGGACCCTAGCTGGGCGATTACCTGACCCTGCCGAATCATCTGTCCTACCTTCACGTCGACGCGCTCGTTATGGCCGTAGATTGTGGAGTAGCCATCGCCACTGGCAATTTCAACCATATTGCCATAGCCACCATCGGGACCGGCATGGATCACGATGCCCCCGGCTACCGCATGCACCGACTCCCCTTCACGCCCGGCAAAGTCGATACCTGGGTGAAATTCCGGACGGCCCGTGAACGGATCGGTACGCATCCCATAGAATGACGAAATCCAGCCCTTTACTATCGGCCAGCCCGTCGGGGTGGTTTCCGCACGCAAGTGACGGCGTGCGAGCACCTGACCCAACACCTCGAGCTGAGACTGACGCTCGCTGAGCAGACGTGAAAGCTGGTCGAGCTGTTGCTGGATATCCGGTCCGCTGAAATGCCCTTCCTTATACTTGGGATCTGGGCCGCCCTGGCCTGGGGTATGTCCGAAATCGAATTCGCGGGGATCAAGATTCGCCATCTGGACGAGTTTCCCGCCCAAGGCATCGATACGCATCATGTCCGCCTGCAATTCGCCAAGCCGAAGAGTCAACGCATCAATGCGCGCATCGGCGGTTGCCCGTGTGACCCGAACCTCCCGCTGGGACTGGGTAATCGTGCTTTGCCAGTGGTTGACGAGATCATTGACCCCATAATGCAGGCCTAGACGATAGCCCGCATACATCAGCACACCACTGGTCACGGTGAGGGTAATCGCCAGCAACAGCCAGTGATACCACCGGCCCAGCGCGAAATGACGGCTTCCGCCGCCGTCTCTTCCCAATACAATGATATCCATGGCCATGAGTCTTGATACCCCAAATGCCTAATTATTGACTCGCCGCCCTCGATGGCCGTCGCCCCCGCCCCGAACGCCATACCATCTTCCTGCATAATGGCTACACTAAGCGATGGAACGCCTCGATCCAGTCCTTCGCAGACAAGCGGAGGCTAATAACCGACGAGCCCCGCTGACGCCATGCGCCACGCAAGTCTATTCTTGCCCGAAAACCTGATGCGGCACGCAACACAGCTGGCACGCATCTCATCTATTCTGTCCGCGACCCTACCACCCGAACTCGCCGGTCATGTCTGGTTCGCTGGGTGTGATGGCCCGTCCGCAGTCATCCTGACTGACAGCCCCAACTGGGTCGTACTAATCCGCTTCCAACAGGCCCAACTGCTCGAAGCACTGAGTCATATCCTTGAGGTGCCCACCTGCACCCAGATCATCGTTCGCGTGGTACCGGAAGGGTTGCCTAACGGTTACTTGACCCAGCGATAAACGATGCCTCAACCTCTCAGCCTAGAGAAACGACCGGCTGTGAATACGAGATCGGCGCCAATCGCTCGTCATCGAAGGTCACCTCTTCCCAGGCGTCTTCCTGCGCGACAAGTTCGCGCAACAAACGGTTGTTGAGCGCATGCCCGGATTTGTAGCCAGTGAACGCACCGATCAGGCTGTGTCCTAGCAGGTAAAGATCGCCAATGGCATCCAGCACCTTGTGTTTGACGAATTCGTCCTCATAGCGCAGACCGTCTTCATTTAGTACACGATAATCGTCGAGTACGACCACATTTTCGAGGCTACCACCCAGCGCGAGGTTACGCGCACGGAGGGTTTCGATGTCCCGCATGAACCCAAAAGTACGCGCCCGACTGACTTCCTTCACAAACGACGTGCTAGAGAAATCCAGCTCGGTAAACTGAACCCCATGCTGGAATACAGGATGATCGAAATCGATACCGAAACCGACCTTGAAGCCATCGAAGGGTTCAAAGCGGACCCATTTGTCGCCGTCCTCGACCGTCACCCGGCGCTTGATCCGGATATAGCGCTTTGGAGCATGCTGTTCGACGATGCCCGCGGACTGGATCAGGAACACGAACGGTCCCGCGCTGCCGTCCATGATCGGGACTTCCGGCGCGCTGACGTCAACCGTCAGGTTATCGATACCCAAGCCGGCCACCGCCGAGAGCAGGTGCTCGACCGTCGAAATGGAAACGCCGTTCTGCACCAGCGTGGTGGACAGTCGCGTGTCGCCCACGTTTTGCGGCGTAGCCTTGATCGACACCATTGGATCCAAATCGACGCGGCGGAATACTACCCCCGCGTCCACCGGCGCCGGATGCAGAGTCAACAGGACCTTTTCACCTGTATGAAGCCCTACCCCCGTCGCGCGAATCGCATTCTTAAGCGTGCGCTGCCTGATCAATGCCTAATTCCCCTAGCTTACGTTCCATCCGTGACGGCGCGATCGACCGCAGCCGAGAGCCACTCGCCCCGCACGCGACATGCAAAACCCAGGCCATGAGCGCGACTTACAAGCCACCCCGACTGCCTCGCAAAGGGCGCAATTCTAGCGCACACAGCCGCCTCACGCACTATTTTTGCGCATTTTGTGTGGTTTTATCCCCATCAATCTGCCTGTTTACGCAAAAAGGCCGGGATGTCCAGGTAGTCCGTCCCAGTCATCTGTCGGCTGGCAACTTCTTCATGGCGATTCGGTTTGCGGATCACCGTAGGGCGGTCGTACTCCTTGTAATTTCCGCGCACCTGGCGTTCAACCTCGTTCTTCACGAACGGTGACTGCGGCACTTCTGCCTCAGACAATCGGTTTCCCAGCCCGGTAGCTACCAGCGTGACGCGAACCTCATCCTGCATGTCGGGGTCAATGACCGTACCGATAACGACGGTCGCATCGTTCTGCGCGAGTGCTTCGATCTCCGAGCCTACGGACTCAAATTCATCCATAGCAAAGTCGAGACCCGCAGTGATGTTGACAAGAATGCCCTTGGCACCAGCGATGTTCACGTCCTCCAACAGAGGACTGGAAATAGCGGCTTGCGCAGCGGTTCGTGCGCGGCCATCACCACTACCCGTACCGGTACCCATCATTGCCATACCCATTTCCGACATCACGGTACGCACGTCGGCGAAGTCGACGTTGATCAAACCCGGGCGGGTGATCAACTCGGCGATACCCTGCACCGCACCGTAGAGCACGTTGTTGGCCGCCTTGAACGCATCGAGCAAGGTCACACCCTTACCCAGCACGGAAAGCAGTTTCTCGTTGGGGATGGTGATCAACGAATCAACGTGCTTACCCAGCTCCTCAATGCCCGATTTGGCCGCGGACATGCGCCGACGACCCTCGAACGGGAACGGCTTGGTGATGACGGCAACCGTAAGAATGCCCATTTCCCGAGCGATCTGCGCCACCACCGGCGCTGCGCCGGTGCCTGTGCCGCCGCCCATGCCGGCGGTGATGAACAACATATCGGCGCCTTCAATCACTTCGCGGATCCGGTCACGATCCTCCATCGCGGCCTGCCGCCCGAGTTCGGGGTTGGCGCCGGCACCCAGACCCTTGGTGATGTTGTTACCGAGCTGCAGCACCGTCTTCGCGTTCAGATTCTTCAGCGCCTGCGCATCCGTATTGGCGCAGATGAATTCCACACCCTCAATATTGGCGTTGACCATGTGCTGCACGGCATTGCCGCCGCCGCCGCCCACGCCGATGACCTTGATGACCGCATCCTGTGCAAATGAATCCACCAGTTCGAACATATCAGCCTCCCAAATCCGCTAAGGATTCAAAATCAATTAAAAATTTCCCTGAAACCAGCTTTTCATCCGCTGCCAGACGCCGTCTCCTGACGCCGGCCCGCGACCTCGCTCCAATCGTCCCAGGCCACCGCGTCCGCGGCTGCCGTAAAGCACCAGCCCCACGCCCGTGGCATGAATCGGGTTACGCACCACGTCGGCGAGACCGAATACGTGTTGTGGCACTCCCAGCCTGACGGGCATATGAAATACCTCCTCCGCTAGATCAAGCGCCCCTTCCATTTTCGAGGAGCCTCCGGTTAGCACGATGCCTGCGGCAATGATGTCTTCGTACCCGCTCCGCCTGAGCTCGGCCTGCACCAGGCTCAGCAGTTCCTCGTAACGCGGCTCGACCACTTCGGCGAGCGTCTGTCGCGACAGCCGGCGCGAAGGCCTGTCGCCGACGCTCGGCACCTCGATGCTTTCCTCGGGGTTGGCCAGTTGGCGCAACGCACAGGCGTACTTGATCTTGATTTCCTCGGCGTACTGCGTCGGCGTGCGCAAGGCGACGGCGATGTCGTTGGTCACCTGATCGCCGGCGATCGGAATCACCGCGGTATGCCGGATGGCACCGTCGGTGAATACGGCGATATCGGTCGTGCCGCCGCCGATATCCACCAGACAGACGCCGAGTTCCTTTTCGTCGTCGGTCAGCACCGCATAGCTCGATGCGAGCTGTTCGAGGATGATGTCCTCAACCTCGAGCCCACAGCGACGCACGCACTTGATGATGTTCTGTGCCGCGCTGACCGCACCCGTCACGAGGTGCACCTTGGCCTCCAGCCGGACCCCTGACATACCGACCGGCTCGTGAATGCCCTCCTGATCGTCGATGATGAATTCCTGCGGCAGGATGTGAAGCACCTGTTGATCCGCCGGTATCGCCACCGCCCTCGCCGCATCGATCACCCGGTCCACGTCGTTCTGCGTGACCTCCTTGTCCTTGATCGCGACGATGCCGTGAGAGTTGAGGCTGCGTATATGGCTGCCCGCGATGCCTGCGTACACGGAATGAATCTGCACCCCAGCCATCAGTTCGGCCTCCTCGACCGCGCGCTGCATCGACTGCACGGTGGACTCGATGTTCACCACCACGCCCTTTTTGAGTCCGCGCGACGGATGCGAGCCGATGCCCACGATATCGATCGCGCCCTCGGCATTGATCTCGCCGACGATGGCCACCACCTTCGATGTACCTATGTCGAGTCCGACGATCATGCCTCTGTCCGCTCGCTTGGACATGTTGTGCTACTCCTTCGCGGGGACTGCGGCCCCGTTGGTTTTTGAATGTTTCCAGGCCACGGCAAAGCCGTTGGGATAGCGCAAATCGATACGCGCGATCTGCGTCGCCTTGGGCGCCAGCACCCTCGCATACACCGCGGCCATCCGCGCCATACGCCCCGTGTCCCAATCTCGCCCCACGACGAGTTCGATCCCGTTGGCGAACCACAGCCGGTAGGCTCGGCGCGCATCTTCGCTGACTGCAGTCACCTGCAGTCCATCAGCGGCAAACAGGGATTTGGCCTCGAGGTAGCGCTGCATCAATTCATGCTCCTTGCCTTGCGGTCCATCGAGAGCCGGCAGCCCCTTGGGAAAGGTGGCCGGCGGCGGCGAGAAGACATCGCCCTGCGCGTTCAGTAGCCCGGTTTTGCCCCAGTAGGCGACCGCACGCTGGGGCTGCAAATGGATGATCAACGCGTCCGGCCATCGGCGTTGGACGTTGGCCCGGTACACCCATGGAATCTGCTTGAGTGCGTCCGCTATAACCTTCAGGTCGAGGCCGAAAAATCCGGCATTCAGGTGTGTCGTCACGATCTGACGTACCGCCTGCCGGGAAATCAGACGACCCGAACCTTCCACCTTGACCACCCTGATCGGCAGAACCGACGGCGACAGCACCCAGCCCCACAACCGCCAACCAGCCGTCAGCAGCAGCACGGCAACGACCAGCACACTCACGCGCGAAATCCAGCGCCGCAAGCCAGGCCAGCGCGGGGTCCGAGAGCCTGCAGGCGACCGCCTGCGCGTGGTCATGGCTGCTTTTTTCCTGCGTCGTATTTCCATAGGTCATGCCGGCTCGCCCTTGGGCAACGTATCCTCGAGAATGCGTATTACCAAGCCCGTCATATCCAAACCTGTCACCCTAGCCGCCATCGGCACGAGACTGTGATCTGTCATCCCGGGCACGGTGTTGATTTCCGCCAACCGGGGTTCGCCGGTTGCATCGATCAGAAAATCGACTCGCCCCCATCCCGTACCGCCCACGATGGCGAAGGCCTCGAGGGCCATTTGACGCATCGTCGTCTCCAACTCGTCAGACAGTCCGCAGGGGCAGTCGTAACGCGTGTCGTTACGCAGATACTTGGCCTCGTAGTCGTAGAACTCGACCGCCGGCACGATCCGGATCGCAGGTAGCGCCTCGTTCCCAAGGATCGCCACCGTGTAATCGCCGCCGGGCATGGCGGTTTCTGCCAGTACGACGCCATGGCGTCCTGCCGCCGCCGCATAGGCGGCCGGCAGATCCTCCGCACGCTTGACCTTGCTGACGCCCACGCTCGACCCTTCCTCGGATGGCTTGACGAACAACGGCAGGCCAAGGCGTTCGGCGACGGCATCGAAATCGCTGTCCGCGGTCAGCACCTCACCGGGCACGACCGGCAGCCCGTGCGCCTGCCACAGCAGCTTGCAGCGCAGCTTGTCCATGCCCAGCGCGGAACCCAGCACGCGGCTGCCCGTGTATGGGATGTCGAGTAGCTCAAGCAACGCCTGCAGGGTGCCGTCCTCCCCACCGGTGCCGTGCACGACGATGAAGCAGCGATCGAAACCGCCGGCCGTCAATTGGTCGAAAACGCGCTCGCGTTCGAGGTCGACCGCGACCGCCTCCACGCCACCGGCCTGCAGCGCGGCGGTAACCGCCACCCCGCTGTTCAACGACACCTCGCGTTCGGCCGACCAGCCGCCCATCAGGACGCCGACTCTGCCGAAACGACGCGGATCGACGCTCATGCCCTTACCTCCGCCTCGCCCACGATGCGCACCTCGGGCACCAGCCGGATGCCGCTCTGCTGCGTCACGCGTTCCTGAACCGTGATCATCAGCGTTTCGATATCGGCGGCACTCGCCGTACCCGTGTTCAGAATGAAATTGCCGTGCTTTTCGGAAACCTGCGCACCGCCGCAGCGCAGCCCCTTGAGCCCAGCTGCCTCGATCAATCGGCCGGCGTAGTCGCCCGGCGGGTTGCGGAACACCGATCCGCACGACGCCACGCCCGTCGGCTGACTGACCGCCCGGTTGGCCAGCAGATCGCGAATGCCCTGGTGCAACGCCTCGGGATCGCCGCCGGGTACGAAATCGAATTCCGCCGCCACAAACCAACCGGGATCACCATCACCAGCCGCACGCACATGGCGGTAACCGATCTCGAATTCGGACGGCTCGCGCCAGCGCAGCTCACCCGCGCGATCGATGGTTCGCACACGCCGCACCACATTCCAGGTTTCGCCGCCGAACGCGCCTGCGTTCATCGCCAAGGCCCCGCCTACGGTGCCCGGTATGCCGGCGAAGAACTCCCCGCCCTGCAAGCCCGCGCGCGCGGCGAAGCGGGCCAGCTTCGCGCCGGGTACGCCGGCACCCGCGCGCACGCCCGCCTCGCCGACGCGCTCGAGTCCGTCCAGTCGCGCGTGCAACGCGATCACCGTGCCACGTACCCCGCCGTCGCGTACCAGCAGATTGCTGCCCAGCCCAAGCCACAACAGGGGCTCGTCTACCGGCAGCTGGCGCAGGAAGAGCTGCAGGTCGTCGAGGTCGGTGGGGCGATACATCCGGTCGGCGCAGCCGCCCGCGCGCCAGCTCGTCAGCGGCGCGAGCGGTGCGTTCACGACCAGTTCCCCGCGCAGACCATCGTCACGTAGCGCCGCCATCATTCGGCACCTCCCGCAACGGCCAGCCGCTCGGGCAGTTTCGCCGCAATCGCGCCGATCGACCCGGCACCCAGCGTAAGCAGTACATCGCCACCGCGGAGCACGTCGACCAGAGCCTCGGGCAGACGCTCCACCTCTTCGACGAAGACCGGTTCGACCCGCCCACGTGCGCGGATCGCACGGGCCAGGCTTCGCCCGTCCGCATTGGCAATCGGGTCCTCGCCCGCGGCATACACCTCAAGCAGCACCAGGGCATCGACACTGGAGAGCACCGCGACGAAGTCCTCGAACAGATCCCGCGTGCGCGTATAGCGGTGCGGCTGGAACGCCACCACCAGACGTCGCTCGGGCCAGGCCTTGCGCGCCGCGTCGATGGTCGCCGCGATCTCCGTGGGGTGATGGCCGTAGTCGTCGACCAGCAGCACCGAGCCCGGGCGCGTCGCCACCTCTCCGCCGATCTGGAATCGCCGTCCGATACCCTGAAAGCCGGCCAACGCCTGCCGGATCGCGGTCTCTCCGATACCCAGATCGTGCGCCACGGCGATCGCCGCGAGCGCGTTGAGCACATTGTGCCGGCCCGGCAGATTCAGCTTGATCGGCAGCGGCGCCGCGCGGCCGGGCAGGATCACCTCGAAGTGACTGCTTGGCCCTTCGTACTGGATGTCGCGCGCCATCACGTCGGCCGGACGGTCGATACCGTAGGTACGCAACGGGCGCGCCAGCTGCGACAGGATCGCCTGTACGCCGGGATCGTCGACGCACACCACCGCCAGGCCGTAGAACGGCAGATGATGGATGAACTCGACGAACACCCGTTCGAGTTCGCCGTAATCGCCGCCGTAGGTACCCAGATGGTCGGCGTCGATGTTGGTCACCACCGAAATCATCGGCTGCAGGTGCAGGAACGAAGCGTCGCTTTCGTCCGCCTCGGCCACCAGATAATGACTGTCTCCCAGGCGCGAATGCGTTGCCGTGCTGTTGAGCCGGCCGCCGATGATGAAGGTCGGGTCGAGCCCGCCTTCAGCGAGCAGGCTGGCGACCAGGCTCGTGGTGGTGGTCTTGCCGTGCGTGCCGGCAACCGCAATGCCATAGCGGAAGCGCATCAGCTCGGCCAGCATTTCGGCGCGGCGCACCAGCGGAATGCGTGCGGCACGCGCCGCGACGAGCTCGACGTTGTCCGCACGTACCGCCGTGGACACCACGACCACGTCCGCCCCTTCGACGTGCGACGCGTCGTGGCCCCGGTCCACGCGCACACCGAGCCCGGCCAGGTGCCGGGTCATCGCGTTCTCCGCCTGATCCGAGCCGCTGACCTCGTAGCCGAGATTGGCCAGCACCTCGGCAATGCCGCCCATGCCCGCACCGCCGACGCCCACGAAGTGGATTCGGCGAATGCGGCGCATGGCCATGTGTTCGCGGACCTGACTCATGTGCGTTTCTCCCGCGCTGACCCTGCGGCGCCGTCGAGCAGGCCTAGACAGGTATCGGCCACCGTTTCCGCCGCCTGCGGACGTGCGAGCGCACGCGCGGCCACCGCCATGCTGCGCAGCCGCTCGCGGTCGCCGATCTGCGCGAGCACCGCAAGCAGCCGGGCATCGTCGAATTCGGACTCAGGGATCATGACCGCGGCGCCGGCATCGGCCAGATAGGCACCGTTCGCACGCTGATGGTCGTCGACCGCATAGGGGAACGGCACCAGCACGGAGGCAACGCCGGCGGCGGCGAGTTCGGCCACGGTCAGCGCGCCGGAACGGCAGATCACGAGGTCGGCCCAGGCATAGGCCTCGGCCATGTCTGCGACGAAAGGCATGACCTCGGCTTCCACCCCGGCCTGGGCATAGGCCTGGCGCGCGTCGTCCAGCTGCCGCTCTCCCGCCTGGTGGCGGACCAAAGGACGCAGGTTGGGGTCCAGCTGCGCAAGGGCGCCCGGCACGCGGCGGTTGAGCGCGCGCGCGCCCTGGCTGCCGCCGAGCACGAGCAGACGCAGCGCACCTTCGCGTCCGTCGTAGCGCGTTTCCGGCACCGGCAGCGACGCGATTTCCGCGCGCACCGGATTGCCCACGTAGTCCGTATGCCCGAGGGCACCGGGCAGCTCGACCGGAAAGCCGGTGAACGCGCGCCGGCTGAAACGCGCCAGCCAGCGGTTGGTCATGCCCGGAATCGCATTTTGCTCGTGCACGAACAGCGGAATGCGCATCAGCACCGCCACCAACCCGCCGGGTCCGGACACAAACCCGCCGAAACCAATCACCGCACGCGGCCGCAAGCGTCGCAGCACGCCGCGCGCCTGCCAGAGCGCACGGGCCAGGCGCAGCGGCGCGAACAGCCAGGTACGCCAGCCCTTGCCGCGCAGGCCGGCAACGCCGATCATGGCCATCTCGATGCCCGCGGCCGGCACCAGCTTCGCCTCCAAGCCGCTCTGCGTCCCGAGCCACATCACCGTCTGCCCCCGCTCGGCCAGGGACCGCGCCACCGCAAGCCCGGGGAACACGTGCCCACCGGTGCCTCCGGCCATGATCAGGATGGGACGCGGCGCGCTCATGTGCGCCTCCCGGCACGACCGCGCGTGCGCACCGCTACGGCACTGCCCTCGACTGTCTCGCGATGGATTCGCTGCAGGAAGCCCAAGGCCATGCAGTTGACCAGCATGCTGCTGCCGCCGTAGCTCATCAGCGGCAGGGTCAGACCCTTGGTCGGCAGGATGCCCATGTTCACCGCCATATTGATGAAAGCCTGCATGCCGATCCAGATGGTCAGGCCATAGGCGAGATTGGCGGAGAAGTGGTTGCCCGCCTCGGCTGCGCGTGCGCCGATCCTGAAACCGCGGTAGACCAGCACCGCGAACAGCGCCACGACCAGCACGATGCCGACCAGCCCGAGTTCCTCCGCCAGCACGGCGAACAGGAAGTCGTTGTGCGCCTCCGGCAGGTAAAAGAGCTTCTGCACGCTTTCGCCAAGCCCCATCCCCCACCACGAACCGCCGCCGATGGCGATCAGCGACTGGGTCAGCTGATACCCGGAGCTGTAGGGATGGGCCCAGGGATTGAGGAAACCGGTGAGGCGCTCGACGCGATACGGCGAGCTGACCGCCAGCACGGCTACCGCAACCATGGTCATCAGCAGGAACAGGGCAAACTGGGTCAGCCGCGCGCCGCCGAGAAAGAGCATACCCAGACCCATGGCCATCAGCGTGACCGCACTGCCATAGTCAGGTTCTCTCAACAGCAAGAAGGCGGCGATCACCATAACCAGCATCGGCCTGGCAAACCCCCAGAAGGTATTGCAGACCTCTCTCTCCCGCCGCACCAGAAACCCGGCGAGATAGATCGCCATGAACAGCTTGGTGGGTTCCGACACCTGGATGTTGAACGGCCCGAAACCGATCCAGCGAATGCTGCCGTTGACCTGATGCCCGATGCCCGGGATCAGCACCACGACCAGCAGGAAGTAGGTGAACAACAGCAACGCCATCCCTGAGCGCTCCCACAGCACCAGACGTGTGTGGAAGGCCACCATCGCCGCTCCGATGCCGAGCAGCGCGTAGATCGCCTGACGGTCGAAGAAATAGAAGGGATTGCCGGTTTCCCGTGCCGCCACGCTCACCGACGACGAGGCCACCATGACCAGACCCAGGCCGAGAATGGCGAACGACACGAGCAGCATGGGCATGTCCACGGCGCCGGAAAGCAGGCCTTCCAGGCGTCTGGCAAGTCCGGGCAGGCGCAGATCGGCAGGGATGCTAGCCATGCGGCAACCCCTCGTAGGCACGCACGAAATCATCGCCGCGCGCCATGTAGTTGCGGTACATGTCCAGGCTGGCGCAGGCCGGCGACAACAGCACGCGGTCGCCGGGCTGCGCCAGTCGTGCGGCCAGGGCGACGGCGGCCGGCATGTCGGGCGCATCGAGCAGCGGAGCAACGCCGTCCAGCGCCTCGCGCAGACGCGGGGCGTCCACACCGATCAGCAGCACGCCGCGCGCGCGTCCCGCCAGGGCGGTACGCAGCGGCGCGAAATCCTGGCCCTTGCCCTGGCCGCCGGCGATCAGTACCAACGGTCCGTCCAGCCCTTCGATGGCCGCCAGCGTGGCGCCCACGTTGGTGCCCTTGGAATCGTTGTACCAGTCCACTTCATCGCGCCGACCGACCCACTGGCAACGGTGCGGCAGACCCGGAAACTCGCGCAGTGCCGCCAGCATCGCCTGCTGCGGCAACCCTGCCTCGTACCCCAGTGCCAGCGCAGCCAGCGCGTTGGCCAGGTTGTGCCGGCCTGCCATGCGCAGCTCGGCGGCCGCCAGCAGCGGCATGTCGCCCCGTGCCAGCCAGTGTCCGCCGTCCCGTTCGATCAGCCCGTAATCGCCTGCACGCGGTGACGACAGGCCGAAACCGGTGCGCGCGCAATCGCTCACGAGGCTCGCGGCGAGTGGATCGTCGCGATTGACCACGCAGTGCGCGGCACGCGCATAGATGCGCGCCTTGGCCTGTGCATAGGCATCCAGCGAGGCGTAGCGGTCCATGTGATCCGGGCTCACGTTGAGCACCACCGCCGCGCGCGGATGCAGGCTGTCGGTGGTCTCCAGCTGGAAGCTCGAGAGCTCCAACACATACAGATCCGGCGCACCGTCGCCGAGCAGGTCCAGCGCCGGCGTGCCGAGATTGCCGCCGACCGCCGCACGCATTCCCGCCCGCCGTGCCATCTCGCCGACCAGCGTGGTCACCGTGCTCTTGCCATTGGACCCGGTGATCGCGATCACCGGGGCGCGTGCCTCGCGCGCAAACAGTTCGATGTCGCCGATCACTTCGGCGCCGGCGGCACGCGCCTCCTCGATGGCCGGATTGGATACGGCAACGCCGGGGCTCACGATGAGCCGTCGCGCGCGATGGAACACGTCGCGGTCGAAGGCGCCGAGATGAATCTCCTGCGGCATGCCGATCGCGGCGAGTTCGCCCAATCCCGGCGGTTCGGCCCGGCTGTCGACCACCGCGAACGGTTCGCCCCTGGCCGCCAGATAGCGCACGACCGATAGGCCGGTCGCGCCCAACCCCACCACGAGGTTGTCGATCGCTTCCGCCATGCCGTTTTGCCTTTGCGCCATCGTCGTCATCTCAGCGGATCTTCAGACTGGCCAGACCGATCAGCACCAGAATCACGGTGATAATCCAGAAACGGACGATCACCCGCGGTTCGGGCCATCCCTTGAGTTCGAAATGGTGGTGCAGCGGCGCCATTTGGAAGATGCGCCGACGCGTCAGCTTGTAGGAACCCACCTGGAGGATGACCGACAGGGTTTCCATCACGAACACCCCGCCCATGATCAGCAGCACCAGCTCCTGCCGCACCATCACCGCCACCACGCCCAGTGCGGCGCCCAGCGCCAGGGCACCGATGTCGCCCATGAAGACCTGCGCGGGATAGGTGTTGAACCAGAGGAAGGCAAGCCCAGAGCCCACCAGCGCACCGCAGAACACCACCAGCTCTCCGACGCCGTGCACATAGGGAATGCCGAGATACAGAGCGAACTTGTAGTTGCCGCTCAGGTAGACGAATACGGCCAGCGCGCCGGCCACCATCACCGTCGGCATGATCGCCAGACCATCGAGTCCATCGGTCAGGTTGACCGCATTGCTCGATCCCACGATCACCAGCCAGGTGAACGGAATGAACAGCCAGCCCATCGGGATCATCCAGTTCTTCACGAAGGGCATCAGCAGGGCGGTCTGCGCCGGCTCGGTCGCGGCGAAGAAGAGGTAGAACGCGGCGGCAAAGCCGATCACCGACTGCCAGAAGAATTTGGCGCGCGCCGGCAGGCCCTTGGCGTTGCCGTAACGCAGCTTGCGGTAGTCGTCCACGCCGCCGACCAGACCGAACAGCAGGGTCACGCCCAGCGCGACCCAGACGAAATGGTTGTCGAGGTTGCTCCACAGCAGAGTCGCCACCGCCACGCCGACCAGGATCAGCGCCCCGCCCATGGTCGGGGTACCCGCCTTGGACAGATGCGATTGCGGTCCGTCGTCGCGCACCTGCTGCCCGATCTTGAGCACCACGAGACGCCGAATCATGCCGGGGCCGATGATCAGGCCGATGACCAGCGCGGTGAGCACGCCGAGAATGGCGCGCATCGTCAGATAGGAAAAGACGTGGAAGCCGCTGTAGTAGTGGGCCAGGAACTCGAACAGGCTATACAGCATGGGCGCCCCCTTCGACCGGGTGCAGCGCAAGCCGTCCCACCAGTCGTTCCAGCGCCATCGAGCGCGAGCCCTTGACGAGGATGGTCAACGGACGTCCCGCGGCCCCGGCGGCACGCGTCACCGTCTCCGCCAGCGTCTCGATATCCGCACAGTGTTCGGCGCCCCGGCCGAAGGCGTCCGTCGCCTCCCGGCTCAGAGCACCGACCCCGAACAGCCGCTCGATGCCGCGCGCGCGCGCACGCTCTCCGGCGGCGCGATGCAGCGCAGGTCCGCTGCTGCCCAGTTCTGCCATGTCGCCCAACACCAGCCAGCGCACGCCGGCACGCGAGGCCAGCACCTCCAGTCCGGCATCCAGCGAGGCGGGATTCGCGTTGTAGGTGTCGTCCAGAATCGTGACGCCGCCCCGCCCCTCCAGTTCGCGCAGGCGACCGCCGACGCCGCGCACGCGGGCAAGCCCCTCGCGGATCGCATCGAGTTCCACGCCGGCAGCCAGAGCAGCCGCGGTCGCAGCCAGCGCATTCATCGCGTTGTGGTAGCCGGTTAGCGGCAGGTTCACTTCGAATTCGCCGAGCGGCGTGCGCGCATGCAGACGGCCGTTCGCGTATGAGCCGCGCACGTCGGCAGCTTGGCGCATGCCGAAAGTCAGCACCCGACGATCGCGATTGAGCCCCACCCAGTATTCAGCGAAGTCGTCGTCGGCGTTGATCACCGCGATCCCGTCGGGCACCAGCCCGCCGTAAATCTCGCCCTTGGCGCGGGCGACGCCGGGCAGGTCGCCGAAACCCTCCAGATGCGCCGGACCGGCATTATTAATGAGCGCGACCTGGGGGCGTGCGATCGCGGTCAGGGCGGCGATCTCGCCGGCGTGATTGGCGCCCATCTCGATCACCGCATAGCGATGGTCGGGTTCGACGGTCAGCAGGCTCAGCGGCACGCCGATATGGTTGTTGAGGTTGCCCCGGGTCGCTTGCGTCGGCCCCGCACAGGACAGGATCGAGGCCAGCATCTCCTTGACCGTGGTCTTGCCGTTGCTGCCGGTCAGCGCCACCACGCAGGCCTGCAGGCTCTCGCGCCAGGCGGCCGCGAAGCGGCTCAGCCCGCGCAGGGTATCCTCGACCAGCACCTGCGGACGCGGATCGTCCACCTCGCGGGCAACCATGCACGCGGCGGCAGGCAGGCCCGGCCGGATGAAGTCATGCCCGTCGAAACGCTCGCCGTCGAGCGCCACGAACAAGGCACCCGCGGACAGTGTGCGGCTGTCGATACCCACGCCGGTAACCGTCGTATCTTTGCCGATCAGGCGTCCCTGCGCCCATTCCGCGACGCGGCTCAGCTGCCACCGGTTCACGAGGCGGCCTCCCATGCGGCAAACCAGGCCGCCACGGTTTCCCGGTCGCTGTACGGCTGCGTGCCACGCGCGGTGATCTGCACGGCCTCATGTCCCTTGCCCGCGATCAACACGGTCTCGCCAGGCTGCGCGGTATCCAGCGCGTGGCGTACGGCTGCGGCGCGATCGTGGATCACCTCGACGCCTTCGCGCTGCGCCAACCCCGCCAGGATGTCCTCGACAATGGCGTCCGGGTCCTCGCTGCGCGGGTTGTCGTCGGTCACCACGATACGGTCGGCCAACTGCGCCGCCATCGCACCCATCAGCGGCCGCTTGCCGCGGTCGCGATCCCCGCCCGCACCGAAGACACAGCATAGACGCTGCGCGCCGTGCTGGCGTAAGCTCGTGAGCACGGCCTCCAGCGCCGCCGGGGTGTGGGCGTAGTCGACTACGGCCACTGGCGCGCCCGGCCGGTCGAAGCGCTCCATGCGCCCAGGCACAGGCCTGACTGCACGCAGGCGGTCGACCGCGTCCGCGAGTGGCACACCCAGGGCCAACAGACTGGTGAGCACGGCCAGGAGATTGGCGGCATTGAAGCGCCCCAGCAGCGGGCTTTCGATCTCGCTCTTTCCCCAGGGCGTCTCCACTCGCATGGCGAAACCGTGATCCTGCAGACGCAGGCCGCTTGCCCATATTGCGTCCGTGCCGGCAGGCGGGCGTGTGGCGAGCGAGTAGCCCAGGCAAGCCCGTGCCGCAGTCCCGCGTGCGGCGAGGTCACGACCGAAGGCATCGTCCAGGTTCAGGATGGCGTATTCCAGCCCGGGCACCTCGAATAGACGCCGCTTAGCCGCGGCATAGGCCTCGATACTGCCGTGGTAATCGAGGTGGTCGCGCGTGAGCTGGGTCAAGATCGCCTGGTTAAAATCCACCGCATTCAGGCGCCCCTGGGCCAGACCGTGTGAGGACGCCTCCATCACCACCCAGCGGGCACCGGCATCGGCGAGCTCGGCCAGCGCGGCCTGCAACCCGATCGCATCGGGGGTGGTATAGCCGCTGGGTTCGAGCGCGCCTACGAGGCCGTTGCCCAAGGTACCGATGATGCCGGCACGCGCCCGCTCCTGATCCAGCGCCTGCGCCAGGAAGTGTGAGACCGAGCTCTTGCCGTCGGTCCCCGTCACACCGATCACGGTCATGCGCCGCGCCGGCTGGCCGTAGAAGCGTGCAGTGATCGCCCCGAGCCGTTCGCCCAATCCCTCGATCCAGCAGATGGGCACGTCGAGCGGGCTCAACAAGTGCTCGCGGTCGCGTGCACCGGCATCCGCAATGATCGCGCAGGCCCCCTTAGCGACGGCATCGGCGGCATGGATCACGCCGTGCACGTGCAAACCGGGCAAGGCCACAAAAGCCATGCCGGGGCCTGCACGACGGCTGTCCTGGGTCAGTCCGCGGACCATCACCTCGCCTGGCCTAGGTGACATGCACCAGTCGGCGACCAGCTCGCTCAACGCCATCTCTCGATCCGCGCTCATGCGACCGCTCCGCGCGACTCGGGCACCGGCCCGGCCTGAAGTACGTCGATGTCGTCTGGTGGGATATCGAGCAGACGCAACGCGCCGGACATTACCTCCTTGAACACCGGCGCGGCCACCTGACCACCGTAGTATTTGCCGCCCTGCGGATCGTCGATCATAACCACCGCGACCAGACGCGGCCGTGTTGCCGGTACGATGCCGGCGAACACCGCGGTGTACTTGTCCTCGGCATAATTGCCGCTGCTGGTCAGACGATGCGCCGTACCCGTCTTCCCGGCCACCGTGTAGCCCGGGATGTGCGCCGCGTAACCTGTGCCCATCGGGGTAATTACGGAGCGCAGCATGGTGCGCATCTGATCGGCAATATGCTGCGGGAGGACGCGCTTGCCGGCCGTGGACGCGGTCGGCTGAACGAAGGTTGCCGGCTCAAGCACGCCGCCGTTGGCCAAACCGCAGTAGGCATGCGCCAGCTGCAGCGAGGTCACTGCAATACCGTATCCGTAGGCCATGGTCGCCTGGTCGATCGGACGCCAGGTCGTGTAGTTGTGCAACGTACCGGTTGCCTCGCCGGGAAAACCGCTGTGGGTGATCTGACCGAAACCGAAATCGCGATACATGGACCAGACGTAGTACGGCGGCAGGGTCAGCGAAATCTTGCTGGCCGCGACGTTGCTCGACACCTGGAGCACCTGGGTCAGGTCGATACGCCCGAAATCCGAGTCATCCTTGATCGTGTGTCCGGCCAGCATGTACCAACCGGGCGAGGTGTTGATCTCGGTGTCGGGGGTGTACTTACCACTCAACAGCGCCGCCGACAGGGTGAACGGCTTCATCGTCGAACCCGGCTCGTACGCATCGGTCACCGCGCGATTGCGGTACAGGCGCGGCACGTAGTCGGAACGCACATTGGGATTGAAGGTGGGCTGGTCGGCCATCGCCACGATGGCGCCGTTGCTAGGGTCCATCACCACGATGGAGCCGGAACGCGCGCCGTGCGCGACGACCGCGGCCTTGAGGCTGCGGTAGGCGAGATACTGGATCCGCTGGTCGATGCTGGTCACGAGATCGCGCCCAGGGCGCGGCGAACGGATCAGGTCGACGTTCTGCACGATCTGTCCGAAACCATTCTTGATCACACGCTTGGCGCCGGGCTTGCCGGTCAGCCAGCTGTTGAACTCGAGCTCCAGACCATCCTGCCCCTGGTCGTCGATATTGGTAAATCCGAGCACGTGCGAGCCGACCTCGCCCATGGGATAGAAGCGCTTGTATTCGCGCAGCAGGCCGACACCCGGCACCTTGAGCGCCGCGACGCGGCGGCCGAGCTGGGGATCGAT
Organism: Acidihalobacter aeolianus; assembly: GCF_001753165.1. Lineage (GTDB taxonomy): Bacteria > Pseudomonadota > Gammaproteobacteria > DSM-5130 > Acidihalobacteraceae > Acidihalobacter > Acidihalobacter aeolianus. Next base: position 2,896,125 of record NZ_CP017448.1, read on the forward strand.
CAACCGTTCGACCCAGAGGAATTCACGACCGGTCTGGCGGGCGACCCGCACCTGGCCACGCAACGTGGCGGCATCCTGCTGCAACAGCGCGGCCAGCCGATCCAGCCCGCGGTCGTCCGGGTCCTGCTGAGGGTCGATCCACACCGAATCCATCGGCGTGCTGATCGCCAGTGGGCGGCGGTTGCGGTCCAGGATCATCCCGCGATGCGCCGGCATCTTCACCACGCGCAGGTAACGGGCATCGCCCTGCTTGCGCAGGAAGGGCCCGCGCATGACCTCGAGATCGAAACCACGCCAGACGAGACCCGCCGCGCCGACGCCGAACAGGCCGAGCACCAGCTGTCTGCGTCGCTTGAAGTCGGGGCGCGAGGTCATGGGCTGACGTACACGGTGTCGGAACTGTCGGGCATGACCATGTCGAGCTTGCTACGCGCGATACGCTCGACGCGCGAATGTGCCGACCAGACGCTCTGTTCCAGCTCCAGACGCCCCCATTCGACGTTCAGCGCATCGCGCTGTGCGTCGAGCTGCTCCAAACGGATGAACAATTGCCGGGTTTCGTAGGTCGTGTAGACGACGCCCAACGCACTGCCCATCACCAGCAAGACCAGTAGACCGACGACGATGGCCGACCAGTTCATGGCAGCCTCTCCGCAACGCGCAGCACCGCGCTGCGCGACCTTGGGTTGCGCGCGATCTCTTCCGCAGACGGCTGCTGCGCCTTGCCGACAAGTTTCAGTTGCCTCCCACCCTCAGCTGCATCCATCACCGGAAGATTGCGCGGCAACTGTTCGCCGCGGGCGTGTTCGCGCATGAAGCGTTTGACGATTCGATCCTCCAGGGAATGAAAGCTGATCACCGCAAGGCGGCCGCCCGGCCCCAGAATTGCCAAGGCCTGTGCCAGCGCCGCGCGCAATTCGTCCAGTTCGCCGTTGATATGGATGCGAATGGCCTGAAAACAACGCGTAGCAGGGTGTTTGCCCGGTTCGCGGCGCCCGATCACGCCGGCAATCAAATCCGCCAACTGCAGGGTCCGCGTGAGCGGCGCCTCGGCGCGTTGTTGCACGATGCGCCGCGCGATGCGTCGCGACTGCCGCTCTTCGCCATAGTTCCAGAAAACATCCGCAAGCTCCGCCTCGTCGGCCGAGTTCAGCCATACGCTGGCCGGTTCACTGCGACTAGGATCCATACGCATGTCGAGGGGACCGTCGCGCATGAAACCGAAACCGCGCGATGCCTCGTCCAGCTGCGGAGAAGAAACGCCAAGATCCATCAGCACACCAGCAGACTTCACGGCGCCGGCGTGGGCACGCCAACTGGATTCGAGTTGCGAGAAGGGCGCATGCACGATGGCAAAACGAGAGTCATTCGCCGCCAGCAGCTGCGCCGCAGCAACCGCCTCTGGATCACGATCCAGGGCCAGCAAGCGACCACGTGGACCCAGGTGCGCGAGGATGGCGCGGCTGTGACCTCCTCGACCGAAGGTCGCATCGACATACCCGCCGTCAGGCCTGATGGATAGTCCCGCCACCGCCTCCTCCAGGAGAACAGTCTGGTGTTCCACATGGGCACTCACGTCAGATCGACAACGAGGCCAGGGCTTCGCTCAGCCCGCCTGCGTAGGCATCCGACTTGAGCCATTCGTCACGCTGTGCGGCCCAGACCGCCTCATCCCAAAGTTCGAATTTGTTGCCCTGACCCACCAGGACCACGTGTTTGTCCAGTTTCGCCTGCGTGCGCAACGTGGGCGCAACGAGAATCCTCGCCTGCGCATCCATCTCGACATCCGTCGCGTAGCCCACGAAAACGCGCTGCAACTGTCGCACCTGCGGGTCGATGTTCGGACGCGCCATGACCGCGGCCTCGATCCGCTCCCATTCAGGCAGCGGATAGATCAGGAGACAGTCATCGCGATCCACGGTAATCACCAATTGCCCGGCGCACGATTCAAGCAGCCGATCGCGGTACCGAGCCGGTATCGCGACACGCCCTTTCGAATCGATATTGAGATTGGTGACACCGCGAAACACGCGTACCCCCACCGGATGGAATGCGCCAGGGCCTTATTTCCACTTTCTACCACTTTGCCCCACAATTAGACACTATAGGCACGACATCAGACGCAGTCAAGCAAATCCATGCTCGTCGCTTGGTGAGATTGTCGTTTATACACAAAGGCTTACACGTATCTGCACAGGCCAGAACCGGCCAGTCACACGGGCGTCAAAAAAGCGCACAATCAGAAAGTTGCGGCAATAACTTAAGGGATTTTGCAAGGTTGGCCGGGCCGCCGGGCGGGCTGCTTGTGACGTATTTGGGGAGAAGGTGGTGAAAGGTGGGGAGTCGGCCTATAAGCCGGGTTCTGTCTGGGGCAGCCATTCATCTGGGACGCGCGTCACCGCGCGCCTCTTGCGACCTACCCGGACGCGATGCGGGCCACATCATGGCGTCCCTATTTGGTCTTGCTCCGGATGGGGTTTACCGTGCCGCGGCATGTTGCCACCCGCGCGGTGCGCTCTTACCGCACCTTTTCACCCTTGCCTGCACCCCGAAGGGTCATCGGCGGTCTGTTCTCTGTGGCACTTTCCGTCGGCTCGCGCCGCCCAGGCGTTACCTGGCATCCCGCCCTGCGGAGCCCGGACTTTCCTCCCCGCCCGATGGCGGAGCGACTGCCTAGCCAACTCCCCGAGGAAGGATACCACGAAGCCGACACTCAGGGCGCATCCTGCGCCTCATCGTCTTGGCGCTGCCGACGTATCTTCTGTGCCTCGCGGTAGAGTGCCTGGCGCGCCCCCCCGGTAATGCTCGCGGCCAGATCGGCGGCCTGGCGCGCCGGTAGCGCCTCGGCGAGGACGCGTATGACCGTAGCAGCGGCCACCCGTGATTCCGTAGACTCAGGAACTGACGGCGCCCCGCCTACCATGACCACGAACTCGCCGCGCCTGCGGTTCGCGTCGCCATCGATCCACCCCACCAACTCGCCCAGCGACGCCTGCACGATCTCCTCGAAACGCTTGGTCAGCTCTCGCGCCACTGCCGCAGGACGGTCGGGACCGAACACCGCGGCCATGTCTGCAAGGCTCGCCGCGATACGATGACTCGATTCGTAAAATACGAGCGTGCCGGTTTCACTTGCCAGCGCTTGCAGATGGGTGCTGCGTCGCCCACCCTTGGCCGGCAGAAATCCCTCGAAGACAAAACGATCAGTAGGCAGTCCGGATGCCGACAGCGCTGCGATCAGCGCGCTCGGCCCCGGAATCGGGCTGACACGCCACCCCGCCTCGCGCACCGCGCGCACCAGACGATACCCCGGGTCGCTGATCAGGGGCGTACCAGCATCCGAAATGACCGCTACGGCCTGCCCGCTGCCCAGAACCCCAAGAATGGCGGGAACGCGTGCGCTCTCGTTGTGCTCGTGCAGGCTGATGCACCGCGTGCGCACGCCGAGATGGGACAGCAGACGCTGCGCCACACGCGTGTCCTCGGCAGCGATCAGCCCGGCCCCACCCAAGACCTCGCGGGCCCGCTCGCTGATGTCTCCCAGATTTCCCAATGGCGTCGCTACGACGTACAGCACTCCCGCTTCAATTGACACGTTGCCTTCCAGTCCAGATACTGAGCCACCCGCTCACGCGCACAGGGTTCATGATACACGGGCGCCCCTACAGGATGACGCCAAGCGTCACCATCCGACTCAGTCTCGCCATGTGCGCCACACTGCTGCTGGCTGCCTGTGCGACGCAGCCTGTCACGCCCTCGGCACCCTGGGCGCAGCAGGCCCAGACACAGGCACAAGCCGGCCACCCGGCCGCCGCGGCCGCCATCTATCTCCGGGCCGCGCCCTCGCTCCCCTCACCGCAACGTGAACAGATCATGCTCAAGGCGGCCGCACTGCTGCTTCAGGCGCAGCAGCCCGAACAGGCGCGCACCGTGATCGAACACATCAATCCGCAAGACCTCAGCTCCGATGACACCGGGCGACGCGCAGGGCTTGCCGCACAAGTCGCGCTTGCGGAACACCAGCCGGCACAGGCCCTAGCCGCATTGCCAACCAGCACAACCGGCCTGTCCAATCCCGTCGCCGCGGAGTTGCTAGAGCTGCGTGCACAGGCCGAACGACTGAACGACAATCCGCTCGGCGCCGTAGAGGCCCGGATCGCCCGCGCACCGCTGCTAGCCGAAACCAGCGCACTGGACGCCAACCGCAAGTCCCTGTGGGAGCTACTCAGCCAGGCAAGCCCGCAACAAACGCGGCAATGGCTGCAGCAGGCAACCACGCCTCCACTCAAGGGTTGGCTGGCGCTGGCCCTGATCGCCAAGTCTACACCGCCGCAACCCGCCGCCCTCGCCGCCGCGCTGGCCAACTGGCAACAACAGTACAATCTGCCCGACGCCACGCCCATCATCGAGGCGCTCAAGGCACAGTGGCAGGCGATGCAGGTCTATCCGCCGCGCATCGCCATACTGCTGCCGCTCACCGGACGCTTCGCCCCGGTCTCCACGGCGATCCTCGACGGCCTTCTCACCGCCTATTACCGGCATCCCAGTCAGCCTGATGCGCAACCGATCACCCTGCGCTTCTACGATACCTCCGCGCATCCGCAAAATATCCCGGCACTGTATGCCCGCGCCGTGCGCGACGGGGCGCAGTACGTCATCGGCCCTCTCGACCGCAATGCAGTGACCGAGCTCGCGCAAAGTGGGGCCGTCAGCGTACCCACCCTGGCGCTGAACCATGCTGCCGACGGTACGCAGATCCCCGCAAAGCTCTACCAGTTCGGCCTCATCCCGGAAAGTGAGGCGGCACAGGCCGCGGAACGCGCCAGCCTGGATGGGTACAGCCGGGCCGTCGCGCTCACCCCGAACAGTGACTGGGGCAAGCGTGTGGCCGCGGCATTCTCGAACCGCTTCACGCAACTCGGCGGACAGGTGCTGGCAACCGGCCGCTACGATCCCACGGCCTCGGACTTCACGCCGGCCATCGTCAACAGCCTGAATATCGACTACAGCGACGCCAGACGCCGGGCCGTTGCCGCCACCATCGGACAGTCCGTCGAATTCGAGGCACGTCGGCGCCAGGACGTGGACATGATCTTCATCGTCGGCGACCCAAGACAGGCACGGCTACTGATCCCGCAAATCCGATTCCACCATGGTATCGGGCTGCCCATCTACTCGATCTCCACGGCCTACAGCGGCACCCATGACCCACGTGCCGACCACGACCTCAATGGAATGATCTTCGACGACGCCCCGTTGCTGCTGGACGCTCAAGGGCCGGCCGCCGCAGCACGGGATGCCATGCACACGAATTTCCCCGACGCCAGCCGACGTTACCCGCGCCTGATCGCCCTCGGCGAGGATGCCTTCGACGTTCTGCCGTACCTCGGCCGTCTTGCGTCGGAGGACTGGGCGCGCTTCCCCGGACTTTCCGGCAGTTTGAAAATGACGCCCGGCAACGTGCTCGTGCGCCAACTCGAATGGGCTCAATTTGATAACGGCCTCCCGGTACCCTTCGGACAGGTCGGCACGTCCAACACGGTGCCCACTGCCACGCCTGCGCAGCAGAATGCCGACACGCCCCCGTAGCGGCGAGGATTTCGAACGCCAGGCCTGTGCCTATCTGACCGATAGGGGTCTACGCCTACGCAAACGCAACTACCGTTGCCGCAATGGCGAGATCGACTTGGTCATGCTCGATGGGCAAACTCTGGTTTTCGTCGAAGTGCGCTATCGCAACAATGCACGATTCGGCGGAGCCGCAGCCAGCGTCGATGCCGGCAAACGCAGGCGGCTAACCGTTGCAGCATTACATTATTTGCAGCGACACGCACACGACGCCCCCGCGCGTTTCGATGTCGTCGCGATGGGGCCAGGCGAACGAATCGAATGGATCAAGGACGCCTTCCCCGCACAGGATCACTGACCCCCCTGACATCACCAGCACAGAACTCAAGGTAACCACTCCGTGAACGAGCGCATAAGACAACACTTTGCAGCCAGCATTGACACCAAGGCCCGGGCCGCCGAGCTGCTCGCCACACCCATCGAAGACGCCGCCAAACGCATGACCTATGCCCTCGTCGGCGGGCACAAAATCCTCAGTTGCGGCAACGGCGGCTCGGCGGGCGATGCCCAGCACTTCTCCTCCGAGATGCTAAACCGCTTCGAACGCGAACGCCGCGGGCTGCCCGCGATTGCACTCACCACCGATACCTCCACCCTGACCTCGATCGCCAACGACTACAGCTACGACCAGGTGTTCGCCCGTCAGGTGCGTGCGCTGGGCGGTCCCGGCGACCTGTTGCTCGCCATCTCCACCTCCGGCAACTCACCCAACGTGGTCGAAGCCGCGCGCGCCGCCCACGAGCAGGGTATGCACGTGATCGCCCTGACCGGCCGCGGTGGCGGGCACTTGCACGATGGTCTCGCGCACGACGACATCGAAATCTGCGTGCCCTCGGAAAGCACCGCGCGCATTCAGGAAGTCCACCTGCTGGTCATCCATTGCCTCTGCGATCTGATCGACCGGCAGCTGTTCGGAGAGGTCTGACCCCATGTCCCTGCCTCGCCCGATGCTCGACGCACTTGCGGAGCTGCTGCCGGCAGAGGACCTGCTCACCGAGGCCGGCGACTGCTGGACCTACGGCTACGACAACTCCAAGCGCCACGCGCCCCCGGATGCAGTGGCCTTCCCGCGCGAGCACGACCAGATTGTTGCCCTGGTCCGTCTGTGCAACGAGCACCGCGTGCCGATCACCCCGCGCGGACGGGGCACCGGCACGACCGGTGCCACTGTGCCTTTGCGGGGCGGCCTGGTGCTGAGCCTGGAACGCATGGACCGCATCATCCGGGTCGACCCGGACAACCGGCTTCTGATCGCGCAACCCGGGGTCACCAATCTGGCCGTGCAGCAGGCCGCTGCGGAACACGGATTTTTCTGGCCTCCCGACCCGACCAGTGCGGCGGCCTGCACGTTGGGCGGCAACCTCGCCTACAACTCTGCAGGCCCGCGCGCGGTCAAGTACGGCACCCCGCGCGAGAATACCCTGGGCCTGCGCGCGGTCACCGGGGCCGGCGACAGCATCCGCACCGGCGTCATGACCACCAAGGGCGTGGTCGGCTACGACCTGACGCGCCTGATCATCGGCTCGGAAGGCACGCTGGCGATCATCACCGAGGCCGCACTCAAGCTCACCCCTAAACCTGCCGCCAAACGTACCCTGCAGGCGGTCTACGCCGACATGACGGCCGCCGCGCACGCCGTCGCCGCGATCATGGCCCAGCCGGTGGTTCCTTGCGCCCTCGAATTCATCGATGGTGCCGCCATCGAGATGATCCGCAGCTATTCGAAAGCGGAACTGCCCGCGGCAGCCGGCGCCCTGCTGATGATCGAGGTCGACGGCGCACCGGCAAGTCTCGACGAGGCCGTCGGCGAAGTCATGCGAGCCGCCGACGTCGAGGGGTGTCTGTCCGCCAAGGTCGCAGGCAGCCAGCAGGAAGTTGAAGCCCTCTGGGCCACCCGCAAGGCGCTTTCACCCGCGCTGCGCACCGTCGCGCCCAAGAAGATCAACGAAGACGTGGTCGTGCCTGTCTCGCACATCCCCAGCCTGATCGACGGCCTGCGCACGCTGGGGCGACGTCACGACATCACCATCGTGAACTTCGGCCATGCCGGCAACGGCAATATTCATGTCAACCTGCTGATCGATCCCGACGATCCAAGGCAGGCCGCCGCGGCCGAGGCCTGCCTGCAGGAAGTGTTCGAACTGGTGCTGAGTCTCGAGGGTACCCTGTCCGGCGAACACGGCATCGGGCTCGTGAAACGGGACTTCGTGTCACTGGAAATCGACGCGGCCACCCTGGCCCTGATGCGCGGAATCAAACACGAGTTCGATCCGCTGGGGCTACTCAATCCGGACAAGGCCCTGCCTGGCGCCGCTACTTGACCACCCGCAGGCCCGGGCGCCCACCGCCTTCGGGTTTGGACGGAGACCTTTCGGCGCCGCCCCCATCGCCGGGCGGCGGCGTTTCATCCTCGCCGAACATCATGCCCTGACCGTTCTCGCGCGAATACACGGCCATGACCCGGTGTACGGGCACGAAAATCTCCTGTGCGCGGCCACCGAAACGGGCACTGAAGCTGATGTAGTCGTCGCCCAGATTCAACGCCTCGACCGCCTGCGGGGCAACATTCAGAACGATGCGGCCGTCCTGCACATACTGCACGGGCACCTGTACATCGTCGCCGCTGGCATCCACCAGCATATGCGGAGTGTGGTTGTTGTCGACGACCCACTGATAAATGGCGCGGACCAAATACGGGCGACTGGAGGTCATTGGATCTGGCACTGAAGTCATGGCGTTCAGGCAATCATCTCGCGTTCGATGTCACTCAAGCTGATGCGTACCGCCTGGCGGGCAAACACGCGCGCGCTGTAGTCGGTAATGGCCTTGGCGGCCGGCGGGAGTTGGATACCCAGCGCCCCGAGCCGCCACAGCACCGGAATCACCGAACAATCGACAAGGCTGAAATCCTCGCCGAACAGATACGGTCTTGCTTCCATGAACAGGGGCGTTGCGGACAGCACGCTTTCCCGCAGCATCTTGCGCAAGCGTGGCTGTTGTTTTTTGTCGGCCCCGACCAGTTCCCCCAGCAGCTGGTACCAGTCGCGCTCGACCCGGTACATCAGGAGACGGGCCTTGGCTCTGGCAACTGGATCCACCGGCATCAATGGCGGATGCGGTAAGCGCTCGTCGAGATATTCGATGATCACGCGGGCATCGTAAAGCACGAGGTCGCGATCGACGAGCGTGGGCACGGAGTTGTAGGGATTCAGATCGACCAGATCCTCGGGCTTGCTGCTCGGATCGATATGGATAACATCGGCGGTAACGTCCTTCTCCGCGAGCACGATCCGCGTGCGGTGGCTGTCCGGACAATCCGGATCCGAAAACAGCGTCATCACCGAGCGGCGGTTGGCGACCAGACTCATCTCTTCACTCCGTCGTCAGGCGGTCACGTCGGCCGAACGCCGCCTGTCCGAAATCGCCGCGCCGGCGCGTGCTCCGCACGCCCGACGTGCGCCCGATTCAGTGCCGCACGTCCTTCCAGTATTCCTTCTTCAGCGAGTATGACACCACAAACAAAAGGCCGATGAATGCCAGCACGTAGATACCCAGTCGCCGACGTTCGAGTTGCCTGGGTTCGCCCACGTATGACAGAAACGCCACCACATCACGGGCCATGTGCTCATACCCACATGGGTCATTGTACCCGCCTACGCCATATTCAGGTGATCCACCTGCGTTGCATCGCCGCATCTGCCAGGGCACACCCGGCATGCCCACATTCGGGAAGGCTAGATTATTACTGCCCGCAGGACGCGGCGCCGAACCCGCGCTTGGCGTCCTACTAAAGTATGGTCACATGCACCTTATCGTCGATCTTGTACCTACTGAAAATCAGATTCTCCCGAATTTGTGCGGGCGTCAACCCCAGCTGCTCAAGATGATTGTAACGGACTGCAGACAGGGTGTGGCAGCTCAGACAGCAATTCACGAAACACCTCGCGCTGCCCGGGACCCACGACACGGCCTGGCAGATCGACATCGACACGCCTCTGCAAGCATTCTCACAAGAACCTTTCCAAGGCCTTGTTCATGATCCGGGCAAGGTCTAATAAACTGCGCGGGGAGCAAGGCGTTTACTTAAAGTGTTGTTTTTGGATTTGGGGCATCAGGAGGGCTTAGCTTTACTTGGCTATTCCAAGAAATAGGGCAAGACTGCGCTCAACCGCCACCATGTTCTCGGTTTCAAGGTGGCCCACGACAGTACCGATTTTGTCCTTCCTGATCGTAATGGGTTTATCCACCATGATCTGAGAAGGCTTTCTTTAGCCGTTTTTCGCACTGGGTTCAATGGCGAGTCGAAACAGCGGGGCTTCGATCAAGGTGCTGGATACAGGCAAGATCGTCAGTGTATCCAGGGCGTCAACCTGGCCTACCTGGATAACCAGTGCCGATCGAGGTTTGCCGAATTCCCCCTGTATGGCGACTGTGACCAGATCACCACGCCTCACTCGGCCCAGCCTTCCAGGTCGGACACGCTTTCATTCATGAGCTGCTGCAGCTCTGCATCTTCAGCATCTGTTCTGGTGGCCAGCAGGCATTGACGCCGACACGCTGCAGCAAATCCTCTTCGACGGGTATCGGGGACCCATAACTGAACCGGCCGCAAGCCCGCCTTGCGCAGCGACTCCCGATGTTTTTGTACGCGTGAATTAACCGTGCTCATGTTTTACCTGCTTAGATTTGTTACATGCAACTTTGGTAAAAGTATAGGCAGGCACAGCAAACCACACTTTAGGTAAACGCCTTACGCGGAGAGGGGATACAGGTTCACATGCAGGGACCTGTATTTCAGACGGGGTTGTCGATATCCACGAAGCGGTGTTCCAGACCAAAGCGCTGGGCAAGGTGTTCACCCAGGGCCAGAACGCCGTAGCGCTCTGTCGCGTGGTGTCCGGCTGCAATGTAATGCACGCCGGCCTCTCTGGCCAGGTGTACGGTCTGTTCCGAAATCTCACCGCTGAGAAAGACCTGCGCGCCCAGGCTGATCGCCCGCTCCAAATAGCTCTGCGCGGCTCCGGTGCACCAGGCGACGCGTTCGATGCGCTCGTCCCCGGCCTCGATCCACTGCGGCTCGCGGCCAAGCACATCGGCCACACGTTCCACCAGGGTCCGGATCGTCTGCGGTTCATCGGGACGTCCGAATGAGCCGACCCCTTCAGGAGTGAGCGGAGTCTCCGCAAGCCAGCCAAGGCGCATGGCCAGTTGCGCGTTGTTGCCCACCTCGGGGTGGGCGTCCAGTGGCAGATGGTAGGCGATCAGGTTCAGGTCATGCCCCAGCAAGGTCTTCAGCCGCTTCCTACGGATGCCGGAGATCACCGGTGACTCGCCGCGCCAGAAATAGCCGTGATGCACCAACACGGCGTCCGCCTTCCAGTCGAGCGCCGCATCGAGCAGGGCCTGCGACGCGGTCACCCCGGTCAGCAGGCGCCCGATCTCCGGGCGACCTTCGATCTGCAGGCCGTTGGGCGCGTAATCGCGGAACCGGCCGACATCAAGATAGGCATCGGCATAGCTGCACAGCTCGGTCAGATTCACCATGCGCGTGTCCGCCCGGGAGGTTCAGTCCTTTTGGTCGGACAGGCGGTATTCGGCCGAACGCGCATGGGCGATCAGGCCCTCGCCGCGCGCGAGCACCGAGGCCGTCTGCCCGAGCACACCCGCTCCTTCCGCGGAGCAACGGATGATGCTCGCGCGCTTCTGGAAGTCATACACGCCCAGCGGCGAAGAAAAACGCGCCGTGCGCGAGGTCGGCAGCACGTGATTCGGCCCGGCACAGTAGTCGCCCAGGGCTTCGGCGGTATAACGCCCCAGAAACATGGCTCCGGCGTGATGGATGCGCGCCGCCAGCGCATCCGGCTCGGCCACGGAAAGCTCGAGATGCTCGGGCGCGATGTGGTTGGCCAGCGCCACGGCCTCGTCCATGTCACGTACCCGGATCAGCGCACCGCGCACGCGCAGCGACGTGCGGATGATGTCCGCACGCGGCATCTCGGCCAGCAGTTCGTCCATCGCCGCGGCGACACGGTCGATGTAATCGGCGTCCGGACACAGCATGATCGCCTGTGCGTCCTCGTCGTGCTCGGCCTGGGAAAACAGATCGACGGCGATCCAGTCCGGATCGGTCTGCCCGTCGCACACGATCAGGATTTCGGAGGGGCCGGCGATCATGTCGATGCCCACGGTGCCGTAGACCTGGCGCTTGGCGGCCGCCACGTAGATATTCCCTGGCCCCACGATCTTGTCGACCGCGGGCACGGTTTCGGTACCGTAGGCCAGCGCGGCAACGGCCTGCGCGCCGCCGATGGTAAAGACGCGATCGACGCCTGCGACGGCCGCCGCAGCGAGCACCAGTTCGTTGAACTCGCCGCCCGGGGCCGGCACCACCATGATCAGTTCGCCCACCCCGGCCACCTTCGCCGGAACGGCGTTCATCAGCACGGAGGAGGGATAGGCCGCCTTGCCGCCGGGGACATAGAGGCCGACCCGGTCGAGCGGGCTGACCTGTTGGCCGAGCACCGTGCCATCGGCTTCGGTGTATTCCCAGGACTCCAGTCGCTGGCGTTCGGCATAGGCCCGGATGCGCTCGGCAGCCAGATGCAAGGCTTCGCGCTGTGCCGACGGCAGGCTATCCAGCGCCTGTGCCAGACGCTCTGCAGGCACCTCGAGATCGCTGCCGCGATCCAGCACCAGGCGATCGAAACGGGCCGTGTATTCGAGCAAGGCGGCATCGCCGCGTTCACGCACGGCGCCGAGTATCTCGTTGACGATGGAGATAACGCCTTCGTCGGCCACGCTTTCCCAGGTCAGCAGCGCGTCCAGACGCGAAGCGAATTCGGCATCTCGGCTGTCGAGTCGATGGATTTCGGGCATATCGAAACCTCGCTTTGGGTAGTACCGGCCGAAACCGCGTTCAGCCGAGCTGCTGTTGTCGGCGATGGGACTTCCTGCGCATGGCGACCGATTCCGCCAGTTCACACAGCGTTTGCTCCGTCGAATCCCAGCCTAGGCAAGCATCGGTGATGCTCTGGCCATAGGTCAGCTCCTGGCCGGGCACGACGTCCTGCCGGCCCGCAACCAGATGGCTTTCGATCATTACGCCCATGATCGCCTCGCTGCCACTGGCAATCTGCTCGCCTAGCGTGCGGGCGACCTCGACCTGACGTTCGGCCTGCTTGTGACTGTTGGCATGGCTGCAATCGACCATCAGGCGCGGGGGCAGTCCGACCTTAATCAGGCGCTCGGCAACCGTCTGCACGCTTTCGGCGTCGTAATTCGGCCCACGGGATCCGCCGCGCAGAATCAAATGGCAGTCCTCGTTTCCGGTCGTCGTGTAGATCGCCGAACGCCCAGCCTTGGTCAGCGACAAAAAGTGATGCGGCTGCATGGCCGAGCGGATCGCATCGATGGCAATCTGCACGCCGCCATCGGTCCCGTTCTTGAAGCCGACCGGGCAGGACAGTCCGGAAGCCAACTCACGGTGCACCTGACTTTCCGTGGTGCGCGCCCCGATGGCCCCCCAGCTCACCAGATCGGAAATGTATTGCGGACTGATGATGTCGAGGTATTCGGTCGCCGCCGGCATGCCCATGTCCGACAGTTCCAGCAACAGTCGTCGCGCCACTCGCAGACCGAGATCGATCTGGAAGCTGTTGTCCAGGTTGGGGTCGTTGATCAACCCCTTCCAACCAACGGTGGTGCGCGGCTTTTCGAAATACACGCGCATGACCAGCAGCAGATCTTCGCTCAGAGCCTCGCGAAGGCGTAGCAGGCGCCCGGCATACTCTTTGGCCGCCTCGGGATCGTGAATCGAGCAGGGACCGACCACGACCAGCAGCCGGTCATCGGCCCCGGTGAGTAGATCATGGATCTGGCGCCGGGTCTCGAAGACAAGGCGGGCGCCCTCATCCGTGAGCGGCAGTTCCTCGCGAACCGTCGCCGGCGTGCTCACCTCATGGATGGCCTGTATCCGTAGATCTTCAGTCTGATAGCGCATGACTTTCCTGCTGCCCGGCCCTGCCCTCGCAAGCCACGGCGCGACTCGCACCGATCAAGTGCCGTTTTGGTCCCGAGAGTACCATGAATGCGTGCGCGACGGCTTTATTCAAGTACGTCACCGTGCTCACTCTCTACCGCCTCCCGCAGCTGCTCGATGATGCGCTGAACCCGCCGATGCTTCATTTTCATCGAGGCCTTGTTCACGATCAGTCGCGAACTGATCTGGGCCATGTCCTCCCATGGCACCAGACCATTTGCGCGCAAGGTATTGCCGGTATCGACCAGATCGACGATACAGTCGGCCAGCCCTACCAGAGGCGCCAGCTCCATCGAGCCGTACAACTTGATGATCTCGACCTGACGCCCCTGGGCGGCAAAGTGCGCGTGCGCGCTATTGACGAACTTGGTCGCCACACGCAGGCGCCGGCTGCCGGCATACCCTCCGGGCAGGCCCGCGACCACCATGCGGCAGCGCGCGATGCGCAAGTCCAGCGGTTCGTAGATACCCTCGCCGCCATGCTCCATCAGCACATCCTTGCCTGCGACACCGAGATCTGCCGCCCCGTAGCGCACATAGGTCGGTACGTCGGTTGCCCGGATGATGACGAGCTTCACGCTGGAGTCGTTGGTATCGAGAATCAGTTTGCGACTGGTTTCCGGGTCGTCCGTTGGGACGATACCGGCAGCGGCAAGCAACGGCAGCGTATCCTTGAAGATACGTCCCTTGGACAGTGCGATCGTCAGCGTTTCGCTCATGCGTTTACCCCACTATCCGGCGAATCCGACCGCCAATCTGGGCCAGCTTTTCCTCGATGCACTCGTATCCGCGGTCGATGTGGTAGATGCGGTCCACCACCGTCTCACCCTTGGCCACCAGCCCGGCCAGTATCAGGCTGGCCGACGCGCGCAAGTCGGTGGCCATCACCGGCGCACCGGTGAGCTGCGGTACGCCGTGAATCACCACGGTGTTGCCGTTGACGCGGATATCCGCGCCCATGCGCTGCAGCTCCTGCACATGCATGAAACGATTCTCGAACACCGTTTCGGTGATCGATCCGGTACCGTTGGCGACGGCGTTGAGCGCGGTGAACTGTGCCTGCATGTCGGTCGGAAACGCCGGATACGGCGCCGTGCGCAGATCGACGGCGCGCGGCCGCTCGCCGTGCATGTCGAGTTCGATCCAGTCCTCGCCGACCTGTATCTCGGCACCGCAGGCACGCAATTTCTGCAGCACGGAGTCTAGTAGCGCGGCACGAGTTTTCTTGACGCGGACCCGTCCCCCGGTGATCGCGCCGGCAACCAGAAAGGTACCGGTTTCGATGCGGTCCGGCAGGACCTCATAATCGCAGCCCCCCAGGCGCTCCACGCCTTCGATCACGATCGTATCCGTACCCGCGCCCTCGATCCGCGCTCCCATGGCCATGAGGTAGCCGGCCAAGTCGACCACCTCCGGCTCGCGCGCCGCGTTTTCGATGATGGTACGCCCCTCGGCCAGACTCGCCGCCATCATCAGGTTTTCGGTGCCGGTGACCGTCACTACATCGAGCACCAGACGCGCACCGCGAAGGCGCTTGGCCCGGGCCTTGATGTAACCGCCCTCGACCTCGATCTCTGCACCCAGGGCGCGCAGCCCTTCGACATGGATGTTCACGGGTCGTGAACCAATGGCGCAGCCGCCGGGCAGGGAGACCTCTGCTTCACCGAATCGCGCGAGCAGCGGACCGAGCACCAGGATCGATGCCCGCATCGTCTTGACGAGTTCGTAGGCGGCGCGCAGCGTGTGGATGCCGCGGGTGTCGATCTCGATGCCCAGACGCTCATCCACCGTGAGCGACACGCCCATGCGCCCGAGCAATTCCATCGTCGTGGTCACATCGTGCAGATGTGGAACATTGGACACCCGCGTCGGCCCGTCGGCCAGCAGCGTCGCCGCCAGTATCGGCAGCACCGCGTTTTTCGCGCCCGATATGCGGACCTCCCCGTTCAGGGGCCCGCCACCGTAGATCAGCAGCTTATCCATCTAAGACCGTGTCTCCGGGGCATTCGGCCGCCGGCTCTGCAGAAAAGGGCGCTGATCTTACCGCATCGACGCCGTCGGGGGCAGTCAGGCCTGGGGCGACACGGCGGGGAACAGGGATTCGAGATCGCTCACGTCGACGATCACGCGCATCGATTCCGGCAGGTCGGCAAATCGAATACGTCCGCCGGCCGCCCGTGCAGCGCGCATACCGGCCACCAGGCAAGCAACGGCGGCACTGTCCGCGTGAGTCACTCCAGCGAGGGAGACATCCGTATCCCCACCGCCTGCCGCAAGCCTCGCCAACGCAGGCCAAACTGTCGGCACACTGGCCACGTTCAAAGGCCCGCTAATCCGGTAACGACCCTCACCCGCAGTTTCGAGCCTTGCCGCCTCGTTCATGAGGCAGACGCCTTGTTGTTGGCCTCATTCTGCTTGGCCAGGCGCTGGATCAGTGCCTGCAGACTGGTCTGGGCGATCTCCTGACCGAAGGTGCTGCGGTAGTTCGTGACCAGGCTCAACCCCGAGATGGTGATGTCGTAGACCTTCCAGCCCTGCGGGGTCTTCAGCAGGCTGTAGTCGACCGCCAGTGGCTGCTGGCCGCTGCGCACCACCTGGGTATAGACGGTCGCGAAGGGGTCACTGACCGTATCCCGGTTGGTCAGGAAGCGGACCTTGCTGTCGGCGTACTCGGTCAGGGACTTGGCATAGGTGTGAATCAGCAGCAGCTTGAACTGCTCGACGAAGGCCTTGCGCTGCTCCGGGGTTGCGGTGCGCCAGTATCGGCCCAGTACGAGCCGCGCCGAGGCGTCAACATCCACCGCCGGCAAGATGATCCCAGAAACCAGGTGATTTACATATTTGGGCGACGCCAGCTCGGCCTTGGTATGCGAGTGCAGCGCATCCAGGGTTTTGTTCACTGCGGTCTGGACCACTTCCAGAGGGTCCTGCGTGGTGCCTGCCCAGGCAGCGGGGACGGCGGCAGCCATCAGCAGACACGTCGTTGCGAACAATTTGATCAGACGATCGATCATGCGTGGTCCTCCGTTAGCTTCACTTCGAGGTGAGTTTGACCATCAGCTGGCCGATGATCTTCTCCAGTACCACGGCCGATTGCGTGTATTGGATCCGACTGCCGTTCTTGAGCACCTGTTCGGAAGCGCCCGGCGACAATGAAATGTACTGCGCTCCCAGCAGGCCTGCGGTGTAGATGCTCGCCGAGGTATCCACGGGAAAATCGTGATACTTGTCGTTGATGCTCATGGTCACCTTGGCCTCGAAATTCTTGGCGTCATACTGGATCGAATCCACCCGCCCGACCTGAACCCCCGCTGCGGTAACCGGCGAATTCACCTTCAGGCCGCCGATGTCGTTGAAGTAGGCGTACACCTTGTAGCCGTTGCCGCCGCTGAAGTCGGTCAGGTTGCTCACCTTCATGGCCAGCACGAGGAGAGCCAGACAACCGGCCGCCACGAACAGGCCGACGAGGATTTCGATCGAACGCGTGTTCATCGTAGAACTCCGTATCTTAATGGCCGCTGAACATCAGCGCGGTCAGGATGAAGTCCAGGCCCAGGACGGCCAGCGAGGTATTCACGACGGTGCGCGTGGTCGCGCGGCTCACGCCTGCCGAAGTGGGCACGGCAT
The DNA here is from genome assembly GCF_001753165.1 of Acidihalobacter aeolianus. Lineage (GTDB taxonomy): Bacteria > Pseudomonadota > Gammaproteobacteria > DSM-5130 > Acidihalobacteraceae > Acidihalobacter > Acidihalobacter aeolianus. The sequence goes on from NZ_CP017448.1 coordinate 2,913,418, forward strand.
CGTAACCTTCAAACACCGCGATCCAGCTGGCGACGACCCCGAAGACCAGGGTCTTGATCACGCCGTTGAGAATATCATGCGCGAAACTGACGTTGGCCTGCATCTGCGACCAGAACGCACCGTCGTTCACGCCCAGCAGGGTTACGCCGACCAGGTAGCCGCCGAACACGCCGATCGCGCTGAACAGCGCGGCCAGCAGCGGCATGGCGATCACTCCGGCCAGGAAGCGAGGCGCAATCACCCGCCGGAACGGGTCGACAGCCATCATTTCCATGGCGGACAGCTGCTCGGTGGCCTTCATCAGGCCGATTTCGGCAGTCAACGCCGAGCCCGCGCGACCGGCGAACAGCAGGGCCGTGACCACCGGCCCAAGTTCGCGCACCAGCGACAGGGCGACGACGACACCGAGAGACTCGGTCGCGTTGAACTTCACCAGCGTCGTGTAGCCCTGCAGACCGAGCACCATGCCGACGAACAGCCCGGAGACGGTGATGATCAGAAAGGACAGCACGCCGACCGAATAGACCTCGCGTACGATCAGGCCCGGACGGGCAAGCGGCGTCGGCAACGCCGACAGCACGCGCAGGAAAAACAGCGCCGAGCGCCCCAGGCGTTCCAGGATGCCCAGAGCCCACTGGCCCAGGGAACGAATGGCATTCAGCACGTCAGACTTTCCCCAGCAGGTCGTCGGCGTAGTCCGGCGCCGGATAATGGAACGGCACGGGGCCGTCCGGCAGCCCCTGGAGGAACTGCGCGGCCCATGCCGATTGCGTGTCTCTCAGCGCCTCCGGCGCTCCCGACTCGACCACCTTGCCGTCGGCGATCAGATAGATGAGATCGGCGATGCCCGAGGTTTCGGGTACGTCGTGGGAAACGACGATGCTGGTCAGCCCCAGCCCGTCGTTGATGCGCTTGATCAGGGTCACGATGGTTCCCAACGTGATCGGATCGAGGCCGGTGAACGGCTCGTCGTACATGATCATCATCGGGTCCAGCACGATCGCCCGTGCCAGCGCCACGCGCCGCGCCATGCCGCCGGACAGCTCGCTCGGCATCAGCGCATGCGCCCCGCGCAGCCCCACCGCCTGCAGCTTCATCAGCACCAGCGGGCGAATGATCTCCTCGGGCAAACGGGTGTTCTCGCGCAACGGGAAGGCGACATTTTCGAAGGCGTTCAAATCGGTGAGCAGCGCACCGCTCTGGAACAGCATGCCCATGCGCTGGCGCAGACGGTAAAGCTCGCTGCGGCCGAGACGATGCACATCCTGCCCGTCGACCAGCACCCGCCCGGACGCAGGCGTCAGCTGGCCGCCGATGAGCTTGAGCAGGGTGGTCTTGCCGGTGCCGCTAGGCCCCATGATCGCGGTTACCCGACCGCGCGGCACCACGATGTTCAGGCCATCGAAGATGGTCCGCCCGCCGCGTCGAAAGACGAGGTCCTGCACCTCGATCAGCGGCTTAGCATTCTGGTCCTGCATGGCACCTCGAAACCGCATCCGTTGCGGGAAGCGAGCAGTCTCTGAGAGTCGGCCGGGGCTGTCAACCTCGATCCGGGCAGGCATCAACGGCCCAGCAGGTCGCAAAGCTGTCGGCATTCCTCGACGATCGCGGGCGCACCTTCGACGAACAGGTAACGCTGTGCCGGGCCGGGCGCAGCCACGAACGATTCGATCAGCGCACGCCTGCGGCACACGTCGTCGCCAAGGCGTGGGGCGTAGAGGCCGATGGCCGCCGGGCGGTCCGCATGCTCGGGACGCCAGGGCGGCGTGACACCCGCCAGCGGGGGTTCCGCCGCATAGGCGGGGGCAAGTCCGTCCGCGTACAGACGACTCATCAGCGCCCGCGCCGGCTGCAACCCTACGTCCTCGAAGAATATCCCCGCAAGGCACTCTCCCAGGCTCACCAGGGCGTCCACGGTTGCCGCCTCGGTCAGTTTCGTCGGATCGCAGCCTAGCCAGTAAGCCACCTTGCCGCCGGTTTCGTCGGCCCACAACGGCAACTCGCCAGGGGTCCAGGCCGAGGCCGGCAGGCCGACGCAGGCATATTCGTTGGCGTAGTAGGCCTGCCGCCAGTCGACCGGCAGGTCCGGTGGGTAATAGGTCTCCAGCCAGTCGGCCCGCAGCCAGTCCCATACGCCTATCTCCACCTGCACCATGTGCGTCCTCTCCAGGCCAGTCATTCGGCTGGCGACATTCTAGCGCCTGGGCCCGGGCAGCGCGGAACGCCATGCATACCGAGTTGGGGCTAGAATGCCGCCCATGCATTTCGACCTGTTCAACGAACTCTCCGTACCGACGGCCGGCGGCCGTGACGAACGACAGGTTTTCGAGGACACGCTGACGCAGTGGGCCCTGGCGGAGACGCTGGGTTTCACCACCGGCTGGCTGGTGGAACACCACTTCATGCCGGAATACTCGCACAGCACGTCTCCGGATCTGTTCCTAGCCGCCGCCTCGCAGCGCACCCAGCGCCTGCGCCTGGGGCATGCCATCGTCCCACTGCCCTACCACCACCCTATCCGCGTGGCCGAGCGTCTGGCCACCCTCGACGTGCTCTCCGGCGGACGCGTGGAATTCGGCTTCGGGCGCGGTTTCTCGCCGCAGGAGTACCAGGCCTTCAGCCGGGACATGCGCGACAGCCGCAGTTACACCGAGGAATCCCTACAGGTCATCCGCCAGGCCTTCGCGCACGGACGCGTGAACTTCGCCGGCACGCATTTCCGCTTCGACGATCTCCCCGTGCTGCCGCGGCCGCTGCAGCGGCCGCATCCGCCGATCTGGACCGCGGCGGTCAGCCCCGACAGCTTCGAGCTGGCCGCCCGGATCGGCGTCGGCGTACTGGTCGGCCCGTTCAAGCCCTGGTTCATGGTGCGCGAGGACATCCGCCGCTACCGCGAGGCTTGGGAGCGAGAGCAGCGAGGTGGCGGCGACACCAATCAGCCCAGGCCGCGTGTGGCGATGACCATCGGCATTCATTGCCACGAAGACCCTCGGCAGGCGCGGGCCCAGGCCCGCGACGGCCTCGTCTGGTTCTACCGCCAGCTGCTCGGCCAGACCCGCGGCGTGCTCGAACGCCTGTACGAAAGCTACGAGTACTACCGCCGCTTCGGGCCCTTCCGCGGGCTGATGGACAAGACCCTCACGCTCGGCGCGCTGGAAACCCTGGGCATGGCCATCGTCGGCGACCCAGCGCACTGCATCGAACGACTGCGCGCGCTCAAGGAGGCCGGCGTCGATCATGTCCTGCTCGCATTCGGCGCCGGCGTGCTGCCGCAGACGGAGACGCTGGCCGCGATGCGCCTGTTCGCAGAGCGGGTCATGCCGGCGCTCGACGACTGATGCGCATCGCGGTAACCGGCAGCGCTGGCCGGCTGGGCCGCGTCCTGGTGCCGCACCTGCTTGACGCGGGCATCGCCGAGGAGATCGTCGGCCTCGACCTGCGTCCCGCCGAGGAAACCGATCCGCGCTACCGACACCGCCGGGTCGACGTCCGCGATCCGGCCGCGAGTGAACTGCTCGAAGGTGTGGACGCCCTGGTACACCTCGCCTTCGTGCTGATGGGCGGGGGGCTTGGCCGGCGCCGACACCAGCGCACGACCCTGCACTCGATCAACGTCGAGGGAAGCCGACACGTCTTCGAGGCCGCGGTCGCAGCCGGCGTCGGTCATGCCGTATTCGTCTCCAGCGCGGCCGTCTACGGCGCCTGGCCGGACAACCCGCCGCAACTGGACGAAGCGGCCCCGCTGCGCGCCATGCCGGGATTCGCCTACGCCGAGGACAAGATCGAGGTCGAACGCTGGCTGGAAGGCTTCGCCGCCAGCCACCCCGCCATGGGCGTCGCCCGGTTGCGGCCGCATGCCATCGTCGGGGCGCATGCACACCCTCTGCTCAATCGAGTCCTGCGCCAGCCCATCTACCCACGCGTCACCCCGCCGCCGCCCACCCAGTGCATCTGGGAGAACGACGTGGCGCGCGCCATCGGCCTCGCGCTGACCCAGCGTGCACGCGGGGCGTTCAATCTCGCGGCCGACCCGCCGATGAGCCTGTATGAGATGCTCGGGCTGGTGCGCCGACGGCGGATCGCCGTCCCGCCCGCGATCCTTGCCGGCCTGCATCGGATTGCCTGGCAGATCACCCCTGCCGCCGGCGAACCGGGCTGGGTCGGCGGACTGCGTCACCCCCTGGTGCTCGACACACGCAAGGCAGCCGCAGAACTGGACTTCGTCCCCGAGCTCGACACCGCCGCCTGCGTGCGCCGCGCCGCGAGAGGTTGGCACGACTGAGCCCATGCCTGGCATGCAGGGCTTTTCGCCACCCCCTATGTATAATTCCTCGTTCCGCCCGCCCAACGGGCCCTTCAGGAACGCCGTCCGACGTGCTGCTCGCCGCCCTTGCCATTCTCGCCGGCTTCGCACTGCTCATCTGGAGCGCGGACCGTTTCGTCTACGGCGCAGCGGCGCTCGCCCGCAATCTCGGGGTACCGCCACTGGTGATCGGCCTGACCATCGTCGGCATGGGCACCTCGGCGCCGGAACTGCTGGTCTCCGCACTGGCTGCGTGGGACGGCAATCCCGGCCTAGGTATCGGCAACGCCATCGGATCGAACATCACCAACATCGGCCTGGTCCTCGGCGCCACCGCATTGGTCGCCCCGCTGACCGTGCACTCCAAGCTGCTCAAACGGGAGCTGCCGCTGCTGCTCGTGGCGATGCTGTTCGGCTACTGGCTGCTCAGCGACGGCAGGCTCGCCCGCGCGGAAGGCGCCGCGCTGCTGCTGGGGCTGGCCCTGCTGGTCGCCTGGATGGTGTGGTCCGCCCGGCGCGCACGGACCGACGATGCGCTCGCCGAGGAACTCCTCGACGAGCAGCCCACACCGACCTCGACCGCCGCCGCCCTGGGTTGGTTCGCACTCGGCCTGCTGGTCCTGCTTGGCGGCGCCAGGATGCTGGTCTGGGGCGCCGTACACATCGCCCACACGCTCGGCATCAGCGACCTCGTCATCGGGCTGACCGTGGTCGCCATCGGCACCAGCCTGCCGGAACTCGCTACCAGCATCGTCAGCGCTCGGCGCGGCGAGCCCGATATTGCCCTCGGCAACGTCATCGGCTCGAACCTATTCAACGTACTCGGCGTGCTCGGCCTGCCGGGATTGATCGCCCCCGGCCCCGTGCCACACGCGGTGCTCACGCGCGACTATCCGCTGATGCTCGCGCTCACGCTCCTGCTCTTCGTATTCGCCTACGGCCGTCAGCCCCGGCGCATCAACCGCGCCGAGGGCGGCGTACTGCTCGGCGTATTCATCGGCTACGAATGCTGGCTTTACTGGACTGCCTGACCCCATGCCCCTAGACGACCAACAGCTCATCACCCTTGGCCTGGCGGTGATCCGCACCGAAAGCGAAGCGGTCGCCGCACTGGCGGAACGCATTGACGCCACCTTTGCGCGCGCCTGCCATCACCTGCACGCCTGTAGCGGGCGCATCGTCGTGCTCGGCATGGGCAAATCCGGACATATCGGCAGCAAGATCGCCGCAACCCTGGCCAGCACCGGCACCCCGGCCTTTTTCGTCCATCCCGGTGAGGCCAGCCACGGCGATCTCGGCATGATCACGGCCCAGGACGTAGTGCTGGCGCTGTCGAATTCGGGCGAGACCGACGAAATCCTGACCATTCTCCCGCTTATCCGCCGCCTGGGCGTCCCCTTGATCGCACTTACCGGCAATCCGGGCTCCAGCCTCGCCAGGGAAGCCACCGTGCACATCGACGTCAGCGTCGCGCGCGAGGCCTGCCCGCTCGGCCTGGCGCCGACTTCGAGCACCACGGCGACGCTCGCCATGGGCGACGCGCTGGCGATCGCGCTGCTCGAGGCGCGCGGCTTCACCGCCGAGGATTTCGCCCGCTCGCATCCGGGCGGGCGCCTGGGCCGCCGCCTGTTGTTGCACGTCGCAGACGTGATGCGACGGGGTCAAGACGTGCCCTCCGTCGCGCCGGAAACCCCGATCAGCGAGGCCCTGATGGAGATCACGCGCAAGGGCCTGGGCATGACAACCGTAGTCCTCGACGAGCGGGTCATCGGCACTTTCACCGACGGCGATCTTCGCCGTACGCTGGACAAGGCCATCGACATTCACGGCACCTCCATCGCCGATGTCATGACCCGCAACTGCAAGACTGCGCGCCCCGACATGCTCGCTGCAGAGGTGGTCAAGCTGATGGAGGAACATCGCATCCAGGCGCTGCCGATCGTCGACGCCGAGCAGCGTCTCGTTGGCGCCCTGAACATGCACGATCTACTGCGCGCGGGGGTCGTCTGATGCAACTCACCGAAGACATCGTCGAGCGCGCGCGCGCCGTACGCCTGATGATCTTCGACGTCGACGGCGTGCTCACCGACGGGCGCCTGATCCTCGGCGACGACGGTCAGGAGTACAAGGCGTTCAACTCCAAGGACGGCCACGGCATGCGCATGCTCGCGGACAGCGGCGTCGCGCTGGCCATCCTCACCGGGCGCAGCTCGCGCGTGGTGGAACGTCGCGCCGCCGACCTCGGCATCGACCATGTCGTCCAGGGGCGCCGCGACAAGCTCCCGGCGTTCGAGGAACTCCTCGCCCGGATCGGGCTAAGTGCTGAGGCCGTCGCCTACGTCGGCGACGACATCGTCGATCTTCCGGTCATGCGCCGCGTGGGCCTGGCCATGGCGGTCGCCGATGCGGCCGCCGAGGTCCGCACGCACGCCCACTGGGTCACCGCCGCCGCCGGCGGTCGCGGCGCAGCTCGGGAGGCCTGCGAACTGGTGATGCGCGCCCAGGGGCAATATGAACGCCTGGTCGCGACCTATCTCGCATGAACGCGCAGCGCCTGCTGACAGGCGCCGCGCTGGCCGTCACCCTGATGCTCGGTTTCTGGCTGGCACGCAACGCCCTGCCGCCACCGATCAAATTCCAGCCCCTGCAACAGGGCACGGATTACAGCGCCCAGGGCATCACGCTGACGCAAATGCGAGCCGACGGCAAACCACGCTACCGCCTGCGGGCCAGTGCACTGGCGCATACCCTGCCCGACCGGTTGACCCGGCTGACCGACCCCGTGCTCGTGGTATATCCTGAACATGGGCCGCCGGTCACGTTGCGCTCGCCCAGCGCCATACTGATGCCGGGCGACACCATCGTGCACATGCCGCAGCAGGTGGTCATCACCCGACCGGATGCACAGGGACATGAAATCCGCGTGACCACAGAGGATGTCACCGTCGACACACGCCGACAGACCGCGACGAGCTCTCGGCCCACCCGGATCCAGGCCCCTCATGCCGTGACCGACGGCACAGGGCTGAATGCGAACTTCAAACAACAAACCTTCGACCTGCTAAAGGACGTGCATAGTGTCTATACGCCCATCAGGCCGACGCGCTAGATCCGCCTTGCGGCGCCGCGCACTGACGCTGTTCGCCATGGCGCTGACCCTGCCCCCCGCCGGCGCCGCCCCCCCGGTCTCGCGCGACGCCCCGTGCACGTCAGCGCCGACCATTTCCATTTCGACCAGAAATCCGGAATCGGTGTCTATACCGGCGGAGTCCGGGTGCAGCAGAATTCGCTCACCATCGTGGGAGAACGCTTGACCGTGGTGGCTCCGCCGAACGCCCCGGTGGAACGTCTCAGCATGGAGGGCACGCCGGCACGTTTCAGCGACGTCACACCGAAGGGACGCAAGGTCGACGGCCACGCTGCGCACATGCGCTACCTGCCTGCCAGTCAGCAGGTCCACCTGGACGGCGCCGCCGAACTCACCGAGGGGGCCAACACCTTCAGCAGCGCGCATATCGTGTACGACACCAAAACCGGCGTCGTCACTGCCGGCACTCCCGGAACGCGCGTCGAGGCCACACTCGTCCCCGGTAAGCAGACCGCTCCAGCCACTGGGAAACCCGCGCCGTGAGCGTACTCAGCGCCACCCAGCTGACCAAGCGCTATCGCGGCCGCGATGTGCTCGACGGCGTATCCCTAGAGGTGGCCAGCGGCGAGATCGTCGGTCTGCTCGGCCCCAATGGAGCCGGCAAGACCACCTGCTTCTACATCATTGTCGGACTGATCCAGCCGGATTCCGGCCAGATCCGTCTCAACGACCAGGAGATCACACGCTTTCCGATGCATGCCCGCGCGCGCATGGGCGTCGGCTATCTGCCGCAGGAAGCCTCGGTGTTCCGCAAGCTGAGCGTCGAGGACAACATCCGCGCCGTGCTAGAACTGCGTGACAATCTCGACCTCAAAGCCCAGAATGAAATCCTGGAAAACTTGCTGGATGAACTACAGATCGGGCACATCCGCGCGAGCCGCGGATTCAGCCTGTCGGGAGGCGAGCGGCGACGCGTGGAAATTGCACGCGCTCTGGCTGCGGATCCTGCCTTCATCCTGCTCGACGAACCCTTCGCCGGAGTCGACCCGATATCGGTACTCGACATCCAGCGAATCGTGCGACACCTGAGCGACCGGGACATAGGCGTCTTGATCACCGACCATAACGTCCGTGAAACCCTGGGCATTTGCCAGCGCGCATATATTTTGAGCGATGGCCATGTGCTTGCCGCCGGCACGCCCGAAGAAATATTACGCGACCAGAAGGCCCGCGAGGTCTATCTGGGACAGGACTTCCGGTTGTAAGCTGAAACCATGTTCCGACTTTCCATCATGACCATTGCGTTAAATGCGGATTCAAGATAAACATCAGGCGCGATGATCAAACCGTCCATCCAACTCAGGCTAGGGCAATCCCTGGCGATGACGCCGCAACTGCAGCAGGCCATCAGGCTGCTGCAGTACTCCACTTTGGAGTTGCAGACGCACATCCAGGAAGTGCTCGAGAGCAACCCTATGCTCGAGGTGGACGAAGACACAGGGCGTTCCGAAGGTAGCGAGACCGAAGGGCTCAACGGCGAAGGGCGCGAAAGCGCAGCGGAAGAGGCCACACCCCAGGACGTAATCCCCGACGAACTGCCGGTGGACAGCGCCTGGGACGATATCTACGAACCTCCGTCCGCAGCCGGCAGCGCGCCCGAAACGGACGATCGCGACCCCTACGAATCGCAGAGCGGCGACGGCGAATCGCTGGCCGATCACCTGCTCTGGCAGGTCCATCTCGCGCCGATGAGCGATCAGGATCGACTGATCGCAATGACCCTGATCGATGCCATCGGCAACGACGGCTACCTACAGGATGACCTCGAAAACATCCGTGCGTCGCTCTCCGCGCAAATGGAAACCGAACTTGAGGTGGAGGACGTCGAAGCGGTCCTGCACCTCGTACAGCGCCTCGACCCGCCCAGCTGCGGCGCGCGCAATCTGGCTGAATGTCTGGACATCCAGCTTTCCGAATTGCCGCTCGATACGCCCTACCTCAAACCTGCCCGACGCCTGGTACAAAACTATCTGGACCTACTCGGCAACCACGATCTCAAGACGCTGATGCGCCACCTTGAGCTCGACGAGGACGCGCTGCACGAAACCATCCTGCTGATCCAGTCGCTCAACCCCCGCCCCGGCGCGCAGATCAGCAACAGCCGCCCCGAATACATCGTGCCCGACGTCACCGTGCGCAAGCAGGGGAAGCGTTGGCGGGTCGAACTCAACAGCGAGGTCGCACCGCGACTGCGCGTCAATTCAACCTATGCGTCGATGGTGCGTCGCGCCGACAGCAGCATGGACAACACCTACATGAAGAACCAGCTGCAGGAAGCCCGCTGGTTCATCAAGAGTCTGCAAAGCCGCAACGAAACTCTGCTTCGTGTCGCGACTGCGATCGTCGAGCAGCAACGCGGCTTCCTCGAATACGGTGAGGAGGCGATGAAACCCCTGGTACTACGCGATATCGCCGAACAGGTGGACATGCACGAATCCACCATTTCGCGCGTGACCACGCAGAAATACATGTACACGCCACGCGGCATCTTCGAATTCAAGTACTTCTTCTCCAGCCATGTCGGCACGGCCGATGGCGGCGAATGTTCGGCGGTGGCCATACGCGCGATGATCCGCAAGCTGATCGAGGGCGAGCCCGGCGACAAGCCGCTGTCGGACAGCAAGCTCGCCGAACTGCTGAGCGACAAGGGCATCCAGGTCGCCCGGCGCACGGTCGCGAAGTACCGCGAAGGCATGAACATCCCCTCATCCAGCGATCGCAAGCGACTCAACTAGACTGGAAGTTATGGCGCTTTCCCAATACATCACAGCTCCGTGTCCGCCAGACGAGTGTCCAGCATTCTTCCGCGGCCGAGTTCTGCGGAAGACAAGCATGGTCACGAAATCGTGCCAATGCCATTAAGTCAGCGGCAATGTATCCATCATCACAAAGGGCAATCAGGACACGGCCCATAACGAGGAGTATCGTATGCAAATCAACCTGTCCGGGCACCACATCGAACTGACCGACGCCCTGCGCGGTTACGTGGAGGAAAAATTCCAGCGCCTCGAAAGGCACTTCGACAACATGATCGACGTACACGTGATTCTTTCCGTCGAAAAACTGCGTCAGAAAGCCGAAGCCAGCCTGAATCTTGGCGGCAACCAGATTTTTGCCGATTCGACCGACGAAGACATGTATGCGGCCATCGACGCTTTGGTCGACAAGCTCGATCGGCAAGTGATTAAACACAAGGAAAAAACCAAAGATCATCACAAGGCCGAAACCACCAAGCGCACGGCCACGTGACACTACGCAAGCGACACCCAAACCATGCATATCGGCGAACTGCTTACCTCTGACCGCATCGTCAACGACGCGGACATCCACAGCAAGAAGCGGGCGCTGGAAGCCCTGAGCGAACTGCTCGCTCAGGGTGCCCAGGTTTCGTCCCACGAGGTTTTCGACACCCTGCTCGCGCGGGAAAGGCTGGGCAGCACCGGTCTAGGCCATGGGGTGGCCATACCCCATGCGCGCATTGCCGGACTCGAGCAAACCCAGGCGGCCTTCATCAAGCTCAAGGAGGGCGTCGATTTCGATGCCCCCGACCGAGAGCCGGTCGATCTGCTGTTTGCCCTGGCGGTTCCCGAGACGTGTACGAACGAGCATCTAGAAACGCTGGCACGGCTGGCGCGCTTGTTCAGCGACCCCGCCACCGTGCACCAGCTGCGCAACGCGCATGACGGTGCGGCGACGCTCGATCTGCTCAACGACTGGGATGCACGGCACGCCGCCTAGGCGACGCCATGAACACCCAACTCTCCGCTGAGGATCTGTATCAGGTATTAGGCGAACGCCTAGAGCTCTCCTGGGTCGCCGGGCGCAGGGGCGCGGGCCAGCACCTAGCCGAGGTCGACACGCACTGGGGCGGAGCCACCCTGGTCGGCCACCTCAACCTGATCCACCCGCATTGCGTCCAGGTGCTGGGCAGCCGCGAATTTGCCTACCTGAACCGACTCGAACCGGCCGTCCGCGAGCAAGCACTTGGACAATTGCTCAATGGCGACAGCGCGGCAGTCGTGGTCGGTGGTGGAGAATACCCCGACGCACACCTGATCGAGCTTGCCGACAAGGCGGGCATCCCGCTCCTCGCCTCTCCTCGGGCGACCCACGAACTCATCAGCACGCTGCGTTACTTTCTCAGCGAGACATTGGCCGAGACCATCACCGTCCATGGCGTGTTCATGGAGGTGCTGGGCACTGGATTGCTGCTGACGGGCGACAGCAACGTGGGCAAAAGCGAACTAGCCATGGAACTGATCACCCGAGGCCACCGCCTGGTCGCCGACGACGCTCCCGAATTCGCACGCATCACGCCCGATATTTTGCAGGGCCGCTGCCCGCCGGTGCTACAGGACATGCTGGAAGTCCGCGGGCTTGGCGTGCTCAACGTCCGCGCAATGTACGGCGACAACGCGATCAAGCGGCACAAATACCTGCGCCTGATCGTCGATCTTCGCCAGGGTAGCGAAGCGGCCCAACAAAACGAGAACCGCCTGTACGGCGTCATGCGCATGAAATCGTTACTAGGCATCGAAATACCGCTGATCGAGCTGCCGGTCGCACCCAGCCGCAACCTCGCCGTGCTGGTGGAGGCCGCCGTACGTAAACACCTTCTGCTTCAGTCCGGGTATGATGCGGCCGACGATCTGATCCAACGCCAGCAACAACGCCTCGAGGGCGAATCGTGAGACTGATCATCATCAGCGGACTTTCGGGTTCAGGCAAGACGGTGGCCCTGCATGCCCTTGAAGATGAAGGTCTGTATTGCATCGACAACCTGCACCTAGGCCTGCTGCCCGCCTTCGTCGACAACCTGCTGAGCCCACGGGTCAAACTCTATGAAGAGGCGGCCGTGGGTATCGATGCACGCAGCGGCATCGAGGAGCTACGCCGTTTCGAAACCATTCTCGAAGACATCCGTGCCCGCGGCGTCGAACTCGAGATCATCTACCTGCAAGCCGAGATCGACACACTGCTCAAGCGCTTCAGCGAGACCCGACGCAAGCATCCCCTATCACGCAAGGGACTGCCGCTGATCGAAGCGATACACCTAGAACGCTCCTTGCTGTCGATCATCGCCGAGCATGCCGACCTGACCATCGACACCACGCGGACCAACGTGCATCAGCTCAGCGCGCAGATCCGCGAGCGCGTTGGGCGCAGCCACGTCGGCTCGCTCTCGTTGCAGTTCCAGTCCTTCGGCTTCAAGCATGGCGTCCCCGGCGACTCGGACTTCCTGTTCGACGTCCGCTGCCTGCCCAATCCGCACTGGGAGCCCCGCCTGCGCAATCAGACCGGCCTCGATCCACTGGTCCGGGATTACCTCTCCGCACATCCCATGGTCGAGGACATGTACCACGATATCCAACGCTTCCTGCAAAGCTGGATACCCCGCTTCGAGGCTGAAAACCGCAGCTACCTGACCGTTTCGATCGGATGTACGGGGGGGCAACATCGCTCGGTATACCTGGTGCAGCGCCTCGCCGATGCCTTCCGCGACGAACGCGGCACCGAAATTACCATCCGCCACCGGGAACTCGCCTGATGCAGCCCGTCGCCTTCCGTCCGCTTCGCCTCTGCATAGGTTGATCGCCGATGTCTGTGGGAATCCTGCTGATCACGCACAACCGCCTCGGTGCCGACCTCATGGAAACGGCACGCAGCATGCTGCGTGAACCGCCGCTCGAAGTCGCCGTCCTGGCGGTCTCCCCGGCTGCGGATCCCGACGACCTGCTGCAGCGAGCCCGCACGCTGTGCGACCGTCTGGACGCCGGTAGCGGGGTGCTGGTACTGACCGACATGTTCGGCTCGACGCCCAGCAACGTCGCCTGCCGCCTGTGCGACGACAAACACCAGATACGCATCCTCGCCGGACTCAACCTCCCCATGTTGATTCGAATCCTCAACTATCCCACGCTCGAACTCGACGCCCTCAAGGAAAAGGCGCTCAGCGGGGGGCATGACGGCGTACTCAACTGCCAGGATATGGGCTAGGCATGGCGCAACTCGAAGTCACCATCGTCAACCGTCTAGGTCTGCACGCACGCGCTGCCGCTCGGCTGGTGAGCCTGGCCGGGCGATTCGAAGCACACATCGAACTCGAACGCGACGGGCGCCGCGTCAATGGCAAAAGCATTATGGGGGTGATGATGCTCGCCGCGGCCCAGGGCAGCACGCTGACGCTACACGCCGAGGGTGTGGATGCCGAACAGGCACTGGCCGAACTCAGCGCTCTCATCGCCGACCGCTTCGGGGAAGAAAACTAAGCTCACCCGCGCACGCACGCAGTGTACGTTACACTTGACAGCCACAACGCATCGCGCGCCAACGCCTCCGGGCATCCATGGATAGGGAAAGAGCGCGAACGATAAAGGAAACTTCCTGAAATGAGCCTGCTGCTCAACGGCATCGGTGTCTCACGCGGCATCGCCATTGGCCGCGCGCATCTCTATGCCCAGGAAACGCCCGAAGTGGCAGAGCGGCGGCTTCCCGGCGATGCCATCGCCAGCGAAGTGAAGCGTTTCCGACGTGCCCTGCAGCGTGCCAAGACTGAGCTCAAGGGCTTGCGCGCGCGCATCCCGACACATGCCCCTGCCGACGTCGGCTCGTTCATCGACACGCACCTGCTGATGCTGGAGGACAATCTCCTCGCCCGCGTACCGATCCAGCACATTCGCGAACGCCATTGCAATGCGGAATGGGCCCTCAAACTGCAGTACGACGAACTGATCGCCACCTTCGATGCGATGGAGGACCCGTATCTGCGTACCCGGCGCGACGACGTGGCGCATGTGATCGGTCGCGTCCAGCGCCTGCTCACCGGCAGCGAAACCAACGTGCTGCCCGCGGGCCGGGGAGAAATCGTGGTCGCCGATGACCTGTCCCCGGCAGATATCGCCAGCCTGCATCAGGCCCGCGTCGCCGGCGTCGTCACCGAATTCGGCGGTCCGCTCTCGCACACTGCCATCCTACTGCGCAGTCTCGAACTGCCGGCGGTGGTCGGTGTACAGGCTGCCCTGCGCTTGCTGGCCGCAGACGAACCCCTGATTCTCGATGGCGACGGTGGCTTCGTACTTGCCGATGCCCCCCCCTCGCTCAGGCAACATTTCCGTGACCGTCTGCGGGATGCACGCCAGCGACGCGCCGATCTCGTCCGCCAGGCGCGCTTGCCCAGCGTGACGCTGGATGGCACTCCGGTTACCCTTCAGGCCAACATCGAGCTCGATGCCGACCTCAATGCGCTGCGCCGGGCCGGCCCAACGGGGGTTGGCCTTTACCGTACCGAATTCCTCTACCTCAACCGCAGCACACCGCCCGATGAAGGCGAACAGCTCAAGGCCTATCGCAGGGCGTTGCGCGCACTGGGCGGCGAAGCTCTCACGGTCCGCACCTACGATCTCGGCGGCGACAAGCTGCCCGACGCCGAAGCACGCGAAACCCAGGGATCGCCCAACCCGGCACTGGGCCTGCGCGCAATCCGCCTTAGCCTGCGCGAACCCGGACTCTTCGCCACCCAGATCCGCGCCATTTTGCGCGCCTCCGCACTGGGCCCTATCCGTCTCATGCTGCCCATGCTCACCGACATCTCCGAGCTCGATCAGTGCCTCGCCCTGATCGAGGAACAACGCAGTCAGCTGCGCAAAGCAGGGCGGCGCTTCGATCCAGGCATGCCGATCGGCGCCATGATCGAAGTGCCGGCTGCCGCGCTGACCGCCGCCGCCTTCGCCCGACGCCTGGATTTCCTGTCCATCGGCACCAATGACCTGACCCAATACACGCTCGCCATCGACCGCACGGACGAAACCGTCAATCACCTCTACGACCCGCTGCACCCGGCCGTGCTGCAACTCATCCGTCTTACGCTCAAGGGTGCCGCCCGCGCCCGCAAGCCCGTGGCGATGTGTGGGGAAATGGCTGGCGACCCACGCTATACCCGCCTGCTACTGGGCATGGGACTCCGCGAATTCAGCGTGCCCGTGAACCGTCTGGCCGAAATCCGTCACGTCATCCGCCGGACGGATGTGCGCAAACTGGCCACCCCCGTACGCAAGCTTCTTGCAGCAGGCGAACGCGCTGTACGCGACCGCCTGCTTGAAACGCTCAACCAAGATCTGGAACCTGCGCTCCGCTGATTCCGTGTCCGAGCGGCTCACCTGTCCGGCTGCTACACTGGCTGACGCCGCTTTCACCACGAGCACGCCATGGCCGATACGGACACGACCAGCCGCAACGCGGGCAATCTCGAACTGATCTCCGCCACCCTGCAGACCGGCGCCATGCAGCAGGCACAGCGCATGCTCAACGCCCTGCATCCGGCGGAAATCGCCCACCTGCTCGAATCCATGCCGCCCGCCCAGCGCGAACTGGTATGGGAACTGGTCGACCAGGAATACGACGGCGAGGTCCTGCTGCATCTCGGCGACGAGGTCCGGCAAAGCCTGATCCGCGGCATGGACGCCGAGGAACTCGTCCAGGCCGCACACAGCCTGGATGTCGACGACCTGGCGGATCTCGTACAGGACCTACCGCATGCGGTACTCCAGGAAACCCTGGACGGGATGGACAAGCAGCGCCGCCAGCGCCTGGAAGCTATCCTGTCCTACCCCGAGGATAGCGCCGGCGGCCTGATGGACAGCGACGCGGTCACCGTGCGCGCCGATGTCACGCTCGATGTGGTGTTGCGCTACCTGCGCCTGCGTGGCGAACTCCCCGACCTGACCGACAGCCTGATCGTGGTCAACCGCTACGACAAGTATCTCGGCCTGCTGGCACTGACTGAACTACTGACCCAGGACCCCGAGCATACCGTCGCCGAGGTAATGGATACCTCGACCGCGGCGATTCCGGCAGAAACCCCGGCACACGAGGTGGCCAAGGTCTTCGAGGACCGCGATCTCATCTCCGCCCCAGTGGTCAACGAGGGCGGCATCCTGCTCGGACGCATCACCATCGACGACGTCGTCGACGTCATTCGCGAACAGGCCGATCATTCGGTCATGGGGCGTGCCGGCCTGAGCGAGGACGAGGACATTTTTGCACCGGTGGTCCGCAGCTCCCGCAGGCGCGCGGTGTGGCTCGGCATCAATCTCGCTACCGCCTTTCTTGCCTCCTGGGTGATTGGCCTGTTCGAGCACACCATCCAACGCTCGGTGGCGCTGGCCGTGCTCATGCCGATCGTTGCCAGCATGGGCGGCATCGCCGGCAGCCAGACGCTCACCCTGGTGGTTCGTGGAATGGCGCTTGATCAGGTCAACCGCGGCAATCTGCGCTGGATCTTCAGCAAGGAAATCGCCGTCGGCGCGATCAACGGCCTGCTGTGGGCACTGGTGGTCGCGCTGATCGCCCTGATCTGGTTCGATAGCCTGCGCATCGGCGGCATCATCGCCCTCGCGATGATCATCAACCTGTTCGCCGCGGCGGTCGTCGGTGTGTCGTTGCCACCACTGCTGCGCGCATTCGGCGTCGACCCGGCGATCGCCGGCAGCGTCATCCTGACCACCTTCACCGACGTCATTGGGTACGCATCCTTCCTCGGCTTGGCCACGGTTGTCCTGTTCAGTCTGTAGCCCCGGCTGCTCTTTCCAGCGGCCCACGCAAGGACTAATCTAGTCGCGCTCGTCAGTCGATCCGGAACTCCAGAATGAAGCTCAAACCCCGCGAACTCATCATCGGCATCGTCGCTGTCGCCATCATCGGACTGGCCACCTGGATCTGGATGGCGCCCTCCGGCAACAGCGCTCCCGACGTCCATTTCACCCTGCTCGACGGCAAGAAACTCGACCTGAGTTCATTGCGCGGGCACCCCGTGCTGATCAACTTCTGGGCGACCACCTGCCCGGGCTGCGTGGAGGAAATTCCAGAGCTGGCCAAGCTGTACGACAGGCTTTCGCCCAAGGGCTTCGAGATCATCGGCGTGGCCATGTCCTACGATGTACCTTCTCAGGTGCGCGCCATGCAGCACGACCGCAACATCCCCTACCCCATCACGATCGACAGCAGCGACGCGATCTCCAAGGCCTTCGGTACCATCCGGCTGACGCCGACCTCGTTCCTGATCAATCCGGCCGGACATGTGGTCTACCAGAAGATCGGCAACGTCGACGTGCACAAGCTGGCGGCGAAAGTAGAACGCATGCTGCACAAGCAGGGCAGTTGAGCGTCTGAAACGGGACTCAGCGCTTGCCGGCGCGCACCAATCCACCAAGACCGGCATCGACCAGCGCACCGTTGAGCAGTTCGCGCACCCGGTCCGGCTCCTCCAGCGTCAGGGCCTGCTCGGTGAGTTCGCGTGCCTTCTTCTGGGTGAAGCTGCGCACCACCCATTTCACCCGCGTCAAGCCCGCCACGCTGACGCTCAAGCCGTCGAAATCCATCCCCATGAGCAGGATCACGGCGGCGGGATCACCCGCCATCTCGCCGCAAACGTAGATCGGCTTGCCCGCGCGCCGTGCACCCTCGCGCGCCTGATGCAACGCCTGCAGCACCGCCGGATGCATCGGGCGGTAAAGATCGGCCACTCGGCTGTTGTTGCGGTCGACCGCCAGCAGGTACTGCACCAGATCGTTGGTGCCCACGCTGAGATAATCCACCCGCCGCGCCAGCGACTCGGCGAGATAGACCGCCGAGGGCACCTCGATCATCGCCCCGAGTTGCGGACGAGAGATATCCAGGCCCTCCTCGCGCAGCTCGGCGGCTGCGCGGTCGAGCAAGCGACAGGCCTCGTCCAGTTCTCCGACCGTGCTGATCATCGGGAACAGCACCCGCAGATTGTCGAGCCCCGCGTTCGCGCGCAGCATCGCGCGGACCTGGGTCAGGAAGATCTCGGGGTGGTCCAGGGTAACGCGGATGCCGCGCCAGCCGAGGAAGGGGTTGTCCTCGGTCAAGGGGAAATAGGGCAACGGCTTGTCGCCGCCGATATCCAGCGTGCGCAGGGTCACCGGCCGCGGGTAGAACGCCGACAGCATCTGCCGGTAGGTAGGCAGCTGGGCCTATTCCGAAGGAAAACGGTCGCGCACCATGAACGGGAATTCGGTACGGTACAGACCCACCCCTTCGGCACCGCACTTGAGTGCAGGTTCGACGTCGGCCAGCAGGCCGGTGTTCACGTAAATCGGGATCAGGCGCCCATCGGGGGTCAGCGCCGGTTCCGCGGCGAGCGCGTTCAGGCCATCCGACAGCTCGCGCTCCTCGCGCGCCAAACGCTCGAATTCGCGCCGCACCTGCGGCCCCGGCTGGATGAACAAGCGCCCCTGATAACCGTCGACGACGAGCTCGCGGCCCTCGAGCCGGCCCACCGGCAGGTTTTCCGCGCCCATCATCGCGGGAATGCCCAGCGCGCGGGCGAGGATGGCGACATGCGACGAAACCGAGCCGCGTGCCGACACCACGCCGGCCAGCACCCCAGGCGGAATTTCCGCCAGCTGCGCGGCAGACACGTCCTCGCCTATGAGGATGGTGCGTTCTGGCCACGGCGAGTCGTTGCGCGCCTGGCTCAGCAGCTGCGCCAGGATGCGCCGCCCCAGATCGCGGATGTCGCTCGCGCGCTCGCGCAGGTACGCATCATCCATCTCCTCGAAGGCGCGTGCGTACTGACGCACGGTGTCGCGCAGGGCCGCCGGCGCCCAGGCCCCCTGTTCGATGCGTGCGACCGTACCCTCGATGAGGTGTTCGCTCGCCAGCATCATGGCGTAGGCATCGAACAATGCCTGCTCTTCGGCGGGCAGCACGTCGACCATGCGCGCGCGAATGGCCGCCATTTCCTGTCTGACGGCCTCGACGGCCTCGCGGAAGGCCGCGACTTCGGCTGCAATGTCTTCAATCGCGCGATCCGGGATACGTTCGAGATCCGACTGCGAATAGGCAACTCGACCGACGCCAATGGCAACACCGGGCGACCCACCCAGGCCGGTGATGATCAGATCCGTCGGTAGTTCGCCGCGCAGCAGGCGCAGGGTTTCGCCGGACAACTCTGCCTGGCGGATGGCGACAGCGATCTGTACGGCCAGGGTGGACAGCAGGGCCACCGCACCATCATCGAAACTGCGTCTGGCGCGCTGCTGCGCAACCAGCACGCCGAGCACCTGACGTCGATGGATGATGGGCACGCCGAGGAAGGCGTGATAGCGCTGCTCGCCGGTTTCTGGGAAGAATTTGAAGCGTGGGTGGTCGGGTGCCTCGTCGAGATTCACCGGTTCGGCGCGCTGTGCCACCAGACCGACCAGACCTTCGTCGAAATTCAGCTGGACCTGCCCGACCGAGGCCTGATTCAGACCTTCGGTGGCCATCAGCACCAGGCGCTCGCGCCCCGGCATTACGAGGTACATCGAGCAGACATCGACCTCGAGCGCCGCACGCACGCGAGTGACCAGCACGCTCAGGGCATCCTGGGTCGACTCCGCGGCACCGACCGCCTCGACGATGCGCTGCAGGGTTTGCAGCAGGGGTTGTTCCAGCGGCTCGGAAGGACTCGCTGGAGTGGCGATCTCGTCGTCAGGACACACGGTGCGCCGTCTCCCGAACAATCGCGGGGGGCATTGCACCATCTGCGCCGAACAACAGCGGCGCGAGCTCGCTCAGGGCACGCCGGTAGACCTTGCGCTTGAAGAACACGACCTCCTCCACGGGCAACCAGTAGTCGACCCAACGCCAGCCGTCGAATTCCGGCTTGGCGGAGGCACTGAGATTGAAGCAGCTTTCATCGCAGTCGAGGCTGAGCAGGAACCACACCTGCTTCTGGCCGATACAGCGCGGCGAGGCATGGCGCCTGACCAGATTCTTGGGCAGGCGGTAACGCAGCCAGCCACGCGTGTGGCCCACCACATTCACATGCCTCTCCTCGAGCCCGGTTTCCTCCCACAGCTCGCGATACATCGCCTGCTCCGGAGACTCGTCGGGACGGATACCCCCCTGAGGAAACTGCCAAGTGCACTGGCCGATCCGCTTGCCCCAGAAGACGCGCCCATCGGCATTGCTCAGAATGATCCCAACGTTGTGCCTAAATCCGTCCGAATCAATCACTTGCAATCCCCGATCACGAGCCTCATTTACTAGGGTCATTGTTCCATAAGCGCCGGCCGGCGGCAAATGACGCCACCGCCCCCAATCGCTACAATGCAGGCCTCATCAACAGCCCGGCGGATCCCATGGGACTGGCCCTGTTCGATCTCGACAACACCCTGCTGGACGGCGACAGCGACCATGAATGGACGCGTTTCCTGATGGACGAAGGCGTCGTGGACCGCGAGACCGCCGATCAGGCCAACGAGCGCTTCTACGCCGACTACGTCGCTGGCAAGCTGGACATCCATGCCTTTGCGCGCTTTGCCTTCGAACCGCTGGCCACGCATCCGCTGGGACAGCTCGAGGCATGGCGGGCGCGCTATCTGCGCGAGCGCATCGAACCGATGATCACCGCGGGCGCACGCGAACTGGTCGAGCGCCACCGCGCAGCCGGCGACACCCTGGTGCTGATCACCGCCACCAACAGCTTCGTCACCCGGCCGATCGCCGACCTGCTGCGTATCGAGCACCTCATCGCCACCGAACCACGCCGCGTGGACGGGCGTTTCGTGGCTGAAATCGAGGGAACCCCCGCCTTCCGCGAGGGCAAGGTGATGCGCCTGGAGCAGTGGTTGGGCTCACGGCCTGACCTGGTCGGTGCGGAATCATGGTGCTACAGCGACTCGCACAACGACCTGCCGCTGCTCGAACGGGTCAATCACCCGGTAGCAGTCAACCCGGACCCATCCCTGGCGGAAATCGCCGCGGTGCGGGGCTGGCCCGTGCTCGGGCTGCGCCGCAACGCGGATCAGGCGCAGCGTTCGGCCAACGCCTGAAGCTTCAGCCCGGCTGGCGCCTCTATCTTGCCCGCCGCGGCCACGGCCGCCGCATAACCGCGCAGTAACTCGGGCAACACCTTCACCAACTGCTGCTTGCGCAGGCGCCCTACGCCCTGCATGGCCCACATCGGGCGTAAGTTGCCCTGCGGCAACCCATCGCACACCTTCACCCCCCAGCCGGCGGTACCGACGTCCCACACGTGATGGCGCACGGCCAGCCGGAACACATGTTCGGCACCCATGTCCTGCATGCCGATGCCGGGACCGAGGTACTCGACCTCGAGCTCCGCGGCCAGGGTCGCAAGCTCCTCGTCCAGCGCCTCCAGGGCTTCGTCCAGCGCCGCATCCACCTTCACCTGGGATTCGGCCGCCCGGGCGGCGAGCAGCGCCATCGCCTGATCTGTCGTCATCTTCTCGTCCTGTGCCCGCTCGGCGGGCGTCATCGCGGCTGACATCAGACCTCGACCATCTCGAAGTCTTCCTTCCGAAGAGCCCTTCCAGGCTGAAGGTCGAGGCGTGCAGGTAGCGGGCGTTGAGCAGATAGGCCATCTCGCCCAGCACCAGCATGTTGACCGCCGCGGTGCGTGCGGTGTCGAGCGGGTAGCCCAGGTGCAGTGCGCCGTAGAACGCGAGGTCGACGCAGGCGAGCAGGATCAGCGAAACGAGGATGATGCGCCAGAGCAGGAAACGCGTGATCAGCGGCGTGCCGGAGGCGCGCGGAGGCCGGCGCATGGCGCCGGCCTCGGGACCCTCGAAGGCCAGCGCGAGCGCGAGGGTCACCGCGGTGATCATGTTGACCCAGAGAATCTGCACCGCGGTGATCGGCAGCAGGGCGTTGGCGATCACCGCGGACATGATCACCAGGGCCTCGGCGCCGTTGGTCGGCAGGATGAACAGGATCGACTTGCGGATGTTGTCGTAGGCGGTACGGCCTTCCTCCACGCCGGCGACGATGGCCGCGAAATTGTCGTCGGTGAGGACGATCTCGGCCGCCTCCTTGGCTGCCTCGGTGCCCTTGCGCCCCATCGCCACACCCACGTCGGCGCGCTTGAGCGCAGGCGCGTCGTTGACGCCGTCGCCGGTCATCGCGATGACCTGATCGTCGCGCTGCAGCGCCTCGATCAGGCGCAGCTTGTGTTCGGGTGCCATGCGTGCAAAGACCGCGGTGTCGCGCACCACTTCGGCGAGTCCGTCGCCGTCTAGTGTGTCCAGTTCGCTACCGGTCAGCGGCGGGCGGGGTGCATGGATGCCGATGGCGGCGGCAATCGCCGCCGCGGTGCGGGCGTGATCCCCGGTGATCATTTTCACCGCCACGCCGGCCCGGGTGGCGGAAGCCACGGCGTCCCGTGCTTCCTCGCGCGGCGGGTCGATGAAGCCGGCCAGACCCAGCAGGGTGAAGCCGCCTTCGAGGGCGGCGTGGCAGAGCGCGTCCGCCTCCGGCGGCATCTGTTTGACCGCCAGCGCCAGCACGCGATAGCCGGCATCGGCGAGGTGCTCCAGCCGCGCCTGCCAGGTCGCGGGTTCCAGCGCCTCGTCGAGGCCGTTGCGCCGTTGTGTCCGGCAGCGTGCCAGTACGCGTTCGGGGGCACCCTTGAGCGCGACGAAACGGCGTTCTTCGCGATCGCGGTGCAGCGTTGCCATCATCTGCAGGGCGGCGTCGAAGGGGATGGCGTCGAGGCGCGGCCAGGCCAGTGATTCGGTGCCCTGGTCGAGGCCGTGCTTGCGGGCCACGACGACCAGGGCGGCATCGACGGGGTCGCCTATCGGCTGCCACGCATCCGCTTCGAGCGCGATCCCGCCGTCGTTGCACAGCAGCCCGGTACGTAGCAATTCGTTGAGGTCGCCGGGGTTGGGCACGGGACCGGCCGGGTCGGGTTGCGCTGCCGCGATGCCGCCCTCCGGCACGTAGCCCACGCCTTCCACGGCATAGTCGCTGTCCGCCGTGACCAGGATGGTGACGGTCATTTCGTTGCGCGTGAGGGTGCCGGTCTTGTCGCTGCAGATGACGCTGACCGCGCCGAGGGTTTCCACGGCGGGCAGGCGGCGGATGATCACGTGCCGTTCGGCCATGCGCCGCACGCCGATCGCCAGGGTGATGGTGATGATCGCCGGCAACCCCTCCGGGATGGCGGCGACCGCGAAGGCGACGGCGGCGAGGAACATGTCGAGCATGCCCTGGTGGTGCAGACCCACACCGAAGACGAAGGTCACCACGGCGAGCGCGAGGATGCCGACGGTCAGCTGGCGGGCGAGTCTCTGGATCTGGCGCAGCAGGGGCGTGGTCAGCGGCTCGATGTGCGCCAGCAGGGCATTGATGCGGCCGATCTCGGTGGCGGTTCCGGTGGCGACGACGAGGCCGGTGGCCTGTCCCGCGACCACCAGCGTTCCGGAATAGGCCATGTTGCGACGATCCGCCAGCGCGGTTTCGCTGGGCAGCGGGATGACGGTTTTGTCCACCGGCAGCGATTCGCCGGTCAGGCTGGATTCGTCGGTGCGCAGGTTGTGCGTCTGCAGGAGACGCAGGTCCGCGGGAACGCGATCGCCGGCCTCGACGCGGACGATGTCGCCGGGTACGAGCCGTTCGGCGTCGAGGGTGTGCAGCGTACCGCCGCGCAGAACCGTGGCCTGAGGGGAAAGCATCGCGCGGATTGCCGCCATGGCGTTCTCGGCGCGTCCTTCCTGGATGAAACCGATGAAGGCGTTGATGACGACGACGCCGAGAATCACTCCGGCATCGACCCAGTGGCGCAACAGCAGGGTGGTCGCGCCCGCGGCGAGCAGGACGTAGATCAGCAGGTTGTGGAATTGCGCGAGCAGTCGCGCCAGGGCGCTGCGGCGTGCCGGCTCGGGCAGGCGGTTGGGGCCGAAGCGCTGTCGCCGGCTTTCGGCTTCCTCTGCGTCGAGTCCATGGGCGGAGACGCCGAGGCGGTCGAGGGCTTCGCCGGTTTGCAGGTCGTGCCAGTGGCTGGGTTCGTACTCGGTTCGCGCTGACATGTGTATATCAGTATATCCGTATTTACCGCGGTGACTTCCTGCGAGCGTCTATACTGTAGCCATTTTAGGCAGCGATACTCACAGCCGAATATACAGGAGGTCGATTTTGGAAGCCGGTGTCCAGCGCAGTACGCCCGCCTGGGTGAAAACCCTGTTCCCGTTCATGTCGTGGCTGCCCCACGTCAATCGGGGCAGTTTCCGTACCGACCTGATGGCCGGTCTGACGGGGGCGGTCGTGGTGCTGCCGCAGGGCGTGGCCTTCGCCGCCATCGCCGGCATGCCGCTGGAATATGGCCTCTATGCCGCCATGGTGCCGGCGATCATCGCCGCACTGTTCGGTTCTTCCTGGCATCTGGTATCCGGCCCGACCACGGCCGGTTCCATCGTGCTGTTTTCCGTGCTGTCCGCTTATGCCGAGCCTGGCACTGCACACTATGTCGCGCTAGCGCTGACCCTGACCTTCATGGTCGGCGTGATCGAGCTGGGTCTGGGCCTGGCGCGGCTGGGCACACTGGTCAATTTCATCTCGCATGCCGTGGTGATCGGCTTTACCGCCGGTGCCGCCATCCTGATCGCGGCCAGCCAGCTCAAGCACTTCCTGGGCATGGACATCCCGCGCGGCCTGCACCCTCACGAGGTGCTGTTCCACGTTGGCACGCATATCGTGGAGGTCAATCCCTATGTGGTTGCGGTGAGTGTCGCCACACTGGTTTCTGGTTTGCTGTTCAAACGCTTCCTGCCCAGATTTCCGTACATGATCGGCGCGATGATCTTCGGCAGCGTGGTTGCCTATGTGCTCAACGTGTCGCTCGGTCTGTCGGTCACCGGCATCAAGACGGTGGGCGCTTTGCCGGCCGCGCTGCCGCCGATGTCGATGCCTGACTTCTCGCCGGAGACCATCAAGCACCTGCTGCCGGGTGCGATTGCGGTGACCCTGTTCGCGCTGACCGAGGCGGTTTCGATCTCGCGTTCGCTTGCGGTGCGATCGGGACAGCACGTGGACGGCAATCAGGAGTTCATCGGTCAGGGCCTGTCCAATATGGTCGGCAGCTTCTTCTCGGCCTATGTCGCCACCGGTTCCTTCAACCGCAGCGGCGTCAACTATGCCGCCGGCGCGCGCACCCCGCTGGCCGCGGTCTTCGCCGGCCTGCTGCTGATGATCGTGGTCCTGCTGGTGGCGCCGCTCGCAGCCTATCTGCCGAACGCGGCGATGGCCGGCATCCTGATGCTCGTGGCCTGGGGGTTGATCGACTTCCACCACATTGCGTTGATCATCAAGACTAGCCGGACGGAGGCGGTGGTGCTCGGGGTGACCTTCTTCTCCACGCTGCTGATGGAGCTGGAATTCGCCATCATGGTTGGCGTGATCGCCTCGCTGCTGGTCTATCTCAACCGCACCTCGCGGCCCAGCGTGCGGGTGCGTGTGCCCGACGCGCGGCTGCCCAACCGCAAGTTCAATACCGACTCGGAACTGCCCGAATGTCCGCAGCTCAAGATCGTGCGCGTCGACGGTTCGCTGTTCTTCGGCGCGGTCAACTACGTCGCCGAGCGCTTGCGCGAATTCACCGAGCGCGACCCGCGCCAAAAGCACCTGCTGCTGATCGCCTCGGGCGTGAACTTCGTCGACGTTGCCGGTGCCGATTTCCTCACCCGCGAGGCCACTAGTCGCCGTGCGGCAGGCGGCAGCCTGTCCCTGTACCGGCTCAAGGAGGAACCCTGGGAAACGCTCCGCCGAGGCGACTACCTGGACAAGATTGGCTGGGACAACGTGTACACCAGCAAGGGCGAGGCGATCGGCGATATCGTGCGGCGCAAGCTGGACCCGGAGATCTGCCGGCACTGCAAGCGGCGGATCTTCAACGAATGCCAGTCCCTTCCGGGGCCGGAGGCGCCGCTGATCGAATGAGCGCTCGCCCATTCGATCAGCGGGTCTGGCCTTAGTGTGTCAGCGGCGGAGCATGTTCGTAGCGAATGTGCCCGTCGCCGGCAGCCGGCTCGACGCCGTTGGACTTGAGCTGCTCGGCCAGCTCGGCCGCGACATCGCCGAGTTCGGGGTGGGCCAGCAGGCCGGCGAGCAGGTCACGGGCCTTTGCCTCGCCCATCTCGATGGTGACCGATTGCTTGTCCT
Organism: Acidihalobacter aeolianus; assembly: GCF_001753165.1. Taxonomy (GTDB): domain Bacteria; phylum Pseudomonadota; class Gammaproteobacteria; order DSM-5130; family Acidihalobacteraceae; genus Acidihalobacter; species Acidihalobacter aeolianus. Next base: position 2,939,832 of record NZ_CP017448.1, read on the forward strand.
GCTTGAGTATGCGCATGGCTCAATCCTCCGAAACCGGGTGCCGCGGATGCTGCGCGTCGAAGGCGTGCGGCGGTTGGCGAAAGGTATTTTCCGCGGCGTAACAGGCCACCTGCAGCAGACTCGCCACTTCCAGACAGCCATTGGTGAGATCGACGGCATGCTTGGTGATGCCGTGGCAGAGCTTCTCCGCATTGGACAGGTCGATCTCGAGGGTGAGATGGGTATCGTCAGGTCGGGTCACGTTCATCGGGAACCTCCTCGTCTGCAGTAACACCATCCATCACTGGGTGTGACCGCGATCGGCGGAGTGGGTTCACGTGCATCCACTAGCTTGGGCGCCGGCGCGGCCTCTTACGGACACGCGCCGGGGGGGTGCTCAGGCGAATCCTGCGAACACTTTCTGTGCAGAGGCGAGGGTGGCCGCGATCTCGGCGTCGCCGTGGGCGGCCGAGAGGAAGCCCGCCTCGAAGGCGGAAGGGGCGAGATAGACGCCCTCGTCGAGCATGCCGTGGAAGAACAGGCGGAAACGCTCGACGTCGCAGGCCATCACCTCGGAGAAGCAGGTGACGGCAGGCGCTTCGGTGAAGAACAGGCCGAACATGGCGCCCACCTGATTGGTGCGCAGGCCGACGCCCGCATCGGTGGCGGCGACCTCGAGCCCGCGCAGCAGGCGCGTGGTGGTTTCGGTCAGACGCGCGTGGAATCCGGGTGCTGCGATCAGTTCCAGGGTCTTGAGCCCGGCGGTCATCGCCAGCGGGTTGCCTGACAGCGTGCCGGCCTGATAGACGGGACCGAGCGGGGCGAGCCGTTCCATGATCTCGCGCCGACCGCCGAAGGCGCCCACGGGCATGCCGCCGCCGATGATCTTGCCCAGCGTGGTCAGGTCAGGCTGGATGCCGAAGAGTGCCTGCGCGCCGCCCAGGGCGACGCGGAAACCGGTCATCACCTCGTCGAAGATGAGCACGCTGCCGTAGCGGTCGCAGATCTCGCGCAGGCCTTCGAGGAAACCGGGTAGCGGCGGCACGCAGTTCATGTTGCCGGCGACCGGTTCGACGATGATGCAGGCGATCTGGCCGCCGACATGGGCGAAGGCCTCGGCCACTGCTTCGAGATCGTTGTAGGGCAGGGTCAGGGTGTGTTCGGCCAGTGCCGCGGGCACGCCCGGGGAATCGGGCACGCCCAGGGTCAGCGCGCCCGAGCCGGCCTTGACCAGCAGGCTGTCGGCGTGGCCGTGGTAGCAACCCTCGAACTTGACGATCTTGTCGCGCCCGGTGAAGCCGCGCGCGAGCCGGATCGCGCTCATGGTCGCTTCGGTGCCCGAATTGACCATGCGAACCATGTCCATCGAGGGCACGAGCTCGCACACCCGTTCCGCCATTTCTGTCTCGAGTTCGGTGGGCGCACCGAAGGACAGGCCGCGACCGGCCGCCTCGCGTACCGCCGCGATCACCTCGGGGTGGGCGTGGCCGAGGATCATCGGGCCCCAGGAGCCGACGTAGTCGACGTAGCGTCGGCCGTCGGTGGCGTAGAGATAGGCGCCCTCGGCACGCTCGATGAACAGCGGGTCGCCGCCCACGCCCTTGAAGGCCCGCACCGGCGAGTTCACCCCCCCGGGGATGTGGCGCCGGGCGCGGTCGAATCGTGCGTGGGTGTCGCTCATGGGTCGCTTCCTCTGCGCGTTGACGAAGCGGGCAGTTTACCCGAAGGCGGCGGCGTGGCGCCTCAACCCTCGGCGAAGAGCCCCGCGAGGCGCTGGCTGGCGGCGCAAACGTCGGCCGCCGCGAACACCGCGCTGACCACCGCGATCAGATCGGCACCGGCTGCGACGAGCGGCGGGGCGTTGTCTGCGGTGATGCCGCCGATCGCGCACAGCGGACGCTCCAGCGTGCGAGCCGCGCGCAGCAGGTCCGGGTCGGCGGCGACCGCCTCGGGTTTGGTGGTCGAGGGATAAAAGCTGCCGAAGGCAACGTAGTCGGCGCCGTCGGCCACGGCTGCGCGCGCGAGTTCCAGGCGGTTGTAGCAGGAAACGCCGATTATCGCGTGCGGGCCGAGGCGTTCGCGCGCCTGCGCCAGCGGCGCGTCGTCGGCGCCGACATGCACGCCGTCGGCGCCGCAGGCGAGCGCCAGTTCGGTGTCGTCGTTGACGATGAAGCCGGCACCATGGGCCAGGCACACGGCGCGCAGCGCGCGCGTCTCGTCCAGGCGCCGAGCGTTATCGTGCGCCGCCTTGTCGCGGTACTGGACCCAGCGCGCGCCGCCCGCCAGGGCCTGTTCCACGGCCTCGACGAGCCGCGGGCCGGGGGTCAGGGCGGCGTCGGTGACGACATACAGGCCGCGCAGCGGCGGCACGGACCTATTCGTCACTGGCATCGCGCGCCCAGAACAGACGGTCGGGGATGAGCTGCCCGCCGTTTAAGGCGTAGGCGGCCTGCAGGCTACGCCAGGTGTAGGACTGTGCACGCCTGACCGCGGCCGGCGTCATCTCGCCCTGGGCGATCAGTGCGGCGCAGGCGGCCGCGAGGGTGCAGCCGGAACCGTGATATTCGCCCGGCAGTCTCGGCCATTCATAGCGTTCGATGGGGCCATGATGACCGAAGAGGCGGTTGATCACCGTTTCGGTGCTGGCATGGGTGCCGGTGATCAGGGCGTATTCGACCCCGGATTCGAGCAGGGCGATGCCGGCGGCATCGACCGAGTCCGCTCCGGGGGCGAGCAGATGCGCCTCGGGCAGGTTGGGCGTGATCAGCGTGCACAGCGGCAGCAGCAGCTCGCGCACCGCGTCGAGCGTGCCGCGGCCGGCGAGCGAGCCGCCGCCGCCGGCCTGCAGCACGGGGTCGAGAATGACGGGCACGCGGGGATGATCGCGCAGCAGGGTGTGCACGGCTTCCACCGTTTCCACCTCGCCGAGCATGCCGATCTTCACGGCGCCGACGGGGATGTCGTCGAGGATGGCGCGCCCTGTTCGATCACAAGGTGGCGGAGGTGGGTGTCGTGAACGCGCGCGGTTCCTGCACGGTGACCGGCGGTGATACGGGCGGGATGCCCGCCCAGGCGGGTCTGGCGGTGATGTCGCGCGAGTCGGGCGCCCGCCGTTGCGCGCCGGCAATAACACAGGATGGCATTAGGGATTCATGCCGGTCGTATCCTAATCTGGTCGTGGGAAACCTCGAGCAATCTTGGCCCGACATGAGCTGTCATAAGACTTGCACTTGCGTGCGCAAGCGTGTTCCGATCTCATTAAGGCAGTAGGCAGGGTGGCGTCATATCTTATCACTCCGAACTAAGAGCAACATCCGACGCTTCATGAAGCCCTCGGCTTACGTACCAATAAGGTCAGAGGGAAGGAACGAGCGGCCACTCCTCATAGGTGCACTGTCACCGCTTCGAAACGCGATAACACGATTGCTTACGTTGATGCGTCGGACAAGGGACGTGTCTCCTACTGCGACGCGCTCTAAGCGGTCGTCCCCTTACTAATGGTTGGTGTGGATTCGCGTGCTCGAGCTACGCGCAACTCTGAAGCGTGACCCCGGGCCGCAAGCTCGAGATCCCACTGTACATACGCGGTCATCCGATCCAAAATGCGTGACTGAAAGTGGTTCCCTGCTTTGCGTCCAGTAGCCACCGCGAGGCCACGCGCTGGGGGTGACTGGCGATACAGTCCGCAGAGCATAAGACGACACTGCAAGCACCACCAACGATGGGCCGTAGCAGCCTCATCCACATCCCGACACGATCAACAGCTACAAGCAGACAATCCAACGACGTCCAGTTGGCGCCCCACGGTATATACATGGTGCGAACACACCGCCGAGATCTGGATACTGGAGGCACGGGGTGAGTCGCACGCTATGCAATAACGCGGGACTCGACAGCGGAAAGGTCGACAAGGTGACCTCACCGTTTACGCCGCGCGGCTCACACACCAGACATCCCAAACTGACAGCTTACATGGGACAACCGCTCGAAGATGTAGGGCGCCCGCCTGCATTGACTACCCAGGACCTCGGAAACAACCGAGCCCCCACATAAAGCCACCGTACCCAGAGACACTCTTACTACCGCAAGTACCACTCATAGGCCACCAACTGAACTTATAACCTCAGACTCACCATCCAACACGCAGACGAAACGAATGCGAAGTGCCCTACAAGGCTATCTCCGACCCATGATACACCTACCAAGCCGACAGCACAGCAGCTCACTTCGACAGGTTGAAATGCAAGGCTAACTTCCTCCGATCTGATCCCAAGGCACGGATAACTCAGAACGAGGATCGCGCGTCACGACGCTGATCCAGTGATCCGCGCCCAGCCGCAAATGCGACAATATCAACTATACGAAGGCACCCAAGATCACGCCTCAAACCATAACCATTTACCTATAAACTAGATGCATCAACTCCATAGCAAAATCCTCAAGGTCTTTAGGCGTGATCCCGCACCTTCGTATAGTTGATATTGTCACAAAGTGCGGCTGCGGCATCACTCACATCACCTCTCGTGACGCGCCATCATCCTTTTAAGGCATAGTGCCTTGGCATCAAATCGGAGCAAGAAGCCTTGCACTTCCACCAGAACATGAGCTGCTGATGCGCCGGCAGCCAGCAGTATCAACGTCCCCAGACAGCCAGTGTCGGGCGCGTCGCACTCGTGCCCCCAGCGTCTTGGATGGACAGTCTCATGTCGCCAGCGCAGGGGGCGGCCTATGACCAGTACCCGCGCTCTCGAGCTCCCTGGGTACACTTTACCCGTCACTCCTCCCTACTATCCGCGGTCCTGGGCGCCAATTCAGGCGGGCGCCCTTCATCTTCGAGCGGTCGTCCTATGTAAACACGCCAGTCTCTGTCCGAAACGTGACCCGCGCGGCACTTAACGTTGAAGTCACCTTGTCTCCCTTTCCGCCCTCGCGTCCAACGTTACGCATAGCGTTCAACTCACCCCGAAAACAGGCAATATCCACACACTCGGCCCGCTTCACACCTTGTATATAACATATTCGGCAACCGGACGTCGTTGAATTGTCTGCCCCAGCCAGTACATCGTGACGGGACGTCGATGAGGCTGCCCACGACCCTTTGCGGTGGCACCCCACTGCCGTAGGCCCTGCGCACCATCGCCATCCTCACCCCCAGCGCCTGGCCTCGCGGTTCCTACACGGACGCCAAGCAGGGAACCACTTTCCGGCACCCCATTTGCATCGGATGCCCGGGTAGGTACATTAGGACCTCGAGCCGCGGCCCAGGGTCACGCTTCAGAGCGCTCGGGCTCGTCACGCGCATCCACACCCACCCTGGGTCCGGGGACGGCCGCCGGGCGCGAGCAGTAGCGCTCACGCCCCCTGTCTGATCCCCATCAACAGACGTCATCGACTATGCGTCGACCGGCGGCGTCAGTGCGGCCTATCAGGACCTCGCCATTCTCGAAGTCCTTCCCTCTGACCTTATTGGGGCGTAAGCCCAGGGCTTCAACGCGAGCGGCGGATGCCCTGCCCTTAGTTCGTCAATGAGATGACATGACGACAACCTGATACTTCTTAACCGAGCTCCTCACACGCTTGCGCACAAACAAGCGCGATTCTTCTCACAGCGCACCCCGAGCCACGACCCCCGAGGTTTCCCACGATCAGATTAGGATTGCGACCGGCATGAATCCCTAATCACCATCCTGTGGATTGCCGGCGCGCATTCGGACGGCGCCGACTCGCGTGACATCACCGCCATACCCGCCCGCGGGCATCCCGCCCGTATCACCGCCAGTCACCGTGCAGGAACCGCTCGCGTTCACGACACCCACCTCCGCCACCCGATGTGATCGAACAGCGCGCGCCATCCTCGACGACATCCCCGTCGGGCGCCGTGAAGATCGCGTTCTGCTCCGGCGGTAAACGGTTGAAGCGGTGCACCCTGCTCCCGCGATCATCCCCGCGTGCCGTCATTTCGACTCCGGGCTGCACAGCCGGCGCACGGCGGCTCGCTCGCGGCGCGCACGCGACGCGTGCGCGAGCTGCTGCGCGCTGTGCCGCTGATCACGCCAAAGCTGCCGAGGCGTTCTGCCCCCAGCGGACTCGGCCGATGCCCGCGGCATCGCCTGCTCGAGTCCGGGGTCGCATAGCCCTGCTACGGCACCCATGCAAGCACCGAAAGCGGTGATCAACCGCCTCTTCGGCACTCATGGCCGATCGACGCCTATGAATGGCCGAGACTGCGGGCAAATCAGGTTCCGGCTGCCCCTCGCGGCACGCGGCCGACACTGATCGCCAGGCGAGATTGGCCGGCCGCGGTCAGCGTGCACAGTCCTACACCTGCGTCCTGCCACCGCCTCCCTTAACCACGCGGGCAGCTCATCCCGACGTCTTTCTGGGCGCGCGATGCCAGTGATAATAGGTCGTGCGCCGCTGCGCGCCTGTATGTCGTCACCGACGCCGCCTGCCCCGGCCCGCGGCTCGTCGAGGCCTGCAAAGCCTGGGCAGGGCGACGCGGCGCGTCCAAGGTAACCCGACAAGGCGGCGCACGAAACGCTCGGCGCCCGGACAGACGCCGACCACCGCGCGCGTTTGCCGGCCCATGGTGCGGCTCATCGTACGACACACCGAAATGGCGCTCGCCTGCGCGCGACGGCGCCTGCATTCTGCCCCGACGACGCGCCGCTGGGCAGTCGGCTATACACCCTCGCCCGCACGCGATACGGCGTTCCTGCTACAACCGCCTTTGAATCGCGCGCGCAGCGTCGGCCGCGGCGACTACATTGCCTTCGCGAGTTTTATCCCTCACCCAAACCCGAGGCGGGTCGCCGCCGCCGACCTCTGCGTCGCAGGCTCTGACGCCTTGAGCGTCCGCTGTCGCGCGTGATTCGGCCGCATCACGCAGGCAACGTCCCCGCCGCTGTCGGCCGTGCCGATGTGATTCCCCGCGGAAGTCATAGCGCCGGATGTATCGCCGGCCGTCCGCACTGTTTGCCCGCTCGCCAGCCCCAACGCACTGCCGTGCACGTCTGTTCGCTCTGGTAGGCGGCCCCGGCGACCGCCTTCGGAGCTAAACTGCCCGCTGACGCGGCAGAGAAGCGACCCATGAGGCCACCCCTAAAACGAATTCTGACCCGCGCCCGCGCCCACATCCGGCGGTACGGAAGATGAACTCGCTCCTGCTTCGCCGCTCTCAAGGGCGTGGGCGGCACCCGCTGTTCATCCGGCGTGGGCCCCCCCCCCCCCCCCCCCCACCGAGGGCCAGTCTTACCGCACCGACGGCCGACGCTCACTCGACTACGTCGCTCACTGGGGCCCGATGATCCTGCCACGCCACCCCGGGTGGATAGCGGCGGTTACGCCGGGCGTGCCGGCTCGGACCGTTCCGGCGCCACTCGAGACAGAAATGGCGAACGTGTGCGATGCTCGTGCCCTCGCTGACATGAGTTCCATGGTCAATTCGGGCACGAGCGACAGAGCGCGACCGCTCGCGCGCGTCCTCACGGCGCGACAAGATTCGTCCAGTTCGACGGGTCTACCACGCGGACTCGCTCTGGCTGCTGGTCAAGGGCCGCTTCGTGGCGCACGCCTGACCCTCGGGCGTGCCGATTCCCCGGGCTGCCCGCGGCACTGGCGAACTACCCCTGACCCTGCCTCAACGATTCGAAGCAGTGGCGAGGCCTTCGCCCATGTTGGCGGCCAGATCGCCTGATCATTCGTCGAACCGACGTCGAGCAACATGAACTGCGTTGCCGCCGGTTACCCGTTCCTCGAAGGCTTGCGCGAGATCTGCGGCCTACGGCAGGGCGTGGTGTCATCTTCGACGAGCGTGATGACGGATTTCCGCGTCGCACCTGGACGGCACGCAGGCACTTTTCGGCATACCAGCACCTGACTGCCATCGCTGGCAAGCACCTCGGCGACGGCATGCGGGGCGCCTTCGGCGGTCGGCGCGAGATCATGGAACGCTCGCCCCTCGGTCGGCCGTCATCAGGCCGCACCGTCGCAACCGCTGGCGATGACCGCAGGCTCAAGACCCTGAACTCGATCGCAGCACCCGGGAATTCACGCGCTCTGACCGAACCAACGCTCTCTGCCGCGGGCTCGAGGTGGCCGCCACGATGCGGGCTCGGCTGCGCACCATCAGTGGCGCCAATGTTGCGGCCTTTCTTCACCGAGCGCCTTTGCGTCACCTGCTTACTCCGAGGTCATGGCCTTGCAGTCGAGCGTTTCCGACCCTGGTCTTCCACCGGTGCGACCGGGGCGTTATTGCCCCTCCGCTTTCGAGGCGGGCTTCTCTCGCCGCCACGGGGGGGGGCCCCCGGGGAGGGGACCGCGCCCGCAGGATCGGGGCCCACCTCGCTCTGAAGGAAGTGTTCGCAGGATTCGCTAGCACCCCCCCGGCGCGTGTCGTAAGGAGCCGCCCACAGTGGTGAACGTGGAACCACTCGCCGATCGCGGTCACACCAGTTATGGCCCTGGTGTACTGAGACGAGAGGGTTCCGATGAACGTGACCCGACTGACGATACCCATCTCCCCCCTCGAGATCGACCGTTCCAATGCGGGTAACGCCGCCACGATCACCAATCATGCCGTCGATCTCACCCATGGCTGTCGGATGGCGAGTCTGACTGCAGTCGTCGCCTGTTCGCGCGGAAAATACCTTTCGCCACCCGCACGCCGCCTTCGACGCGCAGCATCGGCGCACCCGGTTTCCAGATTGAGCCATGGCCATACTCAAGCAGGCACGCAATCGGTCACCATCGAATGGGCGAGGCAAAGCCCGGACTGCTGCCGGCCTTGCTGGCCCACCGAACTCGGGATGTCGCGCCGAGCTGCCGAGCAGCAAGTCCAACTCGGGTCGAGCGGCTGCCGGCGACGGAACATTCGCTACGAATGCTCGCCCGCTGACACACTAGGCCAGAAGCGCTGAGTCGAATGGCGAGCGCTCATAGATCAGCGCCGGCCTCCGGCACCGGAAGGGATGGCATTCGTGAAGATCCGCCGCTGCGTGCCGGTATATCTCCCGGGTCCAGCTTGCGCCGCTGCACTATCGCCGATCGCCTTAGCCCTTGTGTGTACACGTGTCCCAGCCAATTACCAGGAGTCGCCTCGCAGAGCGTTTCCAGGTTCTTCCTGGCGGTACAGGGACAGGCTGCGAGCTGCCGCACGCGACTAGTGGCCTCGCGGTCAGGAAATCGGCACCGGCAACGTCGACGAAGTTCACGCCCGAGGCCGAACGCAGCATGGTGCTTTTGGCGCGGTCGCGGCGGCTAATCTCGCGCAAGCGCTCGCGACGTGTTGACCGCGCCGAGGACAGCCGCTCCGTCGACGACGCCTTGAGCTGCGGCATTCGACGCGTTCGAGTCGTATTGAACTTCGGTGGGCAGCCGCGCGTCGGGCACAGCAACCGCACGCTGCCGGCCGGAGTGCGTTGAGATGACCAGCAGGAGCGATCAGCCAACCATGATGGCGAATCAGCTTCCTCAGCAGTGGAGAAGAGGTACCAGCCCACCGCCTCACGTCCGCTAGTCTTGATGATCAACGCAATGTGGGTGGAGTCGATCAACCCCAGGCCACGAGCATAGGGCCCATCGCGCGTTCGCATAGGCTGCGAGCGGCGCCACCAGCATCGGACCACGATCCTCAGCAGCAGGCCGCGAAACGGGCCAGCGGGTGCGGCGCCGGCGCATAGTTGACGCCGCTGCGGTTCCAAGGAACGGTGGCGACATAGGCCGAAAGAATGCGAGCCATATGGACAAGCCCTGACGAGAACTCCTTTGCCTATCACGTGCTGTCCCGATCCGCACCGCAAGGAACGCGAGATCGAAACCTCGGTCAGCAGCGAACAGGGTCACCGCAATCGCACCGGCAGAGGTGCTCATGGTCTCCGGCGAGAAGTCAGGCATCGCACGGCGCAGCGCCGCCGGCAAAGCGCCCACCGTTCTTGATGCGGATGACCGACAAGACCGAGTGACCAACGGTGGGCACAACATCTAGGCAAGCCGACTGAGGTCAAATCGCCGCGATCATGTACGGAATCTGGCAGATGCGTTGACAAAGGAAACCAAAACCCGTGTGCAAACATCACCGGCAACTCACAAACTTTGGTCGGGGTGGGTGCGGGCTTTTGGGGGGGGGCGGGACTTCGAATGCGTGCCAACGGTGGACAGCCCTCGTGTGTGCTAGCGCGCGGGTGTCCCCCAGGTGCATTGAACCTGGTGGCCGATCAGGTGGCGGCACCATGCCGTAAGCGATCCCACGCATGCGGATGAAATTGCCCAGTGGTGCAGCCGCGCAGGCCAGACCAGGCTCGATCATGCCGACCATTCGAAGTCGGTTCAGCCCGTAGCGCGATTAGTTGTTCGTCCAGGCTCGGATAAGCGGACAGCACGGAACAGCAACGATGGAACCGCCGTGGTCGGGGCCGGATACCCCTGACCATCGACTGAAACGCTCTCTGTGCGCGCGATGATCGCCGCATCATCTTTTTCCGTCGCATAGCTGCATAGAGAAGCTCGCATGCCGCGATGGCGGCGAGGGCCACGCCTGCGGCGCACCACGACCGCCCCGTCAACGGCATCAGGTCGGACGAAACTGCCCCGATTGACGGGGGGCAGCCACGACATGAACTCGGGAACCGGTTTCACCCAGCGGGCTACTGCGCTTGGACACCGGCTCCAAAATCGAACCTCCTGTATATCCGTGGTGCAGTTAAAATGGCTACGTATAGACCTAGCAGACGTCACCGCGGAAATACGGATTATGAATTACCATTTCAGCGCGAACGAGTACGAACCAGCCACTGGCACGACCTGCAAACCGGCGAAAACCTCGACCGCCTCGGCGTCTTCCCGCATGGACTCGACGCAGGGAAGCCGAAAGCGGCGACGCCCTTCGCCCCAAACGCCTGCCCGAGCGCACGCCGGCAACAACCTGGCGCGACTGTTCGCGCAACTCACAACCTGCTGTCTAGTCCTGCTGCGCGCGCGCGGGCGGCCTGGGACGCACATCGGGCGTAGTCCGGATTCGACAGCCCGCGTGATCTCGGCGTCGCTCGTCACAACGCCTTCATCGGGGTTCATCTAGGAGGACGCTCGGGAGCGCCAGGGCCGGGGGCAATCCGCGCGATGTTCCTCAGCCACGGTGCTGCGCGCCGTACGCTGCACACCTCGACGCGAACGTCACCCGGCGACATCGTCCGCGTCGAGGCGGCGCGCGTTCCGCGGACTGCGTCTCCTGCGACGCACAACCTGCGCACCGACGATCCAGCCTGACCGGCGAATCGCTGCCGTGGACAAAACTTCATCGCCGCTGTCCAGCGAAACGCGCTGGCGGATGCTCGCAACATGGCTATTCCGGAACGCTGGGGTCGCGGACAGGCCACCGGCCTCGTCGTCGCCCTTCACCCGAGATCGCCCATCAATGCCTGCTGGCGCAACATCGGCCGCTGACACGCCCCTGCTGCGGCCCGAACCAAGAGGACTCGCCCGCCAGCTGACCGTCGGCATCCTGCGCGCTCGACGTGGTCTACCTCGTCTTCCGTGTGGGTCTCACACCAGGCAAGTGCTCGCATGCCTTCCTCGCGCCGTCGCTTCGCCGGTCGCCGCATCCCGCAGGGGGTTGCCGGGCGATCATTCACCATCACCCTGGCGATCGGCGTGCGGCGGCATGCCGAACGGCACGTGATCATCCGCGCCTGCCCGTGGAACCCTCGGCGCGGTCATAGCTTCATCTGCAGCGACAAACCAGGCACCCTCACCGCACGAAAAGACCGTCACATCCTGGTCACGCGGACAGCGCCTATGCCGTGGAAGGCGTGGCCACGTGCCGCGAGGGCGCATCGCGCACGCACAACCCGACCGCCGTCCCGTGCCAACCCGGCGACCTACGATTGCTACGTACGGCTGCTGTGCAACGACGGCGGGATGCGCTCTGAAGCGGATGCGTGGCAGCGATAGGCCCCCGTCGATGCCTCCTGGTCGTCTAGCCCGCAAGCACGGCCTCGACTCAGGGCAGGATCATGGCCGGCCGCGCCTCGACGCCATCCCCTTCGAGCGCCCTGCAGAGATGGCAACGCTGCACCGCGATCGCGAAGAACCCGTTTGTCGCGCTCAAGGGTGCCAGGCCGAACGCTACTGGGCACGCGCCGGACAAAACCGCAAACGAGCTCGACGAGCGGCTGGAACCGCTACCTGGCAGGGGGCTGGAGCACCTCGCCGATGCCGCTATCGCGTATGCGTGCGGTCAAACAGAGCCCGCGAGAGCGGCTTCGCCGACCCCGCTCTGAAGGCGGCTTCACCTAGCTGGGTCTGGGCGGCTTCATGACCCGACGGCGAGGATAAGCACGGACGCCCGTGGCTTCCGCACCGGCCGGCGTGGCGGTGAAATGATACCGGGCTACGCCCGACCGCGCGGCGCGTTGCCGCGCCATCGGCATCCATCACCCAGCCCGCCGGACCGGAGCGAACTGGAACACATAGACGGGCGCGATGCGCCAAAGTGGTGCGCGACACCGCGGTCTTTGCAGCAGGCACCCGAACACGAAGTGCGCCTGATCGCGGCGCTACAGCGCGACGATCAGTTCATCGCGATGACCGGCGGACGGGCGTCAACGACCGACTGCGCTCAAGGCGCGCGACGTGGGTGTGGCGATGGGGCGCAAAGGGCACGAGGCACCAAGTAGCGAGATGTCCTCCACCGACGCAATTTCGCGGCCATCGTCGCCCGAAATGCGCGTACGCCTACGACAACTCCGCAAGTCGGCCTGTCATACCTGCACACCACGGCGCGAGGCCTCGGTATGCACTAGTCCACCTTCACTCAATTCTATGCTCTCGCAGCAACGCGCGAATTTCTTTAGTCAACATGATCCCGGGGACCTGCGTCTGCGGTGGCTTCGAGGGTCCTGAGGGCCGGCGCCATCGCGCCGGCCTCGCGCGCCTCCGCACTCGCGTGATCCACGCGTTTCCTGCTCCGGGATTCATCTCGTTTACCTGAATCTGCTCGCCTGCGTCGACCTCGCGTTCTACTACTGCACCTGGGCTACCCGCTCGACCGCACGCCCGCGGCGGCAACATGTGGTGCTGGGCGAGTGGCCTCTCTTGCTCAACGCCGCTACCTGCACGCTCGACCTTCGCTGAAGGGCCTTCGCCCCTGGTCGTATTCGGCTGCTGTCTACCGCCGTCATCCAACTGCCTTACCTATGCCCCGAGTGCAGGCGCTGTTCGCACGCCGTCGTGCCCTGCACTATGGCCACCACTCTGGCAATTGGGGCTGTGACTTACCTGTGGTCGAACTCGAGAAACGTCTGCTGCGAGACGCCCCCGCACGCTTTGATAAAGAGGACGCGTCGCGCATGCTCGACGCTTTTCAACCGACCTTCAGGGCGCATGACCGACAAAACGCAGCCACCCGCCCGCCGGGACCTCGTCGAGACACGTGCGCGCCGCACTGGCCGAGGAACATCGCAGCGCGACCTGATGCGGCCTGATCCGGCGGCGTACAGGCCGTGGCGAGGTAATCACGCGCGAGAACGCGGTGCTCTGCGGCACCGCCTGGTTCGAGGCGGTGTTCCGCCGCCTGTCGCCGAACATCGCCATCGAATGGCAGGTCGCCGACGGCGACGAGGTGGGGGAGAACCAATTGCTGTGTCGGCTGAGCGGGCCCGCGCGCGCGCTGCTCAGCGGCGAACGCACCGCGCTCAACTTCCTGCAGACACTGTCCGGCACGGCGACCGCGACGCGGCATTACGTGCGTCTGCTCGCCGGCACCGACACGCAGCTCCTCGACACCCGCAAGACCCTGCCCGGGCTGCGCGCGGCGCAAAAGTACGCGGTCGCCTGCGGCGGCGGACGCAATCACCGCATAGGGCTGTACGACGCGATCCTGATCAAGGAGAACCACATTGCCGCCGCCGGTTCCATCGCCGCGGCGGTCGGTGCCGCGCGGGCCATGGCGCCGGGCGTTCAGGTGGAGGTCGAAACGGAGCATCTAGGCGAACTGGATCAAGCGCTGGCCGCGGGCGCGGACATCGTGATGCTCGACGACTACAGCCTGGAGGACATGCGCACGGCTGTCGCACGCACCCGCGGACGCGCCCGGCTGGAAGTCTCTGGCGGCGTGGACGAAACCCAGCTGCGCCGGATCGCCGAGACTGGCGTCGACTACGTCTCGGTGGGTGCGCTGACCAAGCACCTGCGCGCGACCGACCTGTCCATGCGCTTCACCTTTGCGGAGGCCGGCTGAGCTTGGCGCCGGACCTGCGGCCTCGCGCACGACTGTCCAGCCTGGGACATGCCTGGCGCGGCCTGCGCACGCTGCTGCGCAGCGAAGCCAACGCGCGGATTCATCTGGCGGCCACGCTGGCCGTGCTGATCGCAGGGGCGGCGTTGGGGCTGAACGCGGGGGAGTGGGCCCTGCTGGTATTCGCCATCGCCCTGGTATGGGTCGCGGAAGCACTCAACACGGCTATCGAGCACCTCGCCAACGCACTGCACCCGGAACGACACCCGCTGATCGGGCAGGCCAAGGACATCGCCGCCGCCGGGGTGCTGCTCGCCGCCATCAGTGCGGTGGCGATCGCGGCGTTGGTGCTGTGGCAGCGCTACGCCTGAGCGGGCCGGTGCGCGGCTACCACCACTTCTCGTAGATCAGTTGCTCCGGCGCCAGACCGCCGAGCTGCAGGTCGCGCGCCATGTCGTCGACGAAGCCCGGCGGACCGCAGAAGTAGTACAGGGCGTTGCAGTCGACACCCACTTCGTCCAGCAGCATGCGGTTGATACGCCCCTCAAAACCGCTCCAGTCGCGGTTAAGCGGCTGGGTCACCGTGTAGAAGCAGTGGATGTTCGCGCGTGCCGCGCTCATCGCGTCGAGCTCCTCGCGGAACAGGATATCCTCGGGGGTGCTCACGCTGTAGATCAGAGTGACTGCCACCTCGGGTGCAGAGGCATACACGTGGCGCAGGATGCTGAGCAGGGGCGTGACGCCTATCCCGCCCGCCAGCAGCACCAGGCGGTCTCCCATGCCGCGTTCGTAACGAAAGCGCCCCTGCCCGCCGGTGATGCCGACCGTGTCGCCGACCTGTGCGACGTGATGCAGGTAGCGGGTCACTGCGTGGGTGGAGGAGTCGCGGATCGCGAGCTGGAGACGCCCGGGACGGGCACCGGGCGCGGAAACGATGGAGTAGCCGCCGACTTCGGCCTTGCCGTCGACAAGGGCATACAGGTCGAGCCACTGGCCCGGAAGGAAACTCAGCGGCTGCCCGCCGTAATCCAGCCAGAAGGATTTGATGGTGGGCGATTCGCGCCGAATCTCGACGATCTCGGCGCAGAAATCGCCGCCCGCGATCGGCTCGCCGGGCGGCGTCGCTGCGTCACCCGACTCAGAAGCGGAGTCGGATGCCGACGTGCAGCGCGTTGTCGAATTTGTATTCCCCATAATTCTTCAGATCCGTCTGCAGGACGCGGTAGCCGACATAGGCCTTGGCGCCGGGTGTCACCTCGATCTGGTAGTCCAGACTCACGTCGGAGAAGGACTTGCCTTGCCCGAAGGTCGTGATGTTGGGGGCGTAGTAGCCCTCCAGAACCACGGCCATGGGCATACGGTAGGGGATAGTGTATTTGACCAGTCCGCCTAGCGCGATTGCCCCTACGTCGACATTGGGCTTGTCCACCGAACCGGCGTAGGCACTCACCCCCAGGCCGAAGCTCAGCGGGGTCTCCCCGGCAGCAAGACCTTCGACCTTGAGACTGACGTTGCCGAGCACGTCGTGACGGCTGTCGACGAAACCGCCGAAGCCGAGTTCGCCGCCGGTGTAGCCCAGGGGGCCTGTGCCGGTGTAGAACTTGAGCTGAGCCGTATTGTTGCCCAGCTGAAAATCCAGGCCATTGGCCATCGCCGCGGAACTCGCCGCCAGCAGGCAGGCTCCAAGCACAGTCACTATGCGCATAGTTTCACCCTAAGAACAGTTGGTTGGACGGCCCCGGCGAATCCGGGGGAGCGGCGGGCACCAAGTCTACCATCCCCTGCGAGGCCTCCGTCCACCGTCGCCAGATAACGACGCGGAGCGGTAGAATCATGATGCGACTTTTCACGATGGCAGGCGCCACCCTGGGCGGTTGGGTGGGCTGGGATCTCGGTCAGCCCGAAGGCACCGGACTGGCCTTCGCCCTGAGCAGTGTCGGCACCCTGGCCGGGGTGCTGCTGGGTTGGTGGGTGGTCAGACGTTACCTTGAATAAGGACCGACTGCGCGCCGGCGTGCCCCGCCCTATAATCGCCGGCAGGTTCCTCCGGACACTCTCATGCGCCTGACCCTGGATGCCCTCAACGTGCTCGATGCGATCGAGCGCAAAGGCAGCTTCGCCGCCGCGGCCGAAGCGCTGCACCGTGTGCCTTCGGCGGTCACCTACACCGTGCAGAAGCTCGAACAGGACCTAGACGTCCAGCTGTTCGACCGCAGCGGCCACCGTGCCCGCCTGACCGAGGCGGGGCAACGCCTGGTGCAGGAGGGGCGGCATCTGCTGCGCGCCGCCGATGAACTCGAATCCCAGGTCAGGCGGGTAGCCACCGGCTGGGAGGCGGAATTGCGCATTGCGGTGGGGGATCTGATCCCGATCGCACGAATGTATCCGATTCTGAATGAATTCTACGCGGCCGGTCACACTACACGCCTGCGGCTGTTCGACGAGACCTTCGGCGGCAACTGGGATGCGTTGCTCAGCGGGCGCGCCGATCTCGTCGTCGGCGCACCGGGCGATGGCCCCGTGGAGGGTGGCTACAACGCACGTACGCTCGGTGAAACCCCGTTCGTTTTCGTGGTCGCACCGCAACACCCGCTGGCCCGCGCCGAGGAACCGATCCCCGAATCGATACTCCGCCAGCACCGCGCCATCGTCGCAGCGGACACCTCGCGCCGTCTGCCTCCGCGCAGCTCGGGCGTCACCGGGACCCAGGACGTCCTCACCGTGCCCAGCATGGAGGCCAAGCGCGAAGCCCATTGCCAGGGACTGGGAATCGGCTACATGCCCAGACATCTGGTTGCCCGCGAGCTTGCATCGGGACGCCTGATCGCCAAGCAAGTCACCACCGATGTCGCCTGCCCACGCATCTCGCTTGCCTGGCGCGAGCCCTCGGAAGGCCGGGCCTTGCAGTGGTTCCTGCATCGCCTGGCCCAGCCGGACTGGCTGGAAGGCATCGTCGCCTAGCGGCTGGGTGGCCGCCGCGCTTGAGCCGGCGCCCATTCGCCCCCATATGTAACAACTCATCCATAATCCGTCGTAAGCATGGACAAGCGCATCTACCGCATCGTGTTCCACAATCAGGGCAGCGTGTATGAGCTGTACGCACGCAAGGTCGCCCAGAGCGGCATGTATGCCTTCCTGGAAGTTGAGGACATCATTTTCGGGGAACGCTCGGCCGTGCTCGTGGACCCGACCGAGGAGCGACTCAAGGCCGAGTTCGCCGGCGTCAAGCGCACCTACGTCCCATTGCAGTCGGTGGTACGTATCGATGAGGTCGAGAAGGTCGGCACCAACCGGATTCTCGCCGAGGGCGGCAGTTCGGGTGGCGGCAAGGTGACCGCCTTCCCTATGCCTGCACCACCGCGTTCGAGCGACTGAGTAGACACTCAGGTCATCAGCACGAGCTTGCCGCGCACTCTCCCGCCGCCGATCTCGGCGTGCGCCTCGGACGCCTCAGCCAAAGGATAGCGCCGGGTCACGCACAGCTTCAGCAGACCATCGTCGATCAAGCCTGCACACCGATCCAGTATCTCGCCCTGATGCGCGCGCGCCTCCGGCAGATCGCGCATCAGCGGCGTCAGCATCAGCTCGAAGCCCAGACGCAGATTGCGCGTACGCGCTTCGTTCCAAGCCGTATCCGAAGCGCTTAGCTGCAGCAAAGTGACGAGGCTGCCGTAGTGTGCGGTCGCCCCGACGCTACGCGTCAGCGTCTCGCCGCCGACCGTATCCAGACAGATATCCACGCCGCGTCCGTCGGTCCAGTCAAGGGTCTCCTCGACGAAATCCTCGCGATGGTAATCGATGACATGATCGGCGCCCAGCTCCCGCACCATGGCCGTCTTTTCCGGCGTCCCCACCGTGGTGATCACACGGGCCCCAGCCCACTTGGCGAGCTGGATGGCGACATGTCCGACCCCACCCGCTCCTGCATGCACAAGCACCGTATGCCCGGCCTGCAGGCCGGCACGGTCGAACAGGCCCTCCCACGCGGTCAGCAGCACCAGCGGGCCGGCCGCCGCCTCGGCAAAATCCACGGATATGGGCTTGCGGCGTGCGGCCTTCGCGTCAAGCACGGTGTATTCCGCGTAATTGCCAGGCTCGCGCCCCAGACCACCATTGCAGTACCAGACCGCATCACCCGGCTTGAACTCCGTCACCCCCGCACCGACGGCACACACTTCGCCGGCACCATCCAACCCCAGAATCACGGGCAGCTTGCCGGGCTGGAACAGGCCTCGCGAGCGGATCTTGGTATCGACCGGATTGATGCCTGCGGCATGGATACGTACCTTGATCTGTCCGGGTGCGACGATCTCCGGTTCCGCCACCTCGTCCAGCTGCAGCACTTCAGGCCCACCGGCCGCCGTCATCAACACCGCTTTCATCGCACACCTCCCGGACCGTTGCGTCACAAAGACATGGGAAGGCGACGATAGCGCAATCGCGCGGCAGGGCGAATGCCCGGCATCAACAAAAAAGGTCCGGCGCAAAGCGCCGGACCCAATGGAGAACATCTGCAGACCTCAAGTCTGACCCGGGAGTGTCGCTACAGCACGCCCAGGCTGGAGGGAGTCGACTTAAGGCGACGATAAGCATAGCCAATATTACAGTGCACAACAAGAATTTGTTATGCACATATAAGATTATTAGCGGTCGATACGGGAAACCGGACGCTCGGGATTGCGGATCCATTCGCTCCACGAACCCGCATACAAGCGTGCCCCCGGCAGTCCAGCATGCGCCATCGCCAGCAGCAGGTGGCAGGCGGTGACGCCGGAACCGCACATCGCCACGGCCTCATCCGGCGACACCCCCGCCAGCACCGCCTCGATCTGGGCACGCAGCGCTTCGGGCGGCAGGAAGCGTCCGTCCTCGCTCAGCAGGCGGTTATAGGGATGGTTCACCGCCCCCGGGACGTGCCCGGCAACCGGATCGATCGGTTCGACATGGCCCTTGAAGCGTGCCTCCGTACGCACGTCGATCAGCCGACAACGACGTGCATGCAGCAGGGACTGTAGGGTTTCGGCGTCGAGCACCCGTTCGGCCCGCGGGTAGCCGGTGAACTCACCCACCCGGGGCGTAGCCTCATCCTGTTCCAGCGCATAACCCTCTGCCATCCACGCCTGAATACCACCATCGAGCACCACCGCCTCGGCATGACCCAGCCAGTGCAGCAGCCACCACAGACGCGCGGCATAGGCGCCGCCGGCATCGTCGTAGGCAACCACGAGCCTGCCCGGACCTATACCCCAGGCGCGGCAACGTGCGGCAAAATCCTCGTGATCAGGTAGCGGATGCCTACCGCTCGCAGGGCTCGCCGGGCCGGACAGATCCGCGTCGAGATGCGCATAGCACGCCGTCGGCAGATGCCCCCGCATGTAGGCCTCGCGCCCCGCCTCCGGGTGCGCGAGATCGAAGCGGCAGTCGACAAGAACCGGCGGCTCTTCGCCCCTCAGGCGCTCGGCCAGGCTGCGCGCGTCGATCAGGCAGTCGCTCACGCCTCGTCCTCGCGCATGCGGCCGGCGCCATCCAGCGACGGGCAAGCGATCCGTGTCCCGCCCAACCCGCAATAACCGTCGAGGTGCTGCGCCAGATACTGCTGGTGATAGTCCTCGGCGAGATAGACGGTCCCGACCGGAAGGATCTCCGTCGTGATATCTCCCAGGTCCGCGGCATACAAGGCGGTCTGGTAGGTCTCTCGCGAGGCCTCCGCGGCGGCGAGTGTTGCGGTATCCTGAGCGAGAATCATGGAGCGATACTGGGTGCCGACATCGTTCCCCTGACGCATCCCCTGAGTGGGATCGTGCCCTTCCCAGAAACAGCGCAGCAGCTCGGAGTAGTCGATTTCCTCGGGGTTGTAGACCACGCGGACAACCTCGGCATGCCCGGTCAATCCGCTGCACACCTCGCGGTAAGTCGGATTCGGGGTCAACCCACCGGCATAGCCAACGGCGGTGACCCAAACCCCCGGCAGTTGCCAGAAGAGCCGCTCAGCCCCCCAGAAGCACCCCATGCCGAAGGTCGCGATACGCATGCGTGGTGGATAGGGTGGCAGCAGGCTGCGCCCGCTGACGCGGTGTGGTTCTGGAGGCGGCAGCGGCTCGGCACGGCCAGGGAGTGCACCCGCAGCGTCCGGGAGCAAGGGCGGACGGCGATTGAAGAGGTTCATCGACAATCTCCTCGACGGTTAGCGTCGGAGTATGGCTATGAATCGTGGACTATAACGCCGAAGCTGGGGGCGAGGCGATGCCGCTGTGTCGACACGCGCGGGCAAAACTTTGGTGTAAGCTGCCGACAGACCCAATACCGGCCCGCAGCATGTCCATCGCTTCCTATGTCATTCCTGTCGTTGTCGTCGGTTACCTGGCCTGGCAATGGCGCCCGTTGTGGCGTGCACGCCGCCAGCGCGGCCAGGTCGCTCCCGGCCTGGAACGTCTGTTCCCAGGCCGAGTACCAGACCGCGTGGCGCTCTATTTCTGGAGCCGACACTGCGTGATGTGCCATGGCATGACCCCGGTCATCGAAAAGCTGCGTACGGAACGCGACGACCTGGTCAGCCTGGACGCGGAGCAAGAGGTCGAACTGGCGAAATCGCTCGGCGTGATGGCCACACCGAGCTTGGTACTGATACGCGGAGGCCGCATCGCGCGCATCGTCGTAGGGGCTCAGTCCGAGCCCCGCATCCGGCGCCTGCTCGACGCCGAGGACCCTGCCGAACCCGGTACGGCCGGAAGCTGAACCGACTAGGCCCTGCCAGTATGCCCGGGCGCCGGCGCGACCACTGGGGCCGGCGCGAACCCCATGTGCCGCATGTCAGAGGGAGGCATGCCGTGATGTAACCACGCGGCAAGCGCCAACACCAGAACCCCAAGCACACTTTCAATGTGCACCGCACGCACGCAGCGCGCCATTACATGATTGCCGCCGCGCGTGGTGGACACAGGACGCCAACCAGGTACGCGTAATCCCATCCCGGAAGCTCTGCCGCTGTCTAGGCCGCTGCTGAGACGCAATGCGGGTACCTTGTGATAGCGATTGTGACCGCCGAGGTAGACCATCCAGGCAACCAGGACCAACTTGATCGACAGTATGCGCCCGTAGCCGCTGTTCCAGAGATTTCCCACGCTGTCCAGGCCGTTCCACGCGTTGAACACACCCGACAACACAATCGCGGCAAGGGCAGCACCTGCCACAACCGACAGACGTGAAAACACGTCCGCGGCGAGAGCCTGTCCCGTTACGCCCTCCTTGATCAATGCAGGGAACACCAGCAGCGACATCGCGAACAGTCCACCAACCCAGATCCCACTCGACCAGACGTGGACGCAGTCGACCCATACGCCGAGCGAGTAAGCCCCATGGTCGCCCGCATGCCCCGTGGCACTGCGCGAGTACACGACGACCAGCAGCACAGCCATGGCCAGCCATGCGGCATACGGCCGCGCACGCGCGGAAAGACCTGCAAGCCAGCACAGCCACAGTACGACTACAGCGAAGATCCGCGCCTTCCAGATCAGGCCGTAGTGGGTCTTGCTCACGACCAGTGGGAGATAGGTCGACAGACCCGAGAAGCCAGCACCGCTGAATTCCATGGTGCGCGAGGCGAGCAGGACGACGCTGGCTGCCGCCAGCCAGGCAAGAGCCGCACCGAAACCCACCCATAGCCTGGTCGGATAATGCCCCGGCGCATACCGGGGCACGACCCACAGCACACAGGCGAGCACGCCTGCACAGGCGGAGATGGCCATCACGTCCAGCCAAGTGGCAAGAACGAAGAAGCTCTCCATGTCCGCGCTACTTCACGGCAAACGGAAACTTGCCCTCGGTATGGTGGCCGTCACGGGCGACCACGCTCCACTGCACCCAGTACTGACCGGCTGCGAGCGGCTTGACGGCAGTCGTCAGTAACCGCGGATTGCCCGCAGCCATATGACTACCGCCCGTGCTCACCACCTGCCCCGCAGCGCTCTCCACCGTGATCTTGGAGAACAGCGCGTTGAGGTCCGCATCGAACCAGATACTGACCTGCTTGGGTGCCACGGCAAGCGTGGAACCCACCTTGGGGGAAGACTTGACCGGAAAGGCGTGCGCCAGTGCAGGTGCGGATACGACCAGACTAGCCAGCAGGCCGAACGTGGCCCCGAAGTACTTCAAGTAACGCAACATCTATTTCCTCCTGTGTAATGTCCACCCCCGCCCGCCGGCTTAGCGCCGGTCTCGTGCCGGCTCAGCCGAAGATCGGTGCGCCGAGGCTGTGCGGAAGGACGTCGTCCAGATACACGTCGATGCCCAGCAGAATGCCCACGTGGTTGCCGGAAGCCCTATTCGCCGGGATCTGCGCCTCAACGCCGATCTGGTAGTACTTGCCCACCCAGATCACGCCCGGGTTCATGCTGCCGGTGCGGTCGAGGCTGCCACTGCTTGCGCAGACAGAGTAGCTGTCCACGCACTGCGACATGGTGTACTCGACGATCGGCACCATGTTGTTGAACGGCGCACCAAGGCCAACATCCTTCACGAAGCTCTGCAGGTACGGGATGCTGTACTGCAGGGACAAGCCCCAGTTGAGCATCTTGGGTTGCGTGGAATCGGACGGCATATCCTCCGAGATCGCGCCGGAAATCGCCAGGGGGCGCAGGTACTTCACCGACCACGGCAGGTCGCCGAAGCCCTTGCCGAAGGCGAATTCGGGGGAAATCGTGGAGAAATTGCTGTCCATGCCGCCACTGCCGCTGTTCGCCAGCGTGTCGCTTACGGCCAGCATGCCGATGGCCTCGTGCGGACCGTTGACGAACAGCTGGTAGGCCGCGCCGATGGTGACGTTGTCCCAACCGCTCTGGTTGGGTTGCCCAGGCTGGGTGATCCAGTTGTAGTCGGAGGCGATGCTCAGACCGAACTTCGGCGTGATCGTCTTGGCATAGGCAAAGGCGAGGTTCTTGGTGGTCACGCCATCGGCCTTGATCTGGCTGTAGTTGGTCGAGAACTCGTTGGCCACGCCCGGGTCGTCGAAGCTCAAGGTCGCCGGGAACACGCGCATGCCTGCCACCGCATGCGCCCAGGTAACCGCCGGCATGATCAGCGCAGCCGAAACCACAAGCCCAGCGCCGAATCGCCCGAAATGGTGATGTCGCATCCTGCCTTCCTCCTAATAACTAGTGTAGTGATTTTTGATAAGGGAGAATTATCATCACAAAAACAACTGCCTGTCCTGCGACACAGTGTCGCAGCCGCCCCATAAACCGCGTGATTTGCGGCAGAAAATGGAACTATCATCTGCTTTCGTGATCGAAGCGGCCATGGCGTGTTCCCATCCCGTCCGCTTCGAACGGACCTGGATAGCCGTCAAGGGAAGGATATGAACGTCGAAGCCGGCGAAGTGGTGCGCAAGCCCGGACGCCCCGGCAAACTCAACCTCCAGCGCCTGTACGTCATGCGCAATCTCGCGGTCGCCGCCCAGTTGGGGGCGATCGTCGTCGCGCACGAGATTTTCCGCATCCATCTGCCCCTCGACCCCCTGCTGCTGGTGATCGGGGGGCTGGCCGCGATCAACCTGCTCACCTGGCTGCGGCTGCAGACCAATCAGGACTGCGGCGAAGGCGAATTCCTGTTTCAGCTGCTGCTGGACATCGGCGCGCTGACCGCCGTCCTCTACTTCACCGGCGGCGCCACCAACCCCTTCGTCGGCCTGTTCCTACTGCCGCTCACCATCGCGGCTACCGTGCTGCGCCCCTATTACACCTGGCTGCTCGCAGCGATCACGGTCGTTGCCTACACCTGGCTGATGAATCATTACGTACCCATGCCGCCGGCCATCGGCGTGGCTGCCACGGACTTCGACCCGATGGTCACCGGCATGTGGCTGCGCTTCGTGATCAATTCGGCGCTGATCGCCTACTTCGTCGTCGGCATGGCCGAAACCCTGCGCCAGCGCGACCACAAACTCGCCCTGGCCCGCGAGGAAACCCTGCGCAACGAACGACTGGTGGCGCTGGGCATGCTCTCGGCCGGCGCCGCACACGAGCTGGGCACCCCGCTGGCCACACTCGCCACGCTGACCGGCGAACTCAAGCACCGTTATCAGAGCCCGGAATATGCAGAGCTGCAGGAAAGCCTCTGTCTCATGCGCGGCCAGATCGATCGCTGCAAGGAAGCCCTGAGCGAGATATCGGCCTCGGCCGGTGGGCAACAGGCCCAAGCGGGTCATGCCGTGCCCGTTCGGGGTTACCTGCTCGACACCCTGGCACAATGGGCACGCATGCGTCCCGGCGTGGCGGTGACGCCGCACTTGGACGGCCCCGACTCCCAACCGTGCATCCTGACCGAACGCACCCTGTCGCAGGCCATCATCACCATGCTCAACAATGCGGCCGACGCCTCGCCGCAGGCCGTCGAACTCAATGCCCACTGGGACAACGCGGAGCTGGTTCTAGAAGTCTGCGACCGCGGTGCCGGTCTCGCCCCGGCGGCCTCTGCCAACGTCGGGCAATCCCCATTTTCCACCAAGGAACAAGGGCTCGGGCTCGGGCTCTATCTGGCGCATGCCGCAATCACGCGGGTTGGCGGGCGGGTATCCCTGCTCGACCGCCCCGGCGGCGGTACCTGCGCCCGTGTGGAACTGCCCCTCAACCGACTCTCAGCGACTTGAAACCATGACCCAGTTTGCAACGCAATCTCTGCCTGAAACCCTTCCCACCTTGCTGCTCGCCGAAGACGACGAGATTTTCCGCCATGTGCTCGCACGCGCACTGACGCAACGCGGCTACGATGTGATCGCGGCCAAGGACTTGACCGAGGCCTCGGAACTCGCCGAGGCCAGACGGCCTACCCATGCCGTCGTGGATCTGCGCCTGGGGGAGGACTCGGGACTGGAGCTGATCGACCGGCTGACCCGACTCTCGCCGGGCATCCGCGCGGTCATACTGACCGGCTATGCAAGCATCGCCACCGCCGTGGAGGCGATCAAGCTGGGTGCCACCTACTACCTGACCAAGCCGGTGGACGCAGATGAAGTAGTCGCGGCCCTGCATCGCGATACTGGCGACCCAGCCATTTCGCCGGCCGAGCGGCCCTGCTCGGTCAAGCGGCTGGAATGGGAACACATTCAGCAAGTGCTGCAGCAGTGCAACGGCAACATCTCGGAAACCGCACGCAAGCTCGGCATGCATCGCCGCACGCTGCAGCGCAAGCTGCAAAAGCGCCCGGTACGGCACTGACCCGGCAACGCTAGCCGACCCGCGCCGCCCTCAGATCCAGGATCGGCACACCCGAGGCGCGCGCGCGCGCGACCAGATCCGGGGTGCCGCGCCCGCCCGGGAAGGCGACCAGCAGATCCGGCCGCCCCTCGTCGAAGATACGGCCGTGCCGCGCCGGCCCCGCCGCGAAACCCAGGCGTCGCCACTCCGCAGCATAGATTTCGGTCGGGATACCCTGCTGATCGGCCCAGGCCTGCGCCAAGCTGTCCGTCTCGCTGCTGCCGCCATGCATCACGCAGCCGATGGACCAGCGCTCATGCACCGAATACAGCGCGTGATACACGCGCGAATGGGCATTGTCCGACGTCCCGCCGGCCACCAGTACGCGCTTCATGACGAGGCACCTCCTGCCAGCCAGGCGCGAGCCTTCGCACGCGCCTGATGAGCTGCGGGCGCGCCGATATCAGCCGCCAGACTCTCGGCAACCGGCCGCCAGGCGGCCGAACGACGCCCCGCCAGCCAGTACCAGGCATAAGCACGGCTGACGTCACGCGTGACACCCTCACCGAGGTAATAGGCATTGCCCAGCGCGGCCAACGCATGCACGCTACCGAGCTTGGCGGCGCGCCGATACCAGCTTACGGCGCGAACCGGATCGCGTGGCACGCCGTGCCCGAAGGCGTACAGGTAACCGAGGTTCAGTGCCGCTGTCCGATTCCCTCCGGCCGCCGACAGGCGATAGTCATGTATCGCCCGGCCAGCATCCCCGCGGCTCTCCCAATACGCCCCAAGCCAATTCATGGCCACCGCGTCGCCCGCGTGGGCCGCAATGTCGAGACGCAGATAGGCGCGCGTATCATGTTCCAGTGCCGCAACCGCAAGGCGATGGCCCTCGGCCGCGGTCATGCCTTGCGCCCACGCGACGCCCGGCAGCACCAGGGAGGCAATCACGATAGCCAAGCGCTTCATTGCTGGCGCACCCTGCGCGGACCAAACATCGATGACACCACCGGCTGGCGTGCCAGCTGATGGATCACCACGATACTGACGTGGCCGATCCAATAGGCCCATGCGAGATAGGAGATCAGATTGTGTGTCTCGGACACGGCGGTGAACATGGCAGCGCCGTGCATGCCCTTGAAGGACGGACGGAGCATCAGATTGAGCACCCCGGTCAACCCCATGCCGGTCATGGTCAGAAAGCCCAGGCCGTGGATATAACTCGGCAGACCCACGCGGGGCCCGGATTCCGGTAGTTGGCCACGCAGCAGACCACGCAGGTCGGCGAGGACGGCACGGCGTCCGCTCGGATACCAGGGGAACAACTGCGAGAGGTACCAGCCCTGCCGATAGCGCACCACCCAGAACCAATGGGCCGCAATTACGCAGGCTGCAGTCACGCCGACGATTTGATGCAGCAGAAATACATCCGCCGTCTGCGGCGTGGACATGTCCAGGCTAGTGAACAGCTGAAAGGTGATGGTGAGAGCCATCCCCATGTGCAGCCAACGGATGGTCGGGTCCCAGGGTTGAACTGGTTTGGGAGCGTGCATCGTCATCATCTCGCCTCCATCGCGGTTTCGTACCGCACCTCCTGCGCGGAGGCACGGCACCACTCTGGATCAGACAATGCACACTGCGCGCCAGCATGGAACATATTGGATTCAGGACATCTCAATCCGCCCATAACCCATGCGCCGCGCGGTTTTCACGCGATGGCGGCAGACTTCCAAACACAGCGGACGCCCAGCCTAGTGGCTCAGCCTGAGGCCCGCATGGCGCAAAACGAGTCCGTCCGGTCAGTCGACCAGCTTCAGAATCATCTTGGCCAGTACGGCCGCCTGCGCGTTGTTGGCCATACCCGGCGGCATCGGAGGATACCCGGCCCACAGGCCGCTGCTGCCGTTGGCGATGGCCTTTGTCACCTCAGCCTCGGCATTGGGCTTGCCGTGATAGCGCAGCGCCACGTCCTCCCAAGGCGGCCCCACCACGCGGTGATTGATCGCATGGCAACCCATGCACGCCAAGCCGTTGGACTTGACGTAGGACAACAGCTTGGAGGCATCCGCCTGGTTGATTTTCGGCCCGGCCAGCGCGGGCACCGTGGTCCCGGCAAGCATCAGTGCGATGCCGGTCATGCTCAACATCCGTGAGATTTTTTTCATAGACGAAAACTCCCTGAGTAAACGACAGGCCGCGAATCTCGCCATGCCCAGAATCACTTTACCGCCGGGGCGCCCCGCAGCCCTTGATCCTGGTCACGAAACCCATGGTTGAATATAGCGTGGGTCAAACCCGAAACAATTGTATATAATCCCCATCTAATATTCTAAACACCGCGCGACAAAGAATAATCACTCCGCACCGCGGCCAAGCGATGACCTACATCCATACCGCTTACAACATACCCCTCGTCGGCCTGTCCTTCGCCGTGGCGATGATGGCCTCGTATACCGCTCTGGAACTCGCACGCCGCGTCACCGGCACCGACTCCGGTCAGCGCGCCGGCATCTGGCTGACCACGGGCGCGGTGGTCATGGGGCTTGGCGTATGGTCGATGCACTTCATCAGCATGCTGGCGTACGAAACCGGCATGCGCATCCGCTACGACCTCCCTCTGACCCTGCTGTCGATGGCGGTCGCCGTTGCCGCCTCAGGCTTTGCCTTGCACATCGCTACGCGCAGCCACCTGCGCTGGCCGCGGCTGACGGTAAGCGGTTTGATCATGGGTGGTGGCATCGCCGCCATGCACTATATCGGCATGGCGGCGATGATCATGCCGGCAGTCGCACACTTCAACGCCACCATCCTGACGCTATCGATCCTGATCGCGATCGTCGCCGCCACTGCGGCGCTGTGGATGACCTACCAGCTCGCGCATCGCACCGGAGGCATGATCCCGCCGCTTCGCCTGCGTTTCGCCGCGGCCATAGCAATGGGCATTGCCGTGTGCGGCATGCATTACACCGGCATGGCCGCGGTTGACTACACCCCTGTCGACTCAGCCTTCCCGCTCGTTGCTGCAGCCACGCACGGCAACGACATCAACCGCTTCTGGCTCGCCGTCGCCATTGGCGCAGTCATCGTGTTGCTGCTGGCAGCCACGTTGCTGATCGTGGTCATCGAGGCCCGCCTGAGCGACCGCGAACGCGCCGAGCGCGCGCTCAAGCATCGCATCGAGGACACCTCGCGCGCCCTGCATCAGGAGCAGATCCGCGGTCAGGTCACTCTGGACGCTATCGCCGATGGCGTGATCACCGTGAACCTGGATGGCCAGGTGATACACCTCAATCCCATGGCCGAGCAGCTGACGGGTTGGACGTCCGCGGCAACTCTCGGGCGGCCGATCGAGCAGACGCTGGAAATCATCAACGAGACCACGCGACACGCCCTATCTCTCCCTATGGACACCGTGTTCACCGAACACCGCACCTCGCGCCTACCTTCGGTCAATCTGGTCAACGCCGTGGACGGCAACGAGATCGCCATCGACCTGATGGTCTCCCCGATCCGCGATGACGACGGTACGCCTATTGGCGCCGTCATCGTGTTCCGAGACATCAGTCAGCGCCAGGAACTGACCCGCCGGCTCAATTATCAGGCACGCCAAGACGCCCTCACCGGGCTGTTCAACCGCGCCGAATTCGACGAGCGCCTGCGCGAGGCGATCCGCTCCGCGCAGGAAGACGAGCGTGAGCACTCCCTGCTCTACTTCGATCTCGACCACTTCAAGCTGGTCAACGACACCTGTGGCCACGTCGCCGGAGACGAACTGCTCAAGCAGCTCAGCCTGCTGCTGCGGAGCTGCTTCCGCGAGTCGGACTCCATCGCCCGCCTGGGCGGAGACGAGTTCGGCGTCATCATGCGCGACTGTCCCCAGGTGATGGCGAGACGCCTCGCGGAGAAACTGCGTTCCACGGTCGAGCATTTCCGCTTTGCCTGGCAGGACCGCAGCTTCAGCATCGGCATCAGCGCAGGTCTGGTCAGCATCAACGCCTTTGCCGGCGATGTGACGCGATTGCTCAGCGCGGTCGATACAGCCTGCTATCTCGCCAAGGACAACGGCCGCAACCGGGTCGAGATCTACGACGAGAAGAACACGCAGCTCGCTTCCCGCGGCCAGGAAATGGAATGGGCTCACCGCATCCGCGAAGCCATCGAACACGATCATTTCGTGCTTTATTGCCAGAACATCAGCCCGCTCGCCCCAGGCGAACAATCCCCGCACTGCGAGGTCCTGCTGCGTTACCGCGACGAACGCGGGCAGATCTCGCCGCCGATGAGCTTCATCCCCACCGCCGAGCGTTATTTCCTCATGCCGGCGATCGACCGCTGGGTCATCCGCAAGGTACTGGAACTGCTCTCCGGCGAGCGAGCGCAGGGCGACGGCATCCCGCACTCGTACTCGATCAACCTCTCCGGACAGAGCCTCGGCGATACCGCCATGGTCGGCTACATCCTGGAGCAGCTAGACGCCAGCGGCGTCGATCCGCAGTGCCTGTGCTTCGAGATCACCGAGACGGCCGCGATCACCAACCTCAGCCATGCGCGCGAATTCATCCGCACCCTCAAGGCACGCGGCGTGCGCTTCTCGCTGGACGACTTCGGCAGCGGCATGTCGTCCTTCGCCTATCTCAAGGACCTGCCGGTCGACTACATCAAGATCGACGGCTGCTTCATCCGCGACTTGCTCGACGACTCGCTGGACCACGCCATCGTCACCTCCATTTGCGACATCGGCCGCGTACTCGGCATCAAGACGGTGGCCGAATACGTAGAAACCGACTCCGTCATCCAGCGTCTGCGCGAGATCGGCATCGACTACGCGCAGGGATTCTGGATCGGCAAGCCACAGCCGATCCCGGCGGCACTGGCGCAGATCCAGCCCAATGCGCCCGCCCGCAAGCAGATCGAGATGCCGGGGGGCGGACCACTCGCCCCCTGCGCAGCCAGAGCGCCCGAATAATCCAGCGTCTGCCGCGTCAGCGGACGCGGCGATAGGTTCCCATCAGCGTCGCCTCCGCGAGCACATGACCGTGCATCGCGGCGAGCAGGCGTGCGCGGTCGGGCGGCGCTGGGAATTTCAGCGTCGTGTCGAGGGCATAGAGGCGGAAGAAGTAGCGGTGCCGACCGATCGGCGGGCACGGCCCGCCGTAACCCGCGCGCTTCCAGCTGTTCAAGCCGTCGCGTGCCTCGGGCGGGGTCGCCGCGCCCGTGGGCAGAGCGCCGGCGTGCGGCGGCAGGTCGTAAATCACCCAGTGGACCCAGGTCATGCGCGGCGCCTTCGGGTCCGGGGCGTCCGGATCGGTGACCACCAGCGCCAGGCTGCGCGTGCCCGCAGGCGGCCGCGTCCAGGCCAGCGGCGGCGACACGCCCGGGCCGTCGCAGGTATAGCGCTGCGGAATCGAGGCATCCGCGGCGAAGGCCGCAGAGCTCAGCCGCATGCCCGGCGCCGCGATCGCCAGACCGCCGCCGAGACACAGCACGGCCGTCAGGCTGACTCTGATCCAGGTCGCTCCGTAACGCATAGCCCGTCTCCTCGAAGGCTTCGGGCGCGCAAGGCGCCCAGGGTCAACGAACACCATCGCATGCCGTTGTCGTCAATATAGATCGACATGCCCGCCAAACAATCGCCTCGCAGCATAACGATGAATTATTTTCGATTTCATCCTCACGCTCGGATCGCCGAGAACCACGCTATGCGGACGGATGCGTACGAGAGGCCCAAAAATCGATGAAGGTACGCACCTTCGCTGAAAGATATTTTCTGTTCGGGTAAACGGCGTACAGCGTGGTGGTGAAATTCAACGCTTCCGGAAGCAGCACCTCGAGCCGGCCCGCCTGAATATCCGGCGCGGACATCCAGGTCGGCAGGAAAGCAAGCCCCATGCCGGCGAGCGCTGCGAGATGCAGCATTGTCTCGTTTTCGGTGCGCAATACGGTGCGCAATCTCGCCGCACCCTCTCCCTTCGTCCCGTTGACGGGGAAACTGCCGTCCCAGTTCGTGCCGCTGTAGAGCAACAGCGCATGGCCTTCCAGGTCCGCGATCCGTTCGGGACGGCCCGTACGCGCCAGATACTCGACCGAACCCACGAGCTGGAACACCACGTCCATGAGCGGACGTGCCACCAGACCCGGATCGAGATTCTCGGAGGCCGTCGCGCGCAGCGCCAGATCGAATCCCTCGTCCACCAGGTTCACGATTCTTCCACTGAAATCCATGTCGAGCACGACATCGGGATAACGCTGATGATATTCGGCCAGTCCGCCGGCGGTGAATGCGTTGGCAATCCACACCGGCGCGCTCAGCTTCAGAGTCCCGCGCGGCGTGACGGTGACGTTGCTGACCGCGGCTTCCACCTCGTCCAGACCGTCCAGCATTTGCCGCGCCTGATTGAAATACAGCGCTCCGGCTTCGGTCAGATTGACGTGGCGACTCGTCCGGTTCAGCAAGCGGCTGCCGAGCCGATTCTCGAGATGCATCACGTGCTTGCTGGCCATCGCCGGCGAAAGGCCCAGACGGCCCGCGGCCGCCGTGAAGCTCTTCAGCTCGGCCACGGCGCAGAACACGCGCAGGCTCAATAGGGTGTCCACCGATCATCAACCCAAAAGAAACATTGCATCAATAATTACCACATTGATGCATGAATAAGAAACAATCATCCTTACAATCAATCGGCAGCCCTGTACCGCAAGCCTGCGCAGGATGCCCTCATCGGTATTCGGCACGAGGACAGCAACGTGAACACCACTCGTCTCCCCACCTATTTCGTCAGTCATGGCGGCGGCCCCTGGCCGTATATGGACGGCGAATTCCGACGCAATTTCAACCTGCTCGAAAACTCCCTGCACGAAATGCGCGCGGATCTGGGCAACGCGCCCCGCGCGATTCTCATGGTCTCCGGCCACTGGGAAGAACAGGGACTGGCGATTTCATCCGGAGACCGCCCCGGCATGGTCTACGACTACTATGGCTTCCCGGATTACCTCTACCACATCGCCTACAACGCCCCCGGCTCGCCGGAGCTTGCGCAGCGCGTTCAAACCCTGCTCCGCGACAATCGAATGGAGGCGAGGCTGGACCCGACGCGGGGTTTCGATCACGGCACGTTCAGCATCATGAAACCGCTTTATCCCGACGAAGATATGCCGGTGGTACAGCTCTCGCTGGACGCGAAACTGGACCCGGAATTCCACATCCGGGTCGGGCGTGCTCTGGTGCCGCTACGCGACGAAGGCGTGCTGATCGTGGGCAGCGGCCTGAGCTACCACAATCTACGCGCCATGCGCGACGCCAGCGGGGAAATACCCTCGCGCGAATTCGATGCCTGGTTGCAACGGACACTGTTCGATTTCGCACCGGAAGCACGCAGCGAACGACTTATTCACTGGGAAAAGGCCCCTTCCGCGCGCGCCGCTCACCCGCGCGAGGATCACCTGATTCCGCTGATGGTCGCGCTCGGTGCAGCCGAACAGGAAAACGCCAGTCTCACTTATCACCAGAAGGATTTTTTCGGAAATTTAACCGCATCGAGTTTTCGATTCGGGCAGCCCCCGAATTTTCAAAACTGAGCTAAATAAATAGACCTGGATCGTTGTTCGTAGAAACGGGCTTTATCGAACCAAGGCCCATGTGTCGCATATTCAAAAACAGACAAACAGGAGGTCTGAGCCATGCGCAACAAATTGCTGAACACCCTCGGCGCGGGCGCGCTTGCACTGGGCGCCCTGAACCTCGTCCCGTCTGCAGCCCAGGCCGCACCCGCCACCCTGCACGACAGCTTCGCCGGCACGTACAAGATCGACCATGACCACTCCCTTGCTTGGTTCACGGTCGAACATGCGCGTGTCTCGGAATTCGTCGGCCGTTTCGACAAGATCGCCGGCACCTACACCTTCGACCCCAAGGACCCCGCCAAGGACAAGGTCGAGGTCACCATCCCGGTCGACAGTCTCGACACCAATTTCGCGATGCGTAACCGCGACCTGCTCGGGCCCGATTTCTTCAACGCACGCGAATTCCCGGACATCAAGTTCGTCAGCACGCGCTATGAGCCCACCGGCAAGCACACCGGCAAGCTGTATGGCAACATGACCCTGCACGGTACCACGCACCCGATCGTGTTCCGCGTACGCCAGATCGGCGCCGGCCCGGTCAACGCCCTGCCCAAACCCTGGGGCGGGTACCTGTCCGGCTACGTCGCCACCGCCACCATCAAGCGCAGCGACTTCGGCGTTTCCGCCTACGAAGGCATGATCGGCAACCGTGTCCGCCTGCACATCAACATCGAAGGCGTGCGCACCGGACATTCCTGATCCGTCACGCCTGCGCCGGGCTCAAGCCCGGCGCAGCTTTTATCCTCCGGGCGGAACCTCCCATGAACGACCTGCTGGCCAACCCCTTCGTACGCCATCTCGTCTGGCGCAGCCTCGTCCTGCCGGGCCTCGCGACGCTCGCTTCCGGCCTGATATTGCTCGCCCTCACGCGCAACATGCGCGAACGCGATACCGGCAGCCTGTGGTCGACTCCCCTGCTCGTCGGCCTGCTCAGCGGCTATTTCGCCGTGTACCGCGACTGGTCCCTGTGGCCGCACACCGTCCTCGGCTGGCTGCCCGCACTGGCCGTGGCCACCATCCTGCTGACCGGCTGGACGGCGCGCCGCAACCGATGGCTTGCCTGGGTCGCCGTCGCGCTGCTGGCGGCCGTGGCAAGCGGCGTCATGCTCCAACCGCTTCTACAGCAGGGCGCAACGCTCCCCGTCCTTCGGGAATGGGTCGTCATCGCTCTGCTCTGGTGGCTGCTGTGGGCAGGCTCCGCCTGCGGGCGCGGCGACCAACGCGGCGCCGCGGCCAGTCAGATCGTTCTCGCCGCAGGTCTGGCCGCCGCCGGCCCGCTCTCGCAGAGCATTCTTCTCGGCCAGTTGGCGATGGTCTTCGGCGCGGCCTGGGCGGTCGTCATCGCGCTGTCCTGGCTGCGCACCGACATGCCGATTTCGACACCTGCCGCGGATCTCGGCGCACTGGTGCTCGGCGTTCTCTACATCGAACTCTGGTACTACGCCGCAGCGCCGTGGCGAGTCGTTCTCGCGCTGCTCGTCGCCGCCGCGCTCGGCGCTGCCGCGCAACGCCTCTACCAGCGCACGAGTCCCGCGCATCCACTCAAACGCATGCTCATATCGGCCGCCGTCACCGCCCTGCCCGCGGCCATCGGCGTGTATTACGCCTGGCAGGCCTACGCCACAAGCGGTGGAGGTTACTGATCTCTCCGCAAGGCTCAATGGTTCTTACTGGATTGTCCACTGCGAATAGCGTTCTTAGGCACGACTTGCCAATAATTTTGAAAATTAATCAAGCCTATCTTATTGGCATTTGTGCACACTCAACCAAGCATGAATGCCATTAACCTGCTTGCTTACCTGTACGAGTGCGCAACGAAAAAGTTTGATAGCAAAATCGCTATATAGTGCTAAATTTCCAATTCCCAGCACTCACTACGCTTCTGAACATCAGCCATCCACATGATTGGCGAGATATGTGTTTTCGCGCTGGGCACCCACAGGAGGATAAACCATGAAAAAGTTACGACTATTAGCCGCTTTTTCCGTATTGACGACCGGCCTTATTTTCGCCGGCACTAGCCTAGCAGCAGGAAATGCCCAGCAAGAAATCAACAAGGCGCTACTGCATGCCGATTTTCTCATCAAGGCGAACACCCTGAACCATATGCACATGCACATGCACCATATACTCAACTGCATGGTGGGTGAGCATGGGAAAGGGTTCAATGCGCACTATATGAATCCATGCAAAGGGCTCGGCAACGGCGCAATCAACGATGAGACCTCGGCCTCGAAGCGTAAATTGCTTCGGCAGATCGATCAGCTCGCCAGTGTCGGAGTGACCATCAACGATCATGCCGCCGCACATGACGTTGCCCTGGCCATTCACAGTCTGCTGGAGCAGGCTGACAAATAACTGAAAACCGGCTCGACGATCGCGGCCGCCAGGGTTGTGGCGGTCGCGAACGCACCCGGAGAGAGTCTTGGGCTACCCCAGGCATTCGTTTCCTGCGTGTCTTCGGCCGAATCGGTCGGTCATCTTCGGTCAAGTGAAGGAGCCGGGATGAGAATCGGGTACCCGAAAGCCCTCACCAAAAACGAAACTCACCCTCACGCCTGTGGCGCCACATGGAAGGCCTCGCGGTAGATGGCGGTATGCAGTCGGCCGTCGGCTCCCACGTAACCTCTGTACATGCCCGCGCTATTGAATGATCGCCGTCGACCTGGACTTGGCGAAATTCTTCGACAACGTCCAGCA
The DNA here is from genome assembly GCF_001753165.1 of Acidihalobacter aeolianus. Taxonomy (GTDB): domain Bacteria; phylum Pseudomonadota; class Gammaproteobacteria; order DSM-5130; family Acidihalobacteraceae; genus Acidihalobacter; species Acidihalobacter aeolianus. The sequence goes on from NZ_CP017448.1 coordinate 2,975,547, forward strand.
CGATACCCTTATGGTCAGAGTGGCCAGAAAGGTGCGCGACAAGCGGCTGCTGGCCCTGATCGGTCGCTACCTGCGGGCGGGTGTCCTGGTCGGGGAGTCCATCCAGGCAACGGAAATCGGCACGCCGCAGGGCGGGCCGCTCTCTCCGCTGCTGGCCAATATCCTTTTGGACGACCTTGACCGAGAACTGGACGGACGTGGCCACCGGTTTGCCCGCTACGCGGACGACCTGGTGATCCTCGTCAAGACTTTCAGAGCCGGAGAACGGGTGAAGGCGAGCGTGACCCGTTTCCTCACCCGAAAGTTGGCACTGGTGGTCAATGAGCAGAAGAGCCGGGTAGTGAAGACCAACGACTGCACGTTTCTCGGGTTTACGTTTCGGGGAACGAAGCTGCGCTGGTCCGACCGCGCCTTCGAGGACTTCAGGCACCACGTCCGGCGATTGACCGGTCGTTCCTGGGGCGTCTCGATGGCATACCGATTCATGAAGCTCGCCCGGTACGTGCGAGGCTGGATGGGTTACTTCGGCATCTCGGATTACTACCGACCGCTCCCCGAGATCGACCATTGGCTGCGCCGCCGGGTGCGCATGTGCTACTGGAAACAGTGGCGCTATGTGCGCACCAAGGTCCGCCACCTGGTGGCCTTGGGGACGTTCAAACGCCAAGCGATCCTGACGGCGCTCAGCAGCAAGAGCTACTGGCATCTATCCCGCACGCTGGCGACACAATCCGGAATGACGAATGAGTGGCTGAAACGCCAAGGGCTGATCGGTATCCGCGATCTGTGGATGAAAGCCCATGGCTATGCTTGATCTCCCTGTGTGCTTCTTTCTTATGAACCGCCTAGTGCGGACCCGCATGCTAGTGTAGTGTTCCATACAGAATGACGATTCTCATGGAAGCTGATCTGCTGCGCGTGTCGCCATAATCAACGTAGGTTGTTATTTGATGAGATTAGCGTCAGCCATCGATTTATCCCGTTAAGGAACGAAAAATACTCCGGCAGTACGTGCGCAGTCGAACGACACCGGTGAGGCTTATCGAGCGTGCAAAGATTATCTTGCTTGCCGATGATGGTGCGACCAATCAGACGATTGCCAGCGACCTGGGTGTCACAGAAAACAAGGTTGGGCGTTGGCGCAATCGTTATGCACAAGGCGGCCTGAAGGCGATCGAAAAAGACCGGCCCCGCGGTAAGAATCAGGGTGGCAAAAAGACAGCCGCTCAAATCCGGCTGCGAAACAAAGTGATCCATATGACCACACAGGAAACGCCGGAAGATGCGACACACTGGTCAACGCGCTCATGGCGTATCCACCTCTGTTGACTGTGATCTTGGTCGTGATCAGTCAGCAGGGTACGCCACCTAATTCAGGACTCGTCGTACACCAGAAATCACAATAACTCGCGGAGTTTGGCGAAGCAGTTAAACACAACACATACCTTTGTCCATCGTGTATGGAAAGCGGTTGGATTGAAACCGCATCTTATCAAGACGTTCAAGGTCAGCACCGATCCGCGCTTTGAAGAGAAACTCCATGATGTCGTCGGACTCTATCTTGATCCGCCCCACAATGCGGTGGTGCTGAGTCTTGATGAAAAGAGTTCAATCCAGGCACTGGATCGCACACAGCCAGGTTTACCGATTAAGAAAGGCCGCTGCGGCACCATGACGCATGACTATAAACGCCATGGTACCAGCACACTGTTTGCCGCCCTGGATATTGCAACAGGTCACGTGATGGGTGAATCCTACCCGCAGCACCGGCATCAGGAATTTCTTAAATTCCTGAAAAAAGTCGAGCGGCAAACGCCAAGGGATAAAGAGATCCATATCATCCTGGATAACTACGCGACGCATAAACACCCCAACGTGCTGGAATGGATTGAAAAGAAGAAACGCATCTTCATCCATTTTGTTCCGACCAGTTCTTCCTGGTTAAATCTAGTGGAAAGATTTTTTGGGATACTGACAGACAAACGATTGCGCAGAAGTGTATTTACATCGGTGACAGAATTGGAGGCGGCTTTGAAAGACTTTATTGAACAACACAACAGGAACCCAAAGCCATTCGCATGGACGAAATCAACAGAAGAAATCTTGGAGAAAGTCGGGCGCGCGCGTGAACAACTCAATAATCTTCAGACTATTTGAAATACTGCACTAGGTGGTGTGGGGAGGGCGGGCTAAACACCCGCCCTTACCCGATTATGCGTTACCCTCTTTAACGTTCATTCCGATCTTGATCATTGTCGATTTCTGCATGCTCAATAATATCTTTGTCTTGGTGTCTATCGAGCGCCAACAACGGTTTATTAACCAATTCGTTCAATAGCGGCGCAAGGTCTTTATCGGTAGCGCCTAATTCTTTCGCGATCCTGACACGCCCAGCAATAGCCTCATTTTCCAACTTTATATTTTCAAGACGAAGTCGGCGTTCTTCCGCAGATTCCCTATATTCTCTATCCTTACGCCTTTCATGACGGTCATTTAGATATTGGCGTATTACTTCTAGCGGATTAATTTTACCCAAAAATTCCCAGAACCCAGGAGAACTCAGTCGAACCGCTGACAAAATAAGCTGCTCGGAGTGTGGCACCAACGATGACACTTCATCTGCGGTAGGAGGCCAATCTCTGACATAACGAACAGCACGTCGTGGTCCTAGTGGCCAGCCATACATCAACCCTGGGTAAACAGGGAAGGGAAACTCACGGGACACTCGTTTAAATCCATCCATTACCGATTCGAAAACAAGAAGCGATTCATAGGCGTGTTTTAAATCGGCTAAATACTCTTCAACTAGCGCGACCTCAACTTCACCGTGACCGTGTATCCTTATTCTTCCCTGTCTTTGTGGCATAGACTATTCCTCCAACTCTTATCACGCATAACGGTTAAGCTGTGGGGCGGCGCAGCGAAGCAAGCCGTCCCACACGAGCGCATTGTTAGCCCATTATTTTAAACCTTTATCAGATAGCCATTTTTCAAGCTGCTCCGGAAGCGAATTCTTAACTTCCGTAGTGTCAAATTGCTTGTATAAACGACCAGTTAGGTCTGTAGACAAAGACTTCAATGTTTTATCTTTTAATAATAAGACATCTTTTCCCATACCTAACATATAACCCACTTCAAGAGTTACATTAGGATTAAAATCATTCTCTGTGATCCTATCAAAAACAGCAATGCCAAAATCACATGCATGCATATACACTTTAACATTTGGAAAGAGATCATCCATATATTCTTTATCATCGGCTCTTAATCCAACAATATTATTCCTTTTAAGAATTTCTTTTATTGTTTCTACAATTTCATTGTGGAGTTTCGTGTTTCCAAATTGCATTATGATAAATGCTGTTTTAGTTCCATTTGGATAGTCTTTTCTGAATTTTTCTAAACCTGATGCTATTTCGGGTGTTGAAATCGCCTGCTCTGATATTCTTTTTTCTGGTTTTTGTTGAGCTTCGAGAACAGAGTTTACATACTGCACTACTATTTGCTGCACATATTCTTCGAGATCTTTCTCTAAGATGTGTTGAGGGTACGAGAATGCCCATACTACATCTCCAACTTCAATTCGTACTTGGTGAGTAATGCTTTGAAGTTCAAGTCTTCCATGAGATGAAAGATCTCGATAATTTATTGATGTTCCACCAGGAGCATTTGCAAAAACGATGTGATAACTTGAAGTGTCTTTACCTACAAAGAGGAAAGTACATTGTTGAACTGATAAAAGAGATGCTGGCACTTGCAAAGAGAGAGCATATTTTCTCACTTTGTCACCGAAGCTCTTTACTACTTCATTTACTTTTTTTCGTTCTTCTTCTGGTAGATCGCCACCGATACTTGCCATACCACCAGATGTAATAAATTGAATCGCCGACATTATCTCTCCTTGTGTGGGCTAACGACCAAGCTCACTCGACGAAAACCGCGTAGCGGTTTTTGGTCGAGTGGAGCGCCGTGTTAGCTGTGGCCGCTTACATCCCCAGAGATGGACCACTACGTTCCCTCTTAATTTCTCTTACCATTTCAGGCGTAGGATCTAGTTTTAAGCCGTGATCCAAGCCAAACTCATACAAGTTCATGCAACTGGTAATTTTCTTGTCTTTACTGATACCTGCAACAAAGGAATAACTACCAACAGAGCCGCCGCTCGACTCTCCAATTTTTGATTTATGTTTAATAAGCTCATCAAGATAGGAAATGAATTCCTGCTTTTCTTTCCCTGCCTCGAATATCTCACTGATTTTAGATATGGATTTGTTTGAAAAGTAAGTTCTACCACCAAGCCAAAAACCGCCATCCACTACTTGACCATAGATTAAAAAGTGATGGTCATCATTAGGAGATAGTGCACTCTTCGCTGACTCGTAGTTCTTGTATTTTTTCTTTTCGGATGACAATGACTCTAAATCCTTTTTGAACTCCAAAATAACCCACTTTTCATTAGTAGAGAGAAAAGCATCTCCAGCTTTTTCTTGTTCTCCATCTAGAGGAGACAGAATCATCTCATCAGGAATGAACCTCCTGATGAAGTAGCACTCAACGGTTTTTTCCCACCACTTCATCTAATTCTCCTTGTGCAGCTAACTTAAAGTAGACACCCTAAAGGGGTGCGTTGAACCACACCTGACAGGTGCCTAAACTACAATCATGCTCGCCTTATCAAGGCTTACACATCACATCGAGCCGTCAAATACACCCTAAAGCGGACAGCAAGTACACCTCTGCGCACAGCTGGGATCGAATGGCTGCATCCCCGGTCCAATACCCACTCACGCAAAAATGAGTAAGTGCTGGCGCGTTCATACGGCGATAGCCAAGCCTGTTTCCCTACGTGTGAAACTCGATGATATCGAGCACCATCGCCCGTACGCGCCAAGCGAATGACCACGGTAGACAACGGGTTAATGAAGTAGAGCTGCGGGCGGTTGATAAGTTCCGCCGCTGAGCGATGGCCAAGCGTGAAAAAACGTTCAGCCCGGCGGCGAAACGTCCAACGCCTCGCCCAACACCCGCATCCCCGCACCCTCGCGCTCGGCGACGAGTACGCCGTTACGGAACACGGCGCGGCGCGGCGGGAGGCGGCGCAGGGCTTCGTCCTCGGTGGGGACGTCCCACAGGATGAGGTCGGCGGGGGCGCCGACGGCGATGGCGTGATCGCTCAGGCCGAAGGCGGCGGCGGGCATGTCGGTGAGCATGCGGAACAGCCAGGGGCGTTCGTCCGCGCCGATGATCTGGGCGTAGTGCATGAGCACGAAGGCGGCCTTGAGCGGGTCGCCATCGCCCATGGGATACCAGGGGTCCATCACGGAGTCGTGGCCGCAGGCGACGTTGAGCCCGGCCTGCAGCATTTCCTTGATGCGTGCGTGACCGCGGCGCGTGGGATAGCCGTCGAAGCGCCCTTGCAGGACGGAATTGTCCAGCGGGTTGGTGACCACGTGCAGGCCGGCGCGGGCCATGTAGCCGATCAGCTTGCCGGCGTAGGCGCCGTTGTAGCCGTGCGAGGCGGTCAGGTGGCTGGCGGTGACCTTGCCGGATACGCCCTGGCGCAGGGTCTGCGCGGCCATGACCTCGACGAAGCGCGACTGATCGTCGTCGGTCTCGTCGCAGTGGATGTCCACCCGCCGGCCGTGTTCGCGCGCCTGCGCGAGCACCCATTCGACCGAGCGCACGCCGTCCTCGCGCGTCATCTCGAAGTGCGGGATGCCACCGATGCAGTCCACGCCCAGCGCGATGGCCTCGCGCATCAGCGCCTCGCCGTCGGCGAAGGCGTAGATGCCCTCCTGCGGGAAGGCGACGAGCTGGAGGTCGAGGGTGCCGCGCAGGTCCTCGCGCAAACGCAGGAGCGCGCGCAGGGCGACCAGCGAGGGGTCGCAGACGTCGACGTGGGTGCGCACGTGGGTGACGCCGTGCGACAGCATCCACAGCAGCGTCTTGCGCGCCCGCGCGTAGACCGATTCCTCGGTCAGCGCGGGCTTGATCTCGGCCCACAGGGCGATGCCTTCCCACAGCGTGCCGCTGCGGTTCGGGCGCGGGGTGCCGGCGGTCAGCGTGGCGTCGAGGTGGCAGTGCAGCTCGACGAAACTCGGGCTGAGCAGGCCGCCCGCCGCGTCGATCTCGGTGCCGCCGCCCGGCAGGCTGGAGCCGATGGCGGCGATGCGTCCGCCGGCGATGGCGACGTCGCAGGGCTCGGCGCCGCGGGCGGTGATACGGGCATTGCGGATCAGGACATCGGTCATGTCGTCTCTTCCGGATGCGACGGCGCGGACGGGCTCAGCCCACCGCACCGTCGAAATAGTCGAAGGTGGCCGAGAAGCGCGATTCGACGTACGCGCCGGCACCGACCGGCGGATATTTCGCGGGATTGTCGGGTCCGGTGCAACCGGGCAGCGCGACGATCTCGGTGTCGTAGTCCGGCCCGAAGAAGAACGGGATCGAATAGCGCTCGCGCCCGGAGCGGTTCACGGCGCGATGCACCGTGGAAGCGAACAGGTCGTTGGTCCAGCGCGCCATCTGGTCGCCGATGTTGACCAGGAAGCAGCCGGGGATGGGATCGGCCGCCAGCCACTCGCCCGCGGCGCTCAGCACCTGCAGCGCGGGCACGTCCTCCTGCGCGAGGATGGTGAAGCACTCGTAGTCGGTGTGCGCGCCGATGCCGATCTGGCGCGGGTCGATCTCGCCGGTCTGCGGCGGGTAGCGCAGCAGGCGCACGGTGGCGAGCGGCTTGCCGATGCGCGGATCGAAGTAGTCCTCGTCCAGGCCGAGTGCGAGCGCGAAGGCGGCGAGCAGGCACCGGCTGAGCCCGCGCATCGCGGCATGATAGGCCTCCACCGTCTCGCGGAAACCGGACAGGCCGTCCGGCCACTGGTTGGGGCCGTACAGGCGCTTGCCGGCGAGCACGTCCGGGTCGTCCGCGGGCACTTCCAGCGCCATGTCGAAGCTTTCGTGCAGATCGCCGCGCGCGGCGGGATCGGTGTTCTCTTCCAGCAGCCCCGCGTAGCCGCGGTTGTGGGGCGACAGCCCGGCATGGTGCGCGAGCTTCGCGGCCTCGGGCAGCGCGAAGTAATACCGCGCGGCGTCGAAGGCGGCCGCGACGACCGCCTCCGGAACGCCATGCCCGCGCAGGTAGAAGAAACCGCTGTCGGTGCAAGCTGCGCGCAGACGGGCGGCGAGTGCGGCCTTGGCCGCCGCGTCGCTGCCGAACATCGGCGCGAGATCGAGCACCGGGATTTCCTCGGCGCTGGCGCGGCGCGGCGCGAGCCCGCCCTCGGGCAGCGCGCGCGGGCCGTTGCCGGTCATCACCACGGCCATGTCGCCTGCCTCAGCGGTCGTGCGCGCGCAGTTCCATCGGGCGCAGGATCGAGTAGGCGATGGCCGCGAACACCAGACCCAGCTCGAAGCCGACGTCCATGCCGTAGGGCGGGTTGAACAGCGCGGCGACCGGGCCGACGAAGAGCAGCTGCGCGGCGCCAAGGTACACGCCGAACAGGCCGAGCGCCATGGAGATGACCGCCGCCCAGCCCACCGGCAGGTGGCGCGCCTCGTTCCAGCCGTCCAGGTTGTAGTGGCCGCGGCGCACGATGAAGTGCTCCAGGATGAGGATGATCGACCACGGACCGAGCCAGTACGCCACCATCAGCAGGAAGTTCTCCAGCGCGGCGTTGAAGTGCGCCGCAGCGGCGATGGCGATGGCGATGTAGACCACCGCGCCGATGAAGGTCCAGACCGCGCGATTGACCTTGTGGAAGGCGCGTCCGAGCACCTGCATGGACAGACCGAGGCTGTAGTCGTTGGGGATATTGTTGGCGATGACCGACAGCGCGAGCATGAGCAGCAGCAGCTCGCCGAAACCGCCCAGCGGATGCAGCGCCGCGGCCAGCAGCGCGCCGCCGCCCTCGTTCGCGGCCTTGGCGAAGGCGCCGACCGTGGTCAGCGACAGGCCGAGGGTCTCCAGCAGGATGCAGGGGATGGTCACGCCGAAGAAGGTCAGCCAGAAGATCTTGCTGGCCGGGGTGTGCTCGGGCTGGTTCACGGTGTAGTCCGCCGCGTAGGAGCTCCAGCCGGTGGCGAAGCCGTAGATCGCGCCGCCGAAGGAGATCAGCGAGGCCCAGTGCGCGACGTTCCAGGCCGGCGTGGGCACGATGCCCATCTGGCCGCCGGTGGTGAAGGCGACGATGACGAAGATGATCGCCATCGGAATCCAGGCGTAGCGCTCGTAACGATGCACGTAGCGGTAGCCGTACACGCTGACCGCGGTGGTGAGCGCGGCGATCGCCAGGATCGAGGCCCACACCGGGACGGCGCCGTGGCTCAGCGCGGTGATGATCTGCGAGCCCACGATCACGTTCACCGCCGACCAGCCGATGCAGGCGGCGACGTTGAACAGGGCCATGATCTTCGCGCCGTGCCAGCCGAACGAGAAGCGCGCGATGGTCATCTGGCGCAGGCCGAGGCGCGGGCCGAGGGTGGAGAAGTAGGCCACCGGCAGCACGCCCACCATGTTGAAGACCAGGATCACCAGGAAGCTGTCCCAGAAGCCCAGACCGAAGACCGGGATCGCGATCGCGCCGAGCGCCACGGTGGAAATGACCATGTTGGCGGACAGCCACATGGTGAAGTTGTCGAAGATGCTGACGTGGGTACGCTCGTGCGGCAGCACGCGCTCGATGCCGCGCGCCTCGATGCCGCCGAGTTCGCTCGCGCCTGGGGAAGTGGACATGTGTAATTCTCCTGATATTCGCGTCTGTGCGCGGGTTCAGTATTTGTGTATGGCGTGACCGCCACAGCCCTCCGGTAGCCAGCCGGCTCGGGCCGCGGGCATTCTCGCACCGCCCGTTGCGGCACAAAAGCCGCGCCCCGCTTCTGCAAGTATCGGGCCGGCCCCCATCAGGACGGCGCGATGCCCGTCGGCAGCGCCCGCCACGCACTACGATGGTGCAAGAACGAAACCTCGGCGCCGGGGTGGCGCGTCAGGTCGCCGGCGGAGCGTGGCGCTCGCCCGCGATCCAGGTCGCCAGCGGCCGGGTTTCCAGCTCGGCCATGGCGCCGCGGGTCCATTCCTCGATCCAGGCCTCGGGGAGAAACCCGCCCGCAGGTCGCGGCAGCAGGACGAAGTCGGCGCGCTTGCCCGCGTCCAGGCTGCCCGCCACTGCGCCGCGCCCCATGCACTCGGCGCCGGCCAGGGTGGCGCGGTACAGCGCCTCGGTCGCGCTCACCTCGACGCCGGCGGCGCGGTGGATTTCGAGAAAGCGCTGCATCACGTGAAGCAGGCTGTGCGAGGAGCCGGCACCGACGTCGCTGGCGAGCGCGTAGGGAATGTCGAGGCGGCGCACGGTGTCCAGATCCATGCGCCCGGAATCGAGCGCCTCGTTGCTCGACGGACAGTGCGCGATCCAGCTGCCGCGCGCGCGCAGCACGCTCCACTCGCGCGGGGAGAGGTGGATGCAGTGGCCGAGCACGCTGCGCGGCCCGAGCAGGCCGGCGCGGTCGTAGACGTCGGTGTAGTCCTCGGCGTCGGGGAATTCGCGCAGTACCTCGCGGATCTCGCCGGGCGACTCGGACAGGTGCGTCTGCACGCGGTAGCCGCCGGCGCGGGCGAAGTCGCCGAGGGCGGCCATCAGCGCGGGCGTGCAGTTGAGCGCGAAGCGCGGGGTGACCACGTAACGATCCGGGCCGATCCCCGCGGCGCGCGCGTTCAGCTCGGCGGCGTCGTGCACGCTGGCGCGCGTCAGCGCCTCCGGCGCGCCATGCTCCATCACCACGTCGCCCACCATCCAGTCGCCCACGCGCGCCTCGTCGGCGATGTGCGTCGCCGCGGCGTGCACGCTGGAATAGCTCATGCCCATCACGGTGCCTGCGCGAACCGTGGCGGCGAAGAAGCGCTGTGCGGCGGCGCGCGCGAAATCCTGATCGGCGTAGCGCATCTCCTCCGGCCAGATGTACTCGCGCAGCCAGGGCATCAGCTCTTCCTCGAAGGCGCCGCGCACGGGGAATTGCACCCAGTGGATGTGCACGTCGGCGAAGCCGGGCACGAGGACGCCGTCGAGTGACTCCACGGCGGCCTCGCCGAGGACCATCACGGCGTCGAAATCGCCTGCGGCCTCGATGCGCCCGTCGCGCACGCGCAGGCCGCCGTCGGCCCAGGCGTCGAGGCGGTCCGCCGAGCGCGGGGTGAGCAGCGGCGCGCGGTAGACGACGGCGCTCATGCGCGCACCCCCGCGGCGGTGAGCAGCGCATGCGAGGCGGCGCGCTGCTCCGCGGCGAGGGCCGCGCGATCCACACCCGGCACCTCGCCGTCGATCAGGCGCCACGCACCCGCGACCATTACCCGGTCGGCGTTCTGGGCGGCGCAGAGGACCAGCGCGGCCAGCGGATCGCCGGCCCCGGCGAAGCCGAGGTCGTCCACCCGGAACAGCGCGAGGTCGGCCTGGCAGCCGGGCGCGATGCGCCCCAGCTCGGGCCGGCCGAGACAGCGCGCGCCGCCCTCGGTGGCCCAGCGCAGCGCGTCGCGATGGCCGATTACGTCGGCGCCCGCGTGCAGGCGCTGGAGCAGAAAGGCCTGACGCACCTCGGCGATCAGGTTCGAAGCATCGTTCGAGGCCGAGCCGTCGACGCCGAGTCCCACCGGCGCGCCGGCCGCCTCCAGCGCCGGTACGGGGCAGCGACCGGAGGCCAGGATCATGTTGGACGAGGGACAGTGGGCGACGCCCACGCCGGCGGCGCCGAGGCGCGCGATCTCGTCCGCGTCGAAGTGGATACCGTGGGCCACCCAGACGTCGTCCGCGATCCAGCCGAGGTCGTCGAGATAGTCGACCGGGCGGCGACCGAAATGCGCGAGGCAGTAGTCGGTCTCGTCGTCGGTCTCGGCCAGATGAGTGTGCAGCCGGGCGCCGTGACGACGCGCCAGCGCGGCGCTCTCGCGCATGAGGTCGGCGGTAACCGAGAACGGCGAGCACGGCGCCAGGGCGATCTGACGCAGCGCGCCCTCCCTGGCCTCGTGGTAGCGCGCAAGCAGGCGCTCGCTGTCGGCCAGGATGGCGTCCTCGCGCTGCACCACGCTGCGCGGCGGCAGGCCGCCGTCGTCCTGCGACAGGCTCATCGAACCGCGCGTCAGCACCGTGCGCAGGCCCAGCTCGGCCGCCGCCTCCAGTTCGATGTCGATGGCCTCGTCGAGCCCGGCGGGAAAGAGGTAGTGATGGTCGACCGCGGTGGTGCAGCCCGAGCGCAGCAGCTCGACCAGCGCCGTGCGCGCGGCGACGGCGAGCTGTGCTGGCCGCAGCTGCGCCCACACCGGATACAGCGCCTCCAGCCAGGGGAACAGCGGCTTGTCCAGCGCCGGCGGGCAGGCGCGCGTGAGGGTCTGGTAGAAGTGGTGATGCAGGTTGATCAGGCCGGGGACGACCACGTGCGCGCGGGCGTCGAAGGTCTCGTCCACCGGCGTCGCCGGGCGCGCTCCGGCCGGCAGGCATTCGACGATGCGGTCGTCCTCGACCACCAGGCCGCCCGCAGCCGCCTCGGCGAGGATCGCGAGGGGTTCCCGTATCCAGATACGCATGCCGTCTCCGTGTTCAGGCAGGTCCGCCGCGCATCATAATGCAACGTTGCATACACAAAAAGCCCGAAGGCTCAGAGCTGGCCGAAACTGCTGTTGCGACGTTGCGCGAGCTGGTGCAGGGTGAGCGACTTGGCGAAGGATTCGCTCTGCGCGATGTGTTCGCGCATGAGCGTCTGCGCCGCGGGCAGGTCCCGGCGCAGCAGGCATTGCACCAGGTCGTGGTGCTCCGCATAGGTGCGGTCGATGCGTTCGCCGCTGGTGAAATCCAGGCGGCGCACCACCCGGATGTGGCTGTTGATGTCCTTGAGATAGTTGGCCAGCACGGCATTGCCGCCGCCCTCGGCCAGCGCCACGTGGAAGGACTCCTCGCGCGCGACCATCTCCCCCGGCTCGTCCGAGCGGCCGGGCTGGATTTCCGGGTCCCAGGCCTTTCCCAGCTCGCGCAGATTGCGGTCGGGCATGTTCTCGCAGGCAAAACGCAGCGACAGCGCCTCGAGGTCCTGGCGGATCTCGTAGTACTGCCCCAGTTCGGCGATGTCGAGCTGACGGATGAAGCATCCCTGCTTCGGCCGGATGATCAGGTAGGCGTCCTGTTCGAGGCGCTGCAGGGCCTCGCGCACCGGCGTCCGGCTGACGCCGAAATACTCGGCCAGCTCGGTCTCGGTCACGCGGATGCCCGGATACAGCTCGAAACTCAGGATCATCTCGCGCAGCTGCACGTAGATATCCTGCGCGGAACAGCGCGCCGCGCTGCGCGTCTTTGCGCGCTCGGCGGCAGCGCCGCCTGAGGACGCCTTGACCGACACATCATCTGGGCGACCCATGTCACCTCCTCGGAAAACTGCGTTTCGAGCGGACCGGGACGGCCAGTCTGTTCGTGACGGCCACCCGAAAATCACTATAGCAGAGCCCTCGCTCCTGTAGCATGGAATGTTGCATACATCATGCCAGGAGCGATGCCGCGGCGCGGCGCAGCAGTTCGACCACCTGCCGACGCCCGGGCACGCCGAGCAGCGTCGCCACATCCTGCCAACTGCGCTTCTGCAAGATTCTCGCGACGAAGGCGTCTCGCACCGCCGGCTCCGTGAGGACAGGAAGGCGTTCGAGCCCGAGATGCCAGAGCGCGCCGAGCACGTCCTCGTAATCCATGCCTCCGGCAGCGAACGCCGCCGCCTCATATCGGTGCGCGGGCGTGGATTTCCGCACAACGCACTCATCGTCTCCGCGGGACAACAGGGCCAGCGCCAGTTCGGGTTCGATCCGCCTCAGGGCGTCGCAGAGCAGGTGCGGAAGCGCATCGAGATAGCGTGCGCGCAGGTCGCCGTACAGGCGCTCGGCGGGCACGGACAGCGGGCGCATGACCAGGGCCGCATGGGCGCCGCTGGTGGCCTCGCGCGTCGAGCCCACGCGCAGCGGCGCAAACCCCACCCCTCGCCAGAAGGCGAGCAGCTCAGAGGTGGCGCCGAAGCTCGCCCCCAGCCAGTCCAGGCCGTCCGCCTGCGCATCCGCGGCAAGCCGTGCAAGCAGCGCGCTCGCAAGGCCACGACGACGCACCGCCGGATGGACCGCAAGGCGCAGCACCCGCCGACCGCGCAGCGCCATCGCGTCCGGTCGGGCGCAATGCGCCGCAAGCACCTGCGGCAGCAGATGTCCGCGTGCGCGGCGCCTGCCTGCCGCGACCCGGCCGGCCAGTTCCCCGTCGAGCCCGCCCTCGTCGGCGAGCAGCGCGACGGCGGCGACCCGCCCCGCCGAACGGCCGACCCACACCGACACCGAAGGTCCGTCGAGCAGCTGGCGCAGGTCGTAGGGGCGGGTACGGTAATGCGCCAGGATCAGCAGACCGAACAGCTCGCGCAGGAGCGGCTCGTCGGCGGCCAGCGCATCGCGGTCGAGGCGTTCGATGCGCAGCGACTCGGCTGCGGCACCGCCCACTTCCGTGTCCGCGGCCGGCTCGGCATCGAGCAGCAGGGCGCGAAAGCTCAGGGACTCCAGCGGGTCGCCGGACGTCCAGCGGATGGGTTCGTCGAGCGCGACGCCGTGCCAGCCGGGCCTCTCGCGGTCCAGCAGCGGCTGGAAGCGCAGGGCAAACGCGCGCCCGGAGCCTTCGTAGCCGTGCACGGTGGTGGCGAAGGCCAGACGCGGGCAGGCATGCAGCAGACGCGAGAGCAGCGGCAGCGGCAAGGCCGCCGCCTCGTCCACCAGCACGAGATCCGCCTGCGGCGGCGCCTCGGCCAGCGCATCGGGCGCCATGAATTCCAGCCTGCCTGTGCCGTACTGCAGCAGGCCGCGGCGCAGGTGTGCGCCCGGCAGCCGCTGCGCCGCGGCCGCGAAGACCGGCGCGACGGCGACGAGGCTCGGACCGGTCAGCACGACCTTCGACTCTCGTTCGGCGAGCAAGGCCGCAGCGGCGAGACCGAAGGCCGTGGATTTGCCGCGTCCGCGATGCGCGGTGAGCACCGCAGGCCGACGACGGTGCCCCTGGGCCGCATGCAGCACCGCGGCCACCGCCGCGTGCTGGTCCGCGGTCAGCGCGCCGTCGTGCCCGGCCGCGCGGATTGTCGGCGCGGCGCTCACCGGGTCGACGGCCAGCGGATCGCCCATGACCTCGCCCGCCTGAGTCACGATGCGCACGCCGGGTGCGGCACTCAGGATCGACGCCAGGCGCCGCAGAAAGCGCCCGCCTACCGCGGCCTCGCCGTCCGGGACCACCGCCATGCGCGCACGCTCGGGGTCGGGGTAGTCCGCCCAGCGGTCCAGCGGCGGGCACAGCAGGTAGAACAGCCCACCGCCCGCCAACGTGCCGGTCGCCGCGCCGAGGGTGTCGGGATCGAGCCCAGAGAAGGCGTCGAGGCAGATCAGGCCGTACTCCCGCCCGAGTTGGGCCTGCCCCTCTCGCGGCGGGCAATGGCTCCAGCCAGCGGCGGTGGACTGGCCGATCCACAGGGCGTCCTCGACCGCCAGCACCTCGCGCAGACCGGCAGCGGCGTCGACCGCCCACGCCGCCTCTCCGCTGAGCACGAGCACGCGCCGCTGGTGTGCGACGCGCGCCGCAGCCAGCAGTCTACGGGCCTCATCCGGTACGGAGGTCGATGGCGGCATATTCCGGTGCACGGCTCTCGAAACGGTGGTTGCCGGCATTATGCCGCAGCGGCTCCGATGCCGCGGGCTATACTGGCGCGATCTTCATTCCCACGGGATCGAGCATGGGCCGCTGGCGTCCACCCGCACCGAAATCCTCGCCCTACATCACCCCCGAGGGCTACGCCTCGCTCGCCGCCGAACTCGACGCGCTGTGGCCCCGCCGAAACGAGGTGACGCAGCATCTCGCGGCGGCGGCGGCCGAGGGCGACCGCTCCGAAAATGCCGAGTACATCTACCGCAAGAAGGAGCTGCGCGAGATTGACCGACGCATCCGCTATCTGCAGAAACGCCTGCCGATCCTCAAGGTGGTGGCGCGTCCGCGCGCTGCCGACCGCGTCTACTTCGGGGCCTGGGCGGTGCTGGAGAACGAAGCCGGCGACGAATTCGAGTATCGCATCGTGGGGGCCGACGAGATCGGCGGAGAAGGACTGATCAGCGTCGATTCGCCAATGGCTCGCGCCCTGCTGGGCAAGGCCGTAGACGACGAGGTCCAGGTCCAGACCCCGCAGGGCGAAGCCGTCTACTACGTGGTCGCACTGCGCTACGACGCTGCGCCCTAGGCATTGCCCCGGGGGTGCAGGCCGCCGCTCTCGTTGGACAGGCATGGCGCGTTGAACAGATAACCGTGCCACATGCCGTGGAAGGTGCGCGCGGTCACCACCGTCCAGAACCCGGCAAGCTGCACCACCAGCAGGGCACCGAACACACCGAAGGCCACAAATCCAGTCTCGTGCGCCAGCTGCAGCGTAGCCGCCGCGTACACGCCGAGGGGGAAGGTGAAGCCCCACCAGCCCATGTTGAACGGCAGGCCCTCGCGCATGTAGCGCAGCGTGAGCACCCAGGCCATCACCCACCACCACAGGCCGTAGCCCCACAGCATCAGGCCACCGATCACGCCGACGCCGTAGGCCAGCGAACCGAGCGACGCCAGCTGCGTACCGGCAAAGGCGGCCGGCGCGGCCACGCCCAACAGAAGTAGGCCGAGCGAACCGGTGCCCAGCGGCCCGAGCACCAGCCAGCTCGACACCGCCATGTCGCGGTGCGGCAGCTTGTGCAGCACCAGACGCAGGAACAGGATGACCACGATGGTCAGCGCCAGCGGCACGGACAGCGCCCACAACACGTAGCTCGTGGTCACGATCACCTCCGCCACGCCTGGCGGCAGGTGTCGCGCCAACAGACCGCCGGCGGCCGCCGTCACCTCGGCGGACACGATGGGCAGCAGCCACACCGCAGTCATGCGTTCGAGCAGGTGCTCCTGCTGGGTGAACATGAAATACGGCACCAGCCAGCCGAACAGCACGGCCAGGAACGCATCCGTCCACCACAGCGTTTCGGCGAGCACCACGGCCGCATGGCCGAAGATCTGCCCGCCGAACAGCAGCCAGCCGTCGAGGATGGGCACCAGTCCCATCGGAATCGCACCGAGGAACATCGACTGCACGGGATGACGCAGCAGACGTCCGAGGGTGTCGGGAAACAGGACGAAGCGCGACAACAACAGGGCCGTGAATATCAGGTACAGCACCATGTCGAACAACCACAGGCCGCGGGTGAGCACATCCTGTCCCGGCAGCGCCGACGGGTAGCTCTCGTGCAGGCTCAGAAACAGGATCCCGGTACCCATGTTCATGGTGAACCAGTTCGGCGTGAAATGGCGAATGATGTCCTTGAGGCTGCGCTGCGCTCGTGTCATTGAATCCTCCCGAAAGGGCGCCCTGACGGGCTCCGAATTGGCACGAGCGACACTGTAATCTTGACGACATATTTTTAATAATTATATTTTGTTGCTTTTAATATCACTAAAAAAAATCTAAGAGCGACCACCATGCGGATCAACCCGGATCAACTCATCACGTTTGCCCAGGTCGTGCGCGAAGGCGGCATCGGTGCCGCGGCGCGCGCGCTGCACCTCACCCAACCAGCGGTGTCGAATCAGTTGCGCCAGCTGCAGGCACTGATCGGCGAACCGCTCTACCGTCGCCAGGGGCGCGGCATCGCCCTGACCAGCGTCGGCGAACAGCTCTACCATCATGCACGGGCCCTGGCCGACGCCCTGCAGGATGCCGAAACCTTCGCCCAGGCACTGGTTTCGGCGGATTCAGGGCGCGTGCGCATCGCCGCGAGTCAGACGCTCGGCGCCTACATCTTGCCCGCAGCGCTGGCCGAATTCCGCACCCTGGCGCCGCAGATCGAGATCATCCTGGAAAGCCACAACAGCCAGTCCGTGCTCGAACACCTCGGCAGCTGCGACATCGGCCTGATCGAAGGCCCCATAGCACGCACACATGCCGCAGACCGCTTTTCCGCGCAGCCCTTGGGCAGCGACACCATCGTCGCGGTCGTGCCGAGCGGACACCGCCTGGCCAAGCGGCGCTCGCTCAAGCTCGCGGACGTAGCACGCGAACCGATCATCTTGCGCGAGGCAGGATCGGGCACCCGCGAAATGGTCGAGGCCGCATTTGCCAACGCCGGCATCGTTCCGAGGATCAGCATGACGCTGGCCGGGGTCGCCGCCGTGACCGAGGCGGCCCGCCAGGGCCTTGGCATCGGCTTTCTTTCCAGTCTCGCGTTGCGTCACGAAAGCTCGCACGTCGTCGGCATCCCGTTGAGCCCCGCACTGCGCAGACAGCTGACTCTGCTGACCGCGAACCAGCCCTCGCGGGCGGCCCAACGGTTCATCGCCTTCCTCAAGGATTTTCTGGGGCGCACGCCCGAAGTGAGTGCAGAAACGGAACCTCGACTGTCGTCAACCGTCAAACCCGTATAGATAATAATGGTTAGGGGGCCGCATCTGCCGACGCACCATTGGCCGAGCAGGTTCCCGCAGCAACAGCGACATGGAGACGAGCGATGACCGACAACCCGACACAACCGCAGGCTCAGGAAGCAGCCGCAAAGCCTGCAAGCAACACCCAGCTTTCGCCACAGACCGATCAGGTCATGGCCGAACGCCTGCTTCTCGAAACGCTCCCCAAACCTCAGCCGGCCACCGCTATTGAGACACCACTGCAAAAATCGGAGGGCGAGTGGCCCGAGCATCTTCAGCGCGAAATCGATCTCGCCATCGTCACAACATTCTTTAGTGCCGGCGTCATCGGCCTGTTCCTGTGGATGGGCGGAATCTTCTGAGCCGAGAGGAGCTACGTGGCTGCAGCAGTAGACTATGCTCGCTGCATACACGCTGATCCCAAGGCCGCCAACATGCGAAACCACATCCTCCCCGCCCTGCAGCGAAACGTCGTCGCAGCGCTGTGTTTTGGCATCGTTGCAACCACTGCCCCGGTGCTCGCGGACAGTATGGGCCGCCCCATGCAGGGCATGTCGACCCACATGATGGGGCAAGGCATGATGGGATCTGGCACGGCACCCACTCAGGCGACATCACCTCCCGACGCACGGCCTTTGATCGAGTATGTCGACGCCCAACACCTGACCTGTTTCGCCTGCCACGCCATCTCTAAGCCTGGCACCGGCCCATCATTTGAGGACATCGCGCGTCGCTATGCAGGGAGCGAAGGCGCCGCAAACGCCTTGACCACCTCGATCGTCAACGGTGCTACCGGCAAATGGTCAGGATACCGCGCCATGCCCGGCGGGCTCGCCACCACAGCGCAAGCGGAACGCCTAGCCCAGCTCATCATGGCCCTACAGCCACCCGGTTGACCGCCCACACTCCGCCCATCGGCGGGAACTTACCCACGTATAAAGGGCGTCTATACTCAAGACGGCGCCAATCTGTACAAGGCGTCGTTTGACTAAGGCCGTAGCGACGGCCGAAACAGCCCCAGCAGCGAATCTGATTGCCTCATTGCCAAGGGGCACACCTACCTGGAAGGAGGATTCGTCATGCCACTTATCACTACGGTAATCGTTTTTCTGATCATCATCGGCCTTGCCATCTCGACAGGCGTTCTGCTATCCACCGGCATCACGACCGGCGCCATCGGTACCGGAACCCTGACCCTCGTCCTGATATTCATCACCTGGGCCGCATTCGTAGGCGTACGTAGCAACGATAACTGAAGGCCGAACTAGCAAAGAGGGAAAAACGCGGACCCGGGCAAACCATGCCGGGCCCGCGCATTAGCACTCCGAAGAACCGATTGAATTAGGAGTCATCGTGACATGATCGCGAACGCGACCAACAAGCACCTCAGCTGCAATACTGATGCAGACACAAACTACAGGAAAAAGACCCGGCCGGGCGGCCGTTAGATGGTGGCTATGGGTGGATTCGAACCACCGACCCCAGCATTATGAGTGCTGTGCTCTAACCAGCTGAGCTACATAGCCTTAGGCGGAAAGGCGGGAATTTTGTTCAAGCGCTCCCGCCATGTCAAGTCTGAGACCGGCGTGCTATACGTTGAAACGGAAATGGACGACGTCGCCTTCGTGCATGACGTAGTCCTTGCCCTCCAGTCGCCACTTGCCCGCGTCCTTGGCGCCCTGTTCGCCGCGGCAGGCGACAAAGTCGTCATAGCCGATGACCTCGGCGCGAATGAAGCCCTTTTCGAAGTCGGTGTGGATACGGCCCGCGGCCTGCGGCGCGGTCGAGCCAGCGGTGATGGTCCAGGCACGCACTTCCTTGACGCCGGCGGTGAAGTAGGTCTGCAGCCCGAGCAGACGATAGCCGGCCCGGATCACGCGGTCCAGGCCCGGCTCGGTCAATCCCATCTCGGCCAGGAAGTCGGCCTTGTCGGCCTCGTCGAGCTGGGCGATTTCCGCCTCGATCGCCGCGCATACGGGCACCACCTCGGCACCCTCCGCCGCCGCACGCTCGCGTACGCGCTCGAGCATGGGATTGTTCTCGAAACCGTCCTCGGTGACGTTGGCGACGTAGAGCGTCGGTTTGAGGGTGATCAGGTGCAGTTCGTCGAGCAGTTCCGCCTCGTCCTCGGACAAACCCAGCGTGCGCGCCGGATTGCCCGCATCGAGATGCTGCTGCAGGCGCTCGAGCACCGCGACCTGCGCCACGGCCTGCTTGTTGCCGGACTTGGCATTGCGCGCCGCGCGCTGCGCGGCACGGCTGACGGTATCCATGTCGGCCAGGACAAGTTCGGTATTGATGACGTCGATATCGTCGATGGGATCGACCTTGCCCGAGACGTGGATGACGTCGTCGTTCTCGAAGCAGCGCACCACGTGGGCGATCGCCTCGGTTTCTCGGATATGCGCGAGGAACTGGTTGCCAAGGCCTTCACCCTGCGAGGCGCCGGCGACCAGACCGGCGATGTCCACGAACTCCATGCTTGTGGGGATCACGCGCTCAGGGGATACGATGGCAGCCAGTTCGGCCAGGCGCGGGTCGGGCATCGCCACCACGCCGACATTCGGGTCGATGGTACAGAAGGGATAGTTCTCGGCCTGAATGCCGGCCTTGGTCAGCGCATTGAACAGGGTCGATTTGCCGACATTCGGCAGCCCTACGATGCCGCACTTGAAGCCCATGATATTGGTCCTGTTGGTAGTGGAAGGCTCAGCGCGAATGCAGCGCCTGCATGGCACGCTCGCCGAGACCGGCCGCCAGCGGCGGTAGCGTGTCGACGGCAACGTCGATGGCGCGCGCGATGCGCTCCGCCTCGTCCTTGCCCGGGCGGCCGAGGACGTAGTCGATGACCTGGTCGCGATGCCCCGGATGCCCCACGCCGATACGCGCCCGCCAGAAGTCGCGCCCGAGGTGGGAGAAGATATCGCGCAGTCCGTTGTGGCCGCCGTGACCGCCTGAAAACTTGAAGCGCGCATCGCCCACCGACAGGTCGATCTCGTCGTGAGCCACCAGAATCCGTTGCAGAGGGATCTTGTAGAACGCCGCAAGTGCGGCCACCGACTGTCCGCTACGGTTCATGAAGGTGGTCGGCTTGAGCAGCCAGATATCCTGACCGTCGATGCTGGTACGCCCGACCTCGCCGGAAAACCGGCTTTCCGCGCGCAACGAGCCGCCGTGGCGACGCAGCACCTCGTCGACGAACCAGAACCCGGCGTTGTGCCGGGTCTGGTCGTACTTTTCGCCGGGATTGCCCAGGCCGACGATCAGGCTAAGCGGCTCGGACATACCCGGTCACCGTCTTCAGGCTTCCTCGCCCTCGCCCTCACCGGCAGAGGATTCGCCCTCCGCAGCGTCGGCGCCGCCGACCCGCTGGGGGTGGATCGCGACCACGGCCTGATCATGGCCTTCGCCGTGGCTCAGCTCGACCAGGCTTACGCCGGCTGGCAGTTTAAGTTCGGACAGATGGATCGAGTCGTTGAGTTCCATGCCGCCCAGATCGACCTCGATGAATTCCGGCAGATCCTTGGGCAGGCAGGTGATCTCGACCTCGACGAGGTGGTGATTGATCATGCCACCGCCGGTCTTGACGCCCGGGGCGATCGCCTCGTTGAGGTAATGCAGCGGCACGTGCACGCGCACCGGCGTGTCTTCGTTAACCCGCATCAGGTCGAAGTGCAGGATCATGGGCTGTGCAGGATGGCGCTGCAGATCGCGCAGCACGGCCTTTTCCTCGCTGCCGTCGACGGAGACCGTCAGTACGTGCGAATAGAACGCCTCGTTCTCCAGCTGTTTGTTCAGCACGCGGGCTTCGACGCTGATGGACATCGGCGGCTTTTCACCACCGTAGATGATGCCGGGCACCTGACCGGTGCGACGCAGGCGGCGGCTCGCACCCTTCCCCTGGTCGTCGCGCCGAGTGGCGACAAGTTCGAATTGAACGCTCATTGAAAATCACTCCACTTAACTTACTTGAGATAAACGGCCGCCCCGCAGGGCGGCCTCCTGCCTCCGCGACCAGAGGCATGTTGCGGCGGGAAAACTGCCCCACCGAGCTGCGGCCACAAGGCCGTTAATCCATGAACAGCGTGCTGACCGACTCCTCGCGGTTGATGCGATGAATCGTCTCTGCAAGCACGCCCGCCACGCTGAGTTGACGGATCTTGCTGCAGGCTTCTGCCTCGGCGGTGAGCGGGATCGAATCGGTGACCACCAGCTCGTCTAACTCGGAGGCGCTCACATTGTCGATCGCCGGCCCGGATAGCACCGCGTGCGTCGCATAGGCGATTACGCGGGCCGCACCGTGTTGCTTGAGCGCCTCGGCCGCCTTGCACAGTGTCCCGGCCGTATCGACCATGTCGTCGACAATCAGGCAGGTGCGGTCTTCGACGTCGCCGATGATGTGCATCACCTGCGAAACATTGGCGCGCGGCCGGCGTTTGTCGATGATCGCCAGCTCTGCGTCGTCCAGGCGCTTGGCGATCGCGCGCGCGCGCACCACACCTCCGACGTCCGGCGACACCACGATCAGGTTGTCGTACTTCTGGCGCCAGACATCGCCGAGCAGTACCGGCGAGGCGTAGATGTTGTCCACCGGCACGTCGAAGAAGCCCTGTACCTGATCGGCGTGCAAATCGACCGTCAGGATGCGGTTGGCACCCGCTACGGTCAGCATATTCGCCACCACCTTGGCGGAGATCGGCACGCGCGCCGAGCGCACCCGTCGATCCTGCCGCGCATAGCCCATGTAGGGGATCACCGTGGTGATGCGCCAGGCCGAGGCGCGGCGCAGCGCATCGACCATGATGAGCAGTTCCATCAGGTTGTCGTTGGTCGGCCGACAGGTCGGCTGGATGATGAACACATCCTTGCCGCGGACGTTCTCAAGAATCTCGACCTGAATTTCGCCGTCGCTGAAACGCCCCACCAGGGCCTTGCCCAGCGGTATGTTGAGGTGTTGCACGACCTTCTCCGCCAGCCTCGGATTGGCATTGCCGGAAAAGACCATCATCCTGCTGGTTTCGGATACAGACACGGCGACGGCTGCTCTTCAGTGATGTCTGGCTGGGCCGCCAGGATTCGAACCTGGGAATGCCGGGATCAAAACCCGGTGCCTTACCGCTTGGCGACGGCCCAAGAAAATCGTCAAATACTCGGGTAACTCTGTACTCCACCGCCCATCGGCGGCCACTCAAAACGCGGGCGTTGCCCCCAGGCGCGCATGCACGGGGGACAGATTGCAGCCCCGTGCCGCGAACCCATGCCATCCCTCGGGCAAGTCGCGCAGCGCGCCCCGCGCCGAATCCGCATCGGCGAAGGCCGCGAACGCACAGGCACCGGTTCCGGTCAGGCGGGCGGGCGCATGGGCGGACAACCGCTCCAATGCCTGCGCCACCTCGGGGTAGCGCGCGCGTACCACCGGTTCGAAAACGTTGCCAGCCTGGCCCAAAAGAAAGTCGCGTATTGTGATAGGCGGGCAATCCCGTGTCAATTTAGGGTCGGCGAACAAATCTGCGGTGGCGATGGACACCGGTGGCTTGACCACCGCGTACCACGGCTCGGGGAGATCGGGCAGGGGTTCGAGTCGCTCGCCCACACCCTCGGCCCAGGCCGCCGTACCTCTCACGAACACCGGCACGTCCGCCCCCAGCATGAGCCCCAGCTCTGCGAGATCGTCCTGCGACAGCCCGGCGCGCCATAGCCGATTGAGCACGAGGAGCACGGTGGCCGCGTCGGAACTGCCGCCACCAAGACCGCCGCCGGCCGGGAGCCGTTTGTCCAGGCACAGGCGCACGCCCTCGCGCAGGCCCGTCACCTGCAACAAGGTCCGGGCCGCCCGTACGCTGAGGTCATCCAACTCCGCGACACCCGCTGGCCCGCCTTCGCGGGCGACCATGCCCGCGGGCGCCGATTCGAACCACAGGCGATCGCCATAATCCAGAAACTGAAACACCGTCTGCAGCAGGTGGTAGCCGTCGTCGCGCCGTCCGACGATGTGCAGAAACAGATTGAGCTTAGCCGGCGCCGGCCAGGCATTTTCCTCCGCCGGCGTCATTAACCCTTGCCCCATTGGTTGACCACCAGCACCAGACGCACATCGCCGTGCGTCATGATCATCCGCGTCGGTCGCGCATTGGCCGTGTCGTAGTCGTAATCCGAATAACGGATATACCAGCCGCTTTGCTGCAGTACGCGCAGGCGCCCGTTCGCATCGAGCTGCCGCGACTGCACGGGGGCGTTGGCCACCGGAACGCCACGCACCCAGTAGCGCAGTCCACCGACCGGCAGCGACCAGCCGAGGGCATGCTGCATCAGTTCGGCTGCGGAAGCCGCGCGGTAGGCTCTACCGCTGCTATCGGCGAGGGTGACGTCGCCCGGCTTGCCGGTCAGCACCGCCACCGTACGTCCGAGCGGGTCGTAGATATCGATGTGGAAGCGATCCCCGGTCTGCACCCAGCGCAGTCCCGCGCTCCAACCTCGATGCCCGATGCGCAGGCCGAAGTTGCCGTCCAGGGACCACGGCGTCTGCGCCAGCACGGCCGCCTCGTGACGATGCCAGGCCGCCTCGGCCGCACCCGGCGGCGCCGGCGGAAGCGTGGCACAACCGGCAAGACTCATCAGCGCGGCCAGGGTGGCCGCGGCGCGTAGCCGCACCGTCAAAGCCCGAGGCGGCGCTTCACCGCCGTCAGGCTGCGGTCGCCTGGACTGGCCTTGAGCGCCTTGCCCAGCAGGTCCTCGGCGGCATCGCGTTCACCCAGCGCCATCAGCGTCTGAATCAGATGGCTCGCCACCTCGGGATCGGGAAATTGTGCATAGGCACGTTCAAGATACTGCTTCGCGACTGCGTAATGCTTGAGCTTGTATTGCACCCACCCCATGCTGTCGAGAATAGCCGGATCCTTGGGCTTGAGCGCGAGCGCACGCTGGATATAACCCAAGGCCTCGGCGTAGCGCTGGGTATGGTCGGCCAGTGTGTAGCCCAAGGCGTTGAGCGCTGCCGCATCCTTAGGATTGATCTGAATAAGCCGCGTCAGATCGGCCTCTGCCTGTCCCAGGTCGCCCATCCCGTCGGCCACCAAGGCACGGGCATACAGCAGGCGCGGTTCGTTAGGGTATTTGCGCAGGGCATGGTCATACATCTTGAGCGCCGTCGGCGTGTCGTCGGCATTCTGCAGCAAATCGCCTTCCACCAGGTACAGCTGGATCTTTTGGGCCTGGTCCGACACGCTCGCTCGCAGTTCGCTCAGATACTGACGCGCCTGGTCGAGGTCGCCCTGCCGAGCGAGGATGTAGGCGATGCGCACCTGGGCGTCGAACAGGTACTGGCCGGCGTTCACGTTTGAATAAGCGTCGAGCGCCGCTTCCATATCCCCGCTACGCTCGGCAATCCGACCGAGGAAATATTCCGCAGCGGAGACGTGATACCCGGACTGCGCCACCTGCTGCAGATAGCGCCGGGCCTCACCATCGCGCTTAAGCTCGAAATCGAGCAGCCCCAGGGTATACAGTACCTGTGGGTTCTTCGGATCGCGCTTGAGCAGCCAACGGAATTCACGGCGCGCACCGGCATATTCCTTGGCACTCACCAGCACTCGCGCATAGGCCAGATGAAGTGGTGCGCTGTCAGGTGCACGACTCAAGGCATCATTGAGAATGTCGAGCGCACGCTGGGGATGCCCGAGCGACAGGTAGGCCTGCGCCTTGAGGCTCAAGGCCTGACTCATGTCCGGCTGCAGCCCCAACGCCTTGTTGGCCGCATCCAGGGCCGTGGTCGGTGCACCCAGCTGCAACGCCAGTGCACCGTAAGCCAACTGTGCGTTCGGCTCACGAGGGTAATCGCCGATCAGTCGGCGCATCACCGGCAACGCGTTCGCAGCCGGAACCGTCTGCGCCAGTACCGCGCCGACCAGTAGTAATGCCCGGCCGGCAGGTTGCCCGCTGTCGCTGACGTAACGGCTTAGATGCAGAGCCGCACGGTCGAGCTTGCCGCGACGCGCATAGAGGATGCCTAGCGCCTGCTGTGCATTGGGATTGTGCGGAGCAAGCTCCGCCCAGCGCTGCGCCGCCTCGAGCGCCACCGCATCGTCATGCAGATAGGTCGCCACTTCCATCGTGCGCTGCGCGAGCGATGGGTCCGCATACTCGCGCATCGCCTTGCGGTAATACTCAAGCGCTGTCTTGTTATGCCCCGACTGTCCAGCCATTTCGGCGGCGAGGACGTCGGACATGGCCAGGGTGGACGGCGCAGGCTTGAAGGGTCCGGCGACCTGCGAGAATGACGGATTCCCTTCTTTCGCCGCAGGCCCCTGCACGGTCGCACAGCCACTCAACAGGAGGCCGGCCAGGATCGCCCCCAAGACCCACGCTTGCTTCATTCGTCGCTCCATTAACTGGCCGCGCCAGATTCGCAACATCATAACGGTTCGAACGTCGTCGCGCCGCACCCTCGTGCCGCTTGTAATCGTCTGATCCATGCAGCAGAATTTTTTGTTTGCAAACTCTGCCTGCTTCTATGTCGCTCATCACGATCGGGATCAATCACAAGACAGCTCCCGTCAGCGTGCGTGAGAAAGTCGTATTCGCGCCGGAACAGATGAGCGACGCCCTGCGCGAGCTGGCACGCCTACCCGGGTTGGACGAGGCCGCCATTCTCTCGACCTGCAACCGCACGGAGCTGTACTGCAGCCTGCACGCGCCGCCACTCGAGACCGACATCGTCCGCTGGCTGGGCGACTACCACCATCTCAGCGGCAGCGACCTGCGACCCTTCGTCTACGAACTGACCGACATCGAGGCCGTACGCCATGCCATCCGCGTCGCCAGCGGGCTCGATTCGCTGGTGATCGGCGAGCCGCAAATCCTCGGACAACTCAAGACCGCCTATTCCGCGGCTGCGGAACAAGGCACGCTGGGCAAGATGCTGCGCCGGCTGTTTCAGCATGCCTTCGCGGTCGCCAAGCACGTGCGCACGGACACCGCCATCGGCAGCAGCGCGGTATCCGTCGCCTTTGCCGCCGTCACCCTCGGACGACAGATCTTCGGCGACATCACCCGTCAGCGCGCGCTCCTGATCGGCGCCGGTGAAACCATCGAGCTGGTGGCACGCCACCTGCGCGGCGCCGGCCTGGTCGACCTGACCGTAGCCAACCGCACCCCCGAGCGCGCCGAGGCGCTGGCACGCGAGTTCGGCGCCCGCGCGATCACCCTCGCCGACATCGGCCAGGTGCTGCACGAGGCCGACATCGTCATTTCGTCCACCGCGAGCCCAGTACCGATTCTCGGCAAGGGTGCGGTCGAACGCGCCATCCGCCAGCGCCGGCACAAACCGGTGTTCATGGTCGATCTCGCGGTGCCGCGCGACATCGAAAGCGAGGTCGCCGAGCTCAACGACGTGTATCTCTACACCGTGGACGACCTGCAGGAGGTCGTCGCCCAGAACCTGGCCTCGCGTCAGGAGGCGGCGGTCGAGGCCGAAGAGATCGTCGACGTCCAGACCGAACACTTCATGGGCTGGCTGCGCGCCCAGGATGCGGTCGAACTGATCCGCAGCTATCGCGACCGCGCCGAACGCGCCCGCCAGGACGTGCTGGTCAAGGCGCGCCGCCAGCTCTCCCAGGGGCGCCCGCCCGATGAAGTGCTGGAATTTCTGGCCGAGACCCTGACCAACAAACTCATCCACGAACCCACGACCAGCCTGCACCAGGCCGCGCGCGAGGGCCGCACCGAACTGATCGGCGCCGCCTGCGAACTCCTCAAGCTGCCGCGGCTGATCAGCGAAAAGCCCAAACCGTGAAACCCAGCATCGACCAGAAACTGCGCGCGTTGACCGAGCGTCACGCCGAGATCGCCGCCCTGCTCGCGGAGCCCGAAATCATCCACGCGCAGGAACGCTTCCGCCAGCTTTCCATCGAGTACGCCCAACTCGAACCGCTGGTGGCCGACTACCGCCGCTATCACGCCGCCCTCGACGATCTCGAGGCCGCGCGCGGCCTGCTCTCCGAACCCGATCCAGCGATGCGCGAAATGGCGCGCGAGGAAATCCACTCCGCCGAGGACAGGGTCGGCAGCCTGGAGCAGCAGCTCAAGTATCACCTGGTGCCAGCCGATCCCTACGACACCAGCAACTGCTTTCTGGAAATCCGTGCCGGCACCGGCGGCGACGAGGCGGCGCTGTTCGCCGGCGACCTGTTCCGCATGTACAGCCGCTACGCCGAACTGCAGGGCTGGCGCGTCGAGATTCTCAGCGAGAACCCGGGCGAACACGGCGGCTACAAGGAGATCATCGCGCGCATCATCGGCCAGGGCGTGTACTCGCGGCTCAAGTTTGAATCGGGCGCCCATCGCGTGCAGCGCGTGCCGGCAACCGAGTCCCAGGGCCGCATCCACACCTCGGCGGCTACGGTGGCGGTGATGCCGGAGGTGGACGAGGTGCAGGCGCAGGAGATCAACCCGGCCGACCTGCGCGTCGACACCTTCCGCGCCTCCGGGGCCGGCGGGCAGCACGTCAACAAGACCGACTCGGCCATCCGCATCACCCACCTGCCCAGCGGCATCGTGGTCGAATGCCAGGACGAGCGCTCGCAGCACAAAAACCGCGCCCGCGCGATGAGCCTGCTCGCCGCCCGCTTGCTGGAAACCGAGCGCAGCAAGCAGGCCGCCGAGCAGGCCGCCACGCGCAAGAGCCTGGTCGGCAGCGGCGACCGCTCCGAGCGCATCCGCACCTACAACTTTCCGCAGGGACGGGTCACCGACCACCGCATCAACCTGACCCTGTACAAGCTCGACGCGATTCTGGCCGGCCAGCTCGACGAGGTCATCGAACCGCTGATCAGCGAGCACCAGGCGGACCAGCTCACCGCGCTCGGCCTGGACGACTGAGGTGGCACCGGGCGTCCGCTATGACGCGGCCCTCGCCGATGCCGCCCGCAGGCTCGCACCCATCGCGGACAGCCCGCGGCTCGAGGCCGAACTGCTGCTGGCGCATGTGCTCGGACGCGACCGCAGCCATCTGCACGCCTGGCCCGAACGCATCCTCGGCGACGACACGCAAACCGCCTTCGAGGACCTGCTCGCAAGGCGTCTGCGCGGCACGCCGCTCGCCTATCTCACCGGGGAACGCGAATTCTGGTCCTTGCACCTGCACGTCGCACCCGGCGTGCTGATCCCCCGCCCACAGACCGAACGACTGGTCGAGCAGGCGCTGAGCCGCCTGCCTGCGGAACACACGGCGTGCCTCGCGGACCTCGGCACCGGCTCCGGGGCGATCGCGCTGGCGCTGGCAAGCGAGCGTCCGGATGCGCACATCGTCGCCACCGACCGTTCGGAGACGGCGCTCGAGATCGCCCGCGGCAACGCCCGGCGTCTGAACCTGCCGGTCGAGTTCCGCGCCGGCGACTGGCTGGACGCGCTGCCGGCGGACGCACGCTACGACCTGATCGTGTCCAACCCGCCGTATATCGCCGAGGGCGATCCCCATCTGACGCGCGGCGACCTGCCGGCCGAACCGCCCGCGGCGCTTGCCTCGGGGCCTGACGGGCTCGACGCGATCCGGCGGATCGTCGCCGACGCGCCGTCCAGGCTGCGCCCGGGCGGCTGGCTGCTGCTGGAACACGGCTTCGACCAGGGCGCGGCGGTGCGGGCGCTGCTCGAGGATGCCGGCCTGGTCGAGGTGGCCACGCTGCGCGACCTGGAAAACCGCGAGCGGGTCAGCGAAGCGCGCCGCCCGGCGTGACCCGCCGCCTGCCGCCGGTGTAGCATCGGCGGCCCGACCACGCCTGCTTGCCAAGAGATGGACGACGACCAGCTGCTGCGCTACAGCCGCCACATCATGCTCAAGGAGCTCGGCTATCCCGGCCAGTTGCGGCTGCTCGAATCGAGTGCGCTCGTGGTCGGGCTCGGCGGGCTGGGTTCGCCGGCCGCGATGTATCTCGCCGCCGCCGGGGTCGGCCGTCTCTCGCTTGCCGACTTCGACACCGTTGACGGTTCCAACCTGCAGCGCCAGATCGCCCACCGCACGGCCGACATCGGCCGCGCCAAGGCGGACTCGGCGGCCGACGCGGCGCTCGCCCTCAACCCGGAAATACAGATACGCCGGCTGCGTGAGCGCCTGTCCGAGGAGACCCTGCGGGCGGAAATCGTGGCGGTTGACGTGGTGCTCGACTGCACCGACAACTTCGAGGCCCGCGACCTGCTCAACCGGCTGTGCGTGGATACCGGCACCCCGCTGGTGTCCGGCGCCGCCATCCGCTTCGACGGACAGGTCAGCGTGTTCGACCCGCGGCGCGAGGACAGCCCCTGCTATCGCTGCCTATACCCCGAGGGCACGGACGAGGACGACACCTGCAGCAACCGCGGCATCCTCGCGCCCGTGGTCGGCATGATCGGCACCATCCAGGCCGTGGAGGCGCTCAAGCTGCTTGCCGACGTCGGCGAAAGCCTGTGCGGCAGGGTGCTGCTGCTCGACGGCCTGAGGATGGAATGGCGCAGCATCCGGCTGCGGCGCGATCCGCAGTGCCCGGTGTGTGGGAGCCGGCACGCCGCCGACTGACGCCGGCGCTCAGTGCTCGGTGCGCGGTACCGGCGGCTGGCCTGCGGCCGAGAAGATCGCCGCCGCGTCGACCGCATCGAAGCCGTAGTGCGCACCGCAGAATTCGCAGTCGACGTCGACCCGTCCCTGTTCGGCAAGGATGTCCTCGACCTCCTCCCGACCCAGCCCGCGCAGCATCCCGACCACGCGCTCGCGCGAGCAGCTGCAGTGGAAACCGACCGGCTCACGCTCGAACAGGCGCACGTCCTCTTCGTGGTACAGCCGATGCAGCAGATCCTCCACCGGCAGGCTCAGCAGTTCCTCGGCGGTGACGGTCTCGGCCAGGGCCACGGTGCGCTCCCAGGCATCGGCATCCGGCACGTCGCCGGGCAGCGCCTGCAGCAGCAGCCCGGCCACGCCGTGCTCCCCGGCCGCCAGCCACAGGCGCGTGGGCAGCTGCTCGGAGCGGTCGAAGTAGTCACGCAGCGCATCGCCGAGACCCGCGCCTTCCAGCGCGACGATGCCCTGGTAGCGCTCGCCGCCCTGGCCCGGGTCGATGGTCAGTGCGAGATGGCCGCGCCCGCACAGCGATTCCAGCGGGCCGGGCACCGGTTCACCCTGCCAGTGCGCCAGTCCGCGCAGCGTGCGCCGCCCGTGGCCCTCGGCCTCGCCGCTGCGCGCGCGGCCGACCTGCGCCTGGGTCACCAGCATGGACACGTGCCCGTCGCCCTTGATCTGCAGGGTCAGCGAACCGCTGAATTTAATGGTCGCCGAGAGCAGCGCGGTGGCGGCCAGCGCCTCGCCGAGCAGCCCGCTCACGGGCGCGGGATACTCGGCGCGCTCGCGCAGCGCCTGCCAGGTGGCGTCGAGGTGGACCCATTCGCCGCGCACGTGGGTGCGCTCGATCAGGAATCGGTGCAGGCTGTCGCGTTCGGTCATGGTCGTAGCGTTCCCGTGCCGCGGCTAGGCGGCGCGGCGCTCGTGTGATGTGGGGTCAGCCCGCCAGCTTACGCTTGAGTAGCTCGTTGAGCTGCTGCGGGTTGGCCTTGCCCTGGGTGGCCTTCATCGCCTGGCCGACGAAGAAGCCGAACAGCTTGTCCTTGCCGCCGCGGTACTGTTCCACCTGCGCCGGGTTGGCGGCGATGATCTCGTCGATGATCGCCTCGATGGCCGAGGTATCGGTGATCTGCTTGAGCCCGCGCGCCTCGATCACCGCATCGGCGTCGCCTTCGCCGGCCCACATCGCCTCGAACACCTCCTTCGCGATCTTGCCGGAGATGGTGTTATCCTCGATGCGTGCCAGCAAGCCGCCGAGCATGGCCGCGCTGACCGGGCTGTCGGCAATCTCGCGGTTGTCCTTGTTGAGGAAGGCGGAGAAATCGCCCATCACCCAGTTGGCCGCCAGCTTGGCATGGCCGCCGCAGGCCTCGACCACGTCCTCGTAGTAGTCGGCCAGTTCGCGGCTGGCGGTGAGCACGCCGGCATCGTAGGCGGACAGGCCGTGATGGGTCATGAAGCGGTGCTTCTTCTCGTCCGGCAGCTCGGGCAGCGCCTCGCGCACGGATTCCAGGAAGGCGGGATCGATGACCAGCGGCAGCAGGTCCGGGTCAGGGAAGTAGCGGTAGTCGTTCGCCTCTTCCTTGGAACGCATGGAGCGCGTCTCGTCCTTGTTCGGGTCGTACAGACGCGTTTCCTGCACCACTGAACCGCCCCCCTCGATGATGTCGATCTGGCGCTCGATCTCGTGGTTGATCGCGCGTTCGACGTAGCGGAAGGAGTTGAGGTTCTTGGTTTCGGTGCGCGTGCCGAACTCGCGCTGCCCCTTGGGCCGCACGGAGACGTTGGCGTCGCAGCGAAAGGAACCTTCCTGCATGTTGCCATCGCAGATGCCGAGGTAGCGCACCAGGGTGTGGATTTTCTTCATGTAGGCGACCGCCTCCTTGGCCGAACGCATGTCCGGTTCGGAGACGATTTCCAAGAGCGGGGTGCCGGCACGATTGAGGTCGATGCCGGTGGCGTTGGCGAAGTCCTCGTGCAGCGACTTGCCGGCGTCCTCCTCGAGGTGCGCGCGGGTCACGCCGACGGTCTTGGTCTCGCCGTCGTCCAGCTCGATCTCGACCTGCCCCCGGCTGACCACGGGCAGTTCGTATTGCGAGATCTGGTAGCCCTTGGGCAGATCGGGGTAGAAGTAATTCTTGCGCGCGAACACCGAGCGTTCGGCCACGCTGGCGCCGATGGCGAGCCCGAACTTGGCGGCCATGCGCACCGCCTCGGCGTTGAGCACCGGCAGCACGCCGGGCAGGCCGAGATCGACGGCGCAGGCCTGGGTGTTGGGGGCCGCGCCGTAGGCGGTGGCCGCGCCGGAGAAGATCTTGCTGCGGGTGGCGAGCTGGGCGTGGATTTCCAGCCCGATGACGACTTCCCATTCCATAGCGTCGTTACCTGAAAGTGCGGTGTCTGCGGCTCATGCGAAGCCGTGCGGGATACGGGTGTGCCAGTCGGTGGCCTGCTGGAAGCGATGCGCCGCGTTGAGCATGCGCCCTTCCTCGAAGTAGTTGCCCACGATCTGCAGGCCCACCGGCAGGCCGTCGGCGAAGCCGGCGGGTACGGACATGCCCGGGAGCCCGGCGAGATTCACCGCGATGGTGTAGATGTCGGACAGGTACATGCTCACCGGGTCGTCCACCTTCTCGCCGATGCGAAAAGCCGTGCTCGGGCTGGTCGGGCCGAGAATCAGGTCGACCGATTCGAAGGCGCGGCGGTAGTCCTCGCTGATCAGCCGGCGCACCTTCTGCGCCTTGAGGTAGTAGGCGTCGTAGTAGCCGGCCGAGAGTGCGTAGGTGCCGACCATGATGCGCCGCTTGACCTCGTCGCCGAAGCCCTCGCCGCGCGAGCGCTCGTAGAGATCGGTAAGGTCCTTCGGGTTCTCGCAGCGGTGGCCGAAGCGCACGCCGTCGAAGCGCGACAGATTCGACGAGCATTCCGCCGGCGCGACCACGTAATAGGCCGGCACCGCCAGATGCGTGTTCGGCAGGCTGACTTCACGCACCTCGGCGCCGAGCCCGCGGAACACCTCGACCGCGGCCTCGATCGCCGCCGCCACGCCGGCATCCAGCCCTTCGCCGAAATACTCCTTGGGCAGGCCGATGCGCAGGCCCGCGAGATCGGCGTCGAGAGCGGCCGCGTAATCGGGTACCGGGCGGTCGATGCAGGTGGAGTCGCGCGGATCGAAACCGGCCATCGCGCCGAGCAGCAGCGCGCAGTCCTCGGCCGTGGCCGCGAACGGGCCGGCCTGGTCGAGGCTCGAGGCGAAGGCGACCATGCCCCAGCGCGACACGCGTCCGTAGGTTGGCTTGATGCCGGTGACGCCGCACATCGAAGCGGGCTGGCGGATGGAGCCGCCGGTGTCGGTACCGGTCGCCGCCGGCACAAGGCGCGCGGCCACGGCAGCAGCCGAACCGCCCGAGGAACCGCCCGGAATGCGGTCGCTGTCCCAGGGGTTGCGCGCGGGGCCGTAATGGCTGTTCTCGTTCGACGAGCCCATGGCGAACTCATCCATGTTGGCCTTGCCGAGCATCACCATGCCGGCATCGCGCAGACGCTCGACCACGGTGGCATTATACGGGGCGACGAAGTTGTCGAGCATGCGCGAACCGCAGGAGGTGCGCACGCCGTCGGTGCAGAAGAGGTCCTTGTGCAGCAGCGGGATGCCGGTCAGCGGGCCGGCCGTGCCGGCGGCGATGCGTGCGTCGGCCTCCGCGGCCTGGGCCAGCGCCTGTTCCTCGGTGACGGTGATGACGGCGTTGAGGCCGTCGCGGTGTTGCCGGATGCGATCGAGGTACAGGCGTGTCAGCTCGATGCTGCTGATCTCGCCCGCGGCCAGCGCCCGGGACAGTGCTGCGATGGTTTTCGTGTGCATGCGAATTCCGTGGGATTTACGGGCTTACTCGATGACCTTGGGCACCAGATACAGACCGGCCTCGACGGCCGGCGCGATGGCCTGGAAGCGCTCGCGAGCATCGGGCTCGGTGACCTCGTCGGGGCGCAAGCGCTGAGTCGCGTCCTGCGGATGCGCCATCGGTTCGACGCCTTCGGTAGGCGCGGCCTCTAGCTGCTCGACGAAGTCGAGTATCGAGGACAGGTCCTGCGCATAAGCCTCGACCGCGTCGGTGTCGAGCGCCAGCCGTGCCAGATGAGCGATTCGCCCGACCTCGTCAGAAGTAAGGGACATGATGGAGTGACCTCACGAACGGATTGAAGTGCTGTGGGCAAGACGCCGAAAACTACCACAAACCCGCCTTGCCCAAAACCCACCCTATTGATAGAGTACCGCGATTCCGATCCCGCCCCTCAACGACCTGCCTCTATTCAATGTTCGGTTTCCTTTCCAACGACCTATCGATCGACCTGGGCACAGCCAATACCCTCATCTACATGCGCGGCAAGGGCATCGTGTTGAACGAACCCTCCGTGGTCGCCATCCGTCAGGACCGCAATGGCGGCATGCGCTCGGTCGAGGCCGTGGGCATGGATGCGAAGAAGATGCTTGGCCGCACGCCTGCGAACATCACCGCCATCCGTCCGCTGAAGGACGGCGTCATCGCAGACTTCACCACCACGGAGAAGATGCTTCAGCATTTCATCCGCAAGGTGCATCAGAACCGCTGGTTCCGTCCCAGCCCACGCGTTGTGGTCTGCGTACCCTGCGGTGCCACCCAGGTCGAGCGTCGCGCGATCCGCGAATCGGTCTCAGGGGCAGGTGCACGCAAGGTGTTCCTGATCGAGGAACCGATGGCCGCGGCCATCGGTGCCGGCATCCCGGTGGACGAACCCAAGGGTGCAATGGTGCTCGACATCGGCGGCGGCACCTCGGAGGTCGCCGTGCTCTCGCTTAACGGCATCGTGTATTCCGCCTCGGTACGCATCGGCGGCGACAAGTTCGACGAGGCCATCGTCAACTACGTGCGCCGCAACTACGGCATGCTGATCGGCGAGGCCACCGCGGAACGCATCAAGTTCGAGATCGGCTCCGCCTACCCCGGCCGCGAGTTGCGCGAAATCGAGATCAAGGGCCGCAATCTGGCCGAAGGTGTGCCGCGCAGCTTCACTCTCAACAGCAACGAGATCCTCGAGGCACTGCAGGAACCCCTGTTCGGCATCGTCGGCGCGGTCAAGACGGCGCTTGAGCAGACCCCGCCCGAACTCGGCGCCGATGTCGCCGAACGCGGCATCGTGCTCACCGGCGGCGGCGCGCTGCTGCACGATCTCGATCGCCTGATCATGGAAGAAACCGGTGCACCGGTAGTCATCGCCGACGACCCCCTGACCTGCGTGGCGCGCGGCGGCGGACGCGTACTGGAGATGATCGACGAGCACGGCGCGGATTTCCTCGCCGTAGAGTAAAGGGTCTAACACGCCTGCAGACGGGGAGCGTCAGGCATCAAGCAGCCACTGTTCAACCTAGGCCCCGCACTGCACCTCAAGCTGGTGCTGCTGGTCGTCCTGTCCGTCGTCCTGATGACCGCCGACCAGCGGCTGACGGCACTGCGCGAGGCGCGTAGTGCCCTAGAATATGTCGTCTATCCCCTGCAGATCCTGGCCAACCTGCCCAGCCGCGCCGGCCACTGGCTGGGTGAGTCCTTCAGCAGCCACACGCAGCTGATCGAAAGCAACCGCGCCCTGCAGCAGGAGAACCTTCTGCTGCAGGCACGGCTACAGAAATACCAGGCACTGCTGAGCGAGAACATGCATCTGCGGGAACTGCTCAACGCCTCCGAACACACCACCGAAAAGGTCAAGATCGCCCGGCTGGTTTCCATCGACCTCGACCCCTACAGCCAGCGCGAGCTGATCAACCAAGGCAGCCGCGACGACGTTTACCTGGGCCAGCCGGTGATCGACGCCACCGGCCTGATGGGTCAGGTGATTCAGGTCGGTCCGTTCAATGCCGAGGTGTTGCTGATCGCCGATCCGAGCAGCGCGGTACCGGTGATCGACACGCGCAGCGGATTGCGTCTCCTGGCCATCGGCACCGGCCAGCCCGACGCACTCGACGTGCGCAGCGCGCCGGCCAATGCCGACATCAAGGTCGGCGATCTGCTGGCCACCTCGGGACTCGGCGAACGCTTCCCCCCGCGTTACCCGGTCTGTCGCGTCAGCCAGGTGCTGCGCGAACCCGGCGACCCCTTCGCCAAGGTGCTCTGCCACCCGACCGCACAGCTTGATCGGCACCGCGAAGTGCTCCTGCTCTGGTATCGCCCACCGCACAGACCACCCGAAACGACACCCCATAAATCCGCCGGAAAACCGCGGTGACATCCCCCCTCAAGCGCAATACGGGTATCGTTCTGACGCTGGTGATCGCCCTAAC
The DNA here is from genome assembly GCF_001753165.1 of Acidihalobacter aeolianus. Classification (GTDB taxonomy): domain Bacteria; phylum Pseudomonadota; class Gammaproteobacteria; order DSM-5130; family Acidihalobacteraceae; genus Acidihalobacter; species Acidihalobacter aeolianus. Next base: position 3,011,917 of record NZ_CP017448.1, read on the forward strand.
GCTGAGCGTTATCGCCCTACCCACGGCCCTGGCGATCCTCCGGCCCGAATGGGTCGCGATGACCGTCATCTACTGGAGCATGGCCCTGCCGCGCCGCGTGGGCCTCGGCGTCGCCTGGATTACCGGGCTGCTGCTCGATGTACTCACAGGGTCGCTGCTGGGACAGCACGCCCTCGGCCTGACGGTAGTCGCCTACCTGAGCATCCGCGCGCATCAGCGCGTCCGCGTGTACCCCCTCTGGCAGCAGGCCATCGCGGTCGGCGTGATGCTCGTGGTCTACCGTATACTGCTGCTCTGGGTCTACGGCATCACCGGCCATGCCCCCGACCAGCGCGTATATTGGCTGCCCGTGCTCACCAGCATGCTGCTGTGGCCCCTGATCTATCTGCTGTTAAGACACATTCGACGGCGCCTGCAGCTCACCGGCTGAGCGCCGCACAGACCGGAGACACCATGGACGAACAAACCCGCATCGAGATCGAGGCCGCGGTATTCCGCCGCCTCGTCGAGCACTTGCGCGAACGCAGCGACGTGCAAAACATCGACCTCATGAATCTGGCCGGTTTCTGCCGCAACTGCCTGTCCAAATGGTACGGTGCCGCGGCTGCCGAACGCGGACAGGAAATCGATTACGAAGCGGCGCGCGAAATCGTCTACGGCATGCCCTACGCCGAATGGAAGACCCGATACCAGCGCGAGGCCACGCCGGAGCAATTGGCGGATTTCGCCAATACCAAACCGGACTGAACACGATGGATGCCGGATCCTCCGCCGGGACGCGCGCCGCACGGGCAGACGATCTTTACGTCGACACGCCCGAGGCGCTGGGTGCGCTGACGGCACGTCTGAGCGGAACGCCCTGGGTCGCGCTCGATACCGAATTCCTGCGCGAGAAGACCTACCGCGCGCGACTCTGCCTGCTCCAGATCTCAGCGCCCGGCATCGTCGCCTGCATCGATCCGCTCGCGCTGGCCGACCTCGCTCCGCTGCAACAGCTGTTGCTCGATCCCGCTATCGTCAAGATTCTGCACGCCGCCCGTCAGGACCTGGAAATCCTGCACCAGCTCTGGGGCAGGATCCCCATGCCGGTCTTCGACACCCAGATCGCCGCCGCGCTGCTCGGACCGGCGGATCAGATCGGCTACGGTCGCCTGGTCGCCGACCAGCTGGGCATCGAACTGGACAAGGGGCATGCGCGCACGGACTGGTCGCGCCGTCCATTGGCGCCCGCGCAGCTGCATTACGCGGCGGACGACGTGCGTTACCTCGGCGAAATCTACGCCATACAGCGCGACGCCCTCGAGGCGCGCGGTCGACAGGCCTGGTTCGAGGACGAATGCCGCCGGCTCGGCGAGCCGAGCACCTACGAAACCGATCCGCAGGATGCCTGGCTCAGGCTCAAGGGCGTGTATCGCCTGCAGGGCGCGCAGCTCGGCGCTGCCAGGGCACTGGCAGCCTGGCGCGAGACCGAAGCAAGCCGCGCCGACCGGCCACGCCGCTGGATACTCGCCGACGAGCCCCTGCTCGACATTGCACGGCACATGCCGGACACGCCGGAAGCACTGGGAAAGATACGCAATCTGCCGCCGTCGACATTGCGCCGACACGGCGCGGCGCTGATCGAGGCCGCCGCACGTGCCCGGGCGCAACCACGCGAGGCATGGCCCGAGCTGCCGGCACGACCGCAACTCGACGACGCCCAAAGCATACTGGCGGAACGGCTGATGGAGATGCTGAGACGGGCGTCCGAAAGCGCGAACATCGCTCCCGCCATGCTGGCCACCCGGCGTGAAATCGAGCGTGCAGCGACGGGCGAAACGGACCTTCCGGTGATGCGCGGCTGGCGCGCCGAAATGCTCGGCGACGAATTGCGCGCATTCGTCGCCCGGGCGCGGACCGCTCCCGAGTCGCCCTGAACCAACCGTCCTATTATTTCTTGCCCGGCGCGAAATAGTAGTCGGTGAGCACGGCCACGTCGGTACTCATTTCCCGGATCAGATGATCGAGACTGACGATTGCGTACTCCAGGAAGTTCACGGTGATGAAGGGCTGCTCGACGCGCATGCGCTCGTACATGGGCCGCGACAGCTTGAGCAGACGCGTGCTGTTGCGGGTAGCGCGCATCCGGGTCAGACGCGGCTTACGGTCGAAGAAGGACATCTCGCCCATCAGCTCACCCTGACGGCGGCGCCCGACCTCGGTTTCCATCGTACCCGTATCGTAGAGCAGGACGATTTCACCCTCGACCACGAAGAACAGCGCCTCGCCAACCTCGCCGACCTCCATCACCACCTCACCGCGATCGAGATAGACCTCTTCGGTGAACTCCAGGATCTTTTCGACCTCCTTGGTCGTCAGCGATGCGCACAACCCATGCTCGCTGAGAAACTGGACCAGATCATCAACCTTTTGCATTACCGTGCGCTCCCCTGACAATAATCCTGTCCGGCGCGAGTATACCTGATGCGCCATCGTCCTTCGCTGCGCACAGCCCCGAGGTAGCCCCATGACCGACCCGCTAGATGACCTCGAACGCCTGGCCCTTTCTGCTCCGTCCGGAGCTACTTTACTGATAGCACCGGCCGGTCACCCGCTTGCGGAACGCCTGCAAGTGCATGACGGAAGCACAGCGCAGACTGCACAATCGCTGCTCTCAAACCCGCCGCAACGACGCTATGCTCTAGCCCTGCTGGCAGACGGCCTGGATGACCTGTCATCCGATGATGGCAGACGACTGATCGCTGGTCTGCGCGACCTCTACGCCGAAACGCTGTACTGCCTCGCGTCCAGCGAGCGCTGGCCGACGCCTTCCATGCTGGCTTTAGGTCTGCGTCCGCTTGCAAGCTACCCTAGCAGCCTCGCCCTGTATCACTTCGACCTGTACGACTACAAACGCACCCCGGACTGGCTGAACTCGCGCCACTGGGCCAACCCCGAACGCTGGGATAAAGCGCGCTGGTAAGCCTCCGGCTTGCAGTGCCGGTCGGCTGGTGTAAGCTTTGCCGCGCACATAAACATCGAGGATGCAATGACCCCTGAAACCATCAGGACACTGATTGAACAAGGCATTCCTGGCAGCGAGGCTTCCGTCAGCGGAGATGGGAGCAAGTTCGAGGCTGTCGTCGTTAGTGAGGCCTTCGAAGGTCTCAGCCCGGTCAAGGAACATCAACTGGTGTTTGCCACCGTTAATGAGCACATCGCCAGCGGAGCGATCCATGCGCTCACAATCAAGGCGTATACCCCCGCCGAATGGATCGCGCGAAAATCCTGAGGTGTCAGTGAGGGCGATGCCCGCTACCTTCCAGTTCGCGCACCACCCGTTCGTCTGGCACGGCAAAGCCTTCCAGCGCGTCGTCTATCAAGCGGCTGACCGGCTCTTCCATGAAGCTACCGGCCATGCCCAGTATGACCCGCTCGGCCCCGCTCAGATCCAGTTCGCCGGCCTGCTCTGCCTCCATCAGCTTGAGACCGAGCATGTGCATCGACGCCAGATTCATGTCCAGGGAGAACAGCATGCCGTTGCGGGAAGCATCCATGTCACCTGTCGCCGTGAGCCGGGCACGCAATTCCTTGAGCGTCGCCGAAATCTCGCTGAGGCAGCCACGCATGACATTGATGATTCTTTTCCCTCGGACAACTTGCATCCCGCACGTACTCCCCTGACACTGTGGATGGGCCGTGGTCGGAAGACGACCGCGGCGGCAAGTCTACCCCAAGCGACGCAAGCGGCACTCCATGCTCACGCCCAAGGGACAGGATGAAATCCTCAAACTGGTCGAATCGGACCTCGTGCAGGGCTGGGACGAGGCCGACCGGACCCTACGTAACGTGGTACGTATGCTGCTGTGCCAGCGCCTGGATCTGCTCCGTCTGTATTTCCTACCGGCAGCCTGGCAGCGAATCACGACGCTCGAACGCAGGCTAGCCGCCAATGTCATTCTCGCCGCCATGCAGACGGCTGTCGTGACCGCCAACGGCGCACCCCCGGTCACACATTGGGCACAGGCGAGGTTCTATCTCAGCACGCGATCCCGCCGCTATGCGGACATGGCCAGAGACTGGTGCGCGCAACACCCCGAAGCCTGCCCGGAACGTTATCGCACGCCGCCACAGCGCAACCGCCTCGCCGGACCCGACGCATGAACTCTTCCGGCCCAGAAAGCTGCCTGCAAGTCCATGATCTGCCACTGAACACGCTGACGGATCTGATCGCACGTTACGGCTTATCCCTGGTCCTCCTTGATGACACAGCGCCGATTCCCGGCAGCTATTGGGGCGCGCCCGAGGCCGGCCTCGTCGGTCGCGAGGTTTTGGTGCGCGGAGACACCCCGGTGCACTCCCTGCTGCACGAATTCGCCCATGCCGTGTGCATGGACGAAGCCCGGCGCAGTCGCCTGCATACCGACGCGGGCGGCAGCGACATCGAGGAGTGCGCCGTATGCTATCTACAGATACTGCTGGCGGACGAATTGCCCGGCGTCGGCCGCCAGCG